>NZ_BAAAXG010000026.1:1899375-2215937 GCF_039535475.1 Streptomyces showdoensis | reverse complement strand
GATCAGCGGGCGCAGCTCGTCGGGCAGCCCCTCCAGGTCGGGGCCCTCGCGCAGCAGCATGAAGACGGTCTCGACCGGGTTGGCGCCGTGGAAGGGGGCGTGCCCGGTGGCGGCGAAGACCAGCATGGAGCCCAGCGAGAAGACGTCGCTCGCGCCGGTGACGCTGCGCGAGTCGCGGGCCTGCTCGGGGGACATGTAGGCCGGGGTGCCGACCGCGACGTTGGTCATGGTCAGGCGCGTGTTGGACACGCCGGACGCGATGCCGAAGTCGATCACCCGGGGGCCGTCCTCGACGACGAGGACGTTGGAGGGCTTGAGGTCGCGGTGGACCAGCCCGGCGCCGTGGATGGACTGCAGGGCCTCGGCGACGCCGGCCGCGAGCCAGCGGACCGCCTGGGCCGGGAGCGGCCCGCACTCGTTCACTATCTCTTCGAGGGAGGGCGCCGGTACGTACGCGGTGGCGAGCCACGGCACGGCGGCGCGCGGGTCGGCGTCGACGACGGCCGCCGTGTAGAAGCCGGAGACCGCCCGCGCGGCCTCGACCTCGCGGGTGAAGCGGACGCGGAACAGCTGGTCCTCGGCGAGCTCCGTCCGTACGGTCTTGATCGCCACGCGCCGCCCGGACGCCGAGCGCGCGAGATAGACGAGGCCCATGCCGCCCGCACCGAGCCGGCCCAGCACCTCGAAGGGCCCGATCCGTCTCGGGTCGTGCTGCGTCAGCTGCTCCACTTGCCTGCCACCTCCCCGTAGGGCCATGAGGGTACGGCCCCGTGGCCCCTGATTCTTCCTGTCCGGGGCGGTGGTTGCGAACCCGGGGGCGGATCGGGGTGTCCCAGCTCATATCACCGCGCATGCGACCGCTCGTGTCACCGCGCGTGCGGCGGCTCAGTCCGCGGGTTCGGCGAGGACGGCGAAGCGGGCGCCCTGGTTGTCGTGGAGCACCGCGATCCGGCCGTGCGGGGTGTCGAACGGGTCGGTGGCGACCCGCCCGCCGAGGCGGACGGCGGTGGCGCAGGCCGCGTCGCAGTCGTGGACGGCGAAGTAGGGCAGGACGTGGCCGGGCAGCTCGGCGGGGAAGGCGTCGGTCATGAGCGCCCGGCCGCCGAAGGCGGAGTCGTCGCCCGTGCGGGAGCCGGGCGGGGACCAGACGCGGTAGTCGAAGGAGCCGTCGCGGCCCTCGGCGGCGGGGTCGGCCTGGCGGCCGAGCCAGCCGAAGACGGTGGCGTAGAAGGTGTCGACCGACTCGGGCTCCCGCGTGTAGACCTCCATCCAGCAGAAGGCGCCGGGCCGGTTCACGGCCTCGAAGCCGTCGTCGTCGCCGGACTGGCGCAGTCCGAAGACGGCGCCTCCCGGGTCGGCGGCCAGCGCCCGGACGCCGAAGGGGCCGACGGGGTAGGGCTCCATCACCATCTGCCCGCCGGCGGCCTTGATCCGGGCGGCGAGGGCGCCCGCGTCGGTGGTGGCGAGGTAGACGGTCCAGGTGGTGGGCATCCGGCCGTCGCGCTTGGGGAGGAGGCCGGCCACCCGCTTGCCGTCGAGGCGGGCCTCGTCGCGCTCGGGGTCGAAGCTCCAGCCGAAGAGCTCGCCGTAGAAGCGCTTGCCCGCTTCCAGGTCGGGGAGCTGCGCGTCCACCCAGCAGGGGGTGCCCTGTGTGAATACGGCCATGGCCCCACGCTAGGGTCCGTCCCCCTGCCCCGCACCCCTCCAAAAACGAACATATGTTCTTTTATGGGGCCGGGAAGCCTTGTCCCGCAAGGGTTCCCGGGCGGTTGTCCACCGAAGTTGTCCACAGGCTGTTAATAAGCCTATCGGGGAGCGGGAGGGGGGAGGGAGGGCTCGAAAGAGGGCGCGATGCGGGCCGGGGACGGGCCTGGGGCGGGCCCTGGGCGGGCCTGGGCGGGGCCGGAAGTGGGCCGAATACCCATTTGCAGTCGGCCGAATCGCGCGCCGATCACCCCTCGGTAAGCTGACGGCATGACAGGACAAGTACGCACCGTCGACGGCCGCGTGGCCGGACGACGCGGCCAGGCGACGCGGCAGAAGCTGCTCGACTGCCTCGGCGAGATGCTCAGCTCCTCGCCCTACCGGGACGTCAAGGTCATCGACGTGGCCCGGAAGGCGGGTACTTCACCCGCGACGTTCTACCAGTACTTCCCTGACGTCGAGGGCGCCGTCCTCGAGATCGCGGAGGAAATGGCCAAGGAGGGCGCGGGGTTGACCGATCTGGTCTCCGGCCGCTCCTGGGTCGGCAAGGCCGGCTGGCAGACCTCCGAGGAACTGGTCGAGGGATTCCTGGACTTCTGGCGCCGACACGACGCGATCCTGCGGGTGGTGGACCTCGGGGCCGCGGAGGGCGACAAGCGGTTCTACAAGATCCGCATGAAGATCCTGAACTCGGTCACCAACTCCCTGACGGACGCGGTGAAGGAGCTCCAGGCGAAGGGCAAGGTCGACAAGGACGTCAGCCCCGCGGCGATGGCGGGCTCGCTGGTGGCCATGCTGGCGGCGGTCGCCGGCCACCAGAAGGGCTTCCAGACCTGGGGCGTGAAGCAGGCCGAACTCAAGCCGAACCTGGCCCTGTTGGTGCACCTGGGGATCACGGGCAAGAAGCCGACGAAGTAGCCCCCGCGAGCCCCCCGGGCCCTCCTTCACCCGTCCTGTCGCGCCGGCGGCGGTCCGGTACCCGTATCTGTACGCGTACCGGACTGCCGCCGGCGTTCTTTCTCCCCTCCTACCCCTCCGCCGGGGTCCGGGTCAGCCGGAAGAGCCGGATCTCGCGGTCGATCCGCGCCTGGTACGTCGCGTACGGCGGCCAGAAGGCCAGCGCCGCCCGCCAGGCCGCCGCCCGCTCCTCCCCCGTGAGCAGCCGGGCCCGCACGGGGAAGCTCTCGCCGCGCCAGCTGACCTCGGCGTCCGGGTGGGCGAGGAGGTTGGCGGTCCAGGCCGGGTGTCCCGGGCGGCCGAAGTTGGAGCCGATCAGCAGCCAGGTGCCGTCCGCGGGCTCCGGCATGCAGGCGAGCGGGGTGACCCGCGGCAGCCCGGACTTCGCGCCCTTGGCGGTGAGGACCACGCCCGGCAGCATCTGCGCGCTCAGCATCACCTTGCCGCGGGTCAGCCGGTGCACGGTCCGGTCCATGGCGGGGATGAAGTGCGGGGCGACCCTGGCGAAGGCCCGGGTGGAGGAGACCTTCTGCATCAGGCGCAGTCCGATCGGCATCTAGGCCACCTCTCCGAAGAGTCCGCTGCGTTCGGCGGCGCGGGCGCGCAGCCGGTGGGCGGGGCCGAAGAGGAGCTCGTCGGCGGCCGCGCGCTTGAAGTACAGCTGGGCGTCGTGCTCCCCGGTGACGCCGATGCCGCCGTGCGGCCGGGCGGTCTCCGCGGCGGCGGCCCGCAGCGCTTCGAGGGCCTGGGCGAGGGCCAGCGCGCCGGCCTCCGGCTCCGCGCCGTCGAGGGCCGCGCAGAAGGTGAGCGAGCGGGCGGACTCGACCTGGACCAGGAGCTCGGCGAGCCGGGGCTCGACCGCCCGGAGGGAACCGGCCGGGCCACCGGGCCGCTCGCCTGCACCGAGCCGCGCGACGGCGTGGTCGAGGGCGGCGCGCGCGGCGCCGACCGCCTCGGCGGCGAGCGCGACGGCGGCCGTGCGTCCGGTGGCGGCGAGCGCGGCGAGGACCGTCGGCGCCTCCCCGGTCTCCTCCCCCAGCAGCTCCGCCGGCACGTCCCGGAGCTGGATGGTGGCCTGGGAGCGGGTGGCGTCGAGGGCGGGCTGCCGCCGCCGTACGAGCCCGGCCGCGCCCTCCGCCCCGCGGACGAGGAAGAGCAGGGTGCGACTGCGCGGGAAGCCGCCGGCGTGCGCGGCGACCAGGAGCAGTCCGGCGCTGTGCCCGTCGAGGACGTGGACGGCCTCGCCGTAGAGCGACCAGTGCTCGCCGCCGGCGGGCCGGGTGGCCTGGACGCCGCCCGAGCGCCCACCGCCGGCCCAGGGCTCGGCCGCGTTGTCGCCGGTGAGCCCGAGGGCGAGCGGCAGCGACCCCCCGGGCACGGCGAGGGCGCAGGTCAGGGAGCCGTCGGCGATCCGGGGCAGCAGCTCGGCGCGCTGCCGCTCGGTGCCGAGGGCGGCGATCAGCGGGGCGACGAGGACGGCGGTGGCGAGCAGCGGGGAGGGGGCGAGGGCGCGGCCGGTCTCCTCGCAGGCGAGGGCGAGTGCGGCGGGGCCGCGTGCGACTCCCCCGTACTCCTCGGGCAGGGCGATCGCGGGCAGGCCGAGGGTGCCGGCCAGGGTGGCCCAGAGCCCGGCGTCGTATCCCTCGGGGGTGGCGACGGCGGCGCGGATCTCGGCCGGTCCTGCCCGCTGGGCGAGGAGTTCGCGCAGGGTCCTGCGGATCTCCTGCTGCTCTTCGGTGACGGCGGCGGTACGCATGGGGCTCCCCTCCGTAACTGACGGGGCGTCATATTAGGGCGGGGAGCGCCAGAAACACAGACCACGGCACCCCCGGTCCGACAGGGCCCCCGACGGGGGCGGCGCCCGGACCGGGGTGGACGGCGGACGGGCGGCGACCGAGCGGGGGCCGGACCCCGACACCCCGCCCCCACCCCCGGATCCACCAAATCTGATGTACCGTCAGATTCATGCCCACCACCTCAGGGGACCGCCGTCGCCGCGTCGCCGTCGTCGGCATATCCCTCTCCGACTGCGGCCGCGTCGACGAGGCCACTCCCTACGCCCTGCACGCCCAGGCCGCCCGCCGCGCCCTCGCGGACAGCGGCCTCGACCGCTCCGTCATCGACGGCCTCGCCTCGGCGGGCCTCGGCACCCTCGCCCCGGTGGAGGTCGCCGAGTACCTGGGACTGCGGCCCCGCTGGGTGGACTCGACCGCCGTCGGCGGCGCCACCTGGGAGGTCATGGCCGCGCACGCCGCCGACGCCATCGCGACCGGCCGCGCCAACGCGGTGCTGCTGGTCTACGGCTCCACCGCCCGCGCCGACATCAAGGCACGGCGGCGCACCTCCAACCTCTCGTTCGGCGCCCGCGGCCCGCTCCAGTTCGAGGTGCCGTACGGCCACACCCTGATCGCCAAGTACGCGATGGCCGCCCGCCGGCACATGCACGAGTACGGCACCACCCTGGAGCAGCTGGCCGAGGTGGCCGTCCAGGCCAGGGCGAACGCGGCCCTCAACCCGGAGGCGATGTTCCGGGACCCCGTCACCGTCGACGAGGTGCTGGCCGGCCCGATGATCGCCGACCCCTTCACCAAGCTGCACTGCTGCATCCGCAGCGACGGCGGCTGCGCGGTGCTGCTCGCGGCCGAGGAGTACGTGCCGGACACGGCGAAGGCCCCGGTCTGGGTGCTGGGCACCGGGGAGTACGTCTCGCACACCACGATGTCGGAGTGGGAGGACTTCACGGTCTCCCCGGCGGCGGTCAGCGGCAGGCTGGCCTTCGAGCGGGCGGGCGTGACCCCCGCCGACATCGAACTCGCCGAGATCTACGACGCGTTCACCTACATGACCCTGGTGACGCTGGAGGACCTGGGCTTCTGCGCGAAGGGCGAGGGGGGCGCGTTCTTCCAGGACAAGGACCGGCGGGAACGGCTGCCGGTCAACACCGACGGCGGCGGCCTCTCCGCCTGCCACCCGGGGATGCGGGGCCTGTTCCTGCTCGTCGAGGCGGTCCGCCAGCTCCGCGGCGAGGCACCGGGACTCCAGGTGCGCCGCCCGGACGGCTCCCTGCCGGAGCTGGCGGTGGCGTCGGGGACGGGGGGCTGGTTCTGCTCGTCGGGGACGGTCGTCCTGGGTCGGGACTGAGATCTATACAGTTGTCATAGACAGGCGTGTAGGACATCCGTATAGTCGGGGGTGCGGGGCCGCGACGGCCCCGCACCCACCGACAAGGAGTCCCCCCATGCGCGCAGCCCGTACGGTCCTGATCTCCGGCGCCTCGATCGCCGGCCCCGCCCTCGCACTCTGGCTGCACCGCTACGGCTTCGTCCCCACGGTCGTCGAGCGCGCCCCGGAACTGCGCACCGGCGGCTACAAGGTCGACCTGCGCGGCGGGGCCATCGAGATCTGCGAGCGGATGGGCATCCTGGCCGAGGTCCGCGCGGCCTCCACGGACATGGCGGGCGGCTCGTACGTCGACGCGCGGGGCCGCACCGTGGGCGAGCTGCCCGCCGAGATCTTCGGCGGCCGGGCGGAGCAGGACGACGAGATCATGCGCGGCGACCTCGCCCGCATCCTCCACGAGAAGACCCGCGAGGACGTCGAGTACCTCTTCGGCGACTCGATCGCCTCCCTGCACGACGACGGCGAGGGCGTCGACGTCGTCTTCGAGAGCGGCACCCGGCGCCGCTTCGACCTGGTGGTGGGCGCGGACGGGATGCACTCGCACACCCGGCGGCTGGTCTTCGGCGACGAGCGGCGGTTCCGGCACCACCTCGGCGCCTACATCTCGATCTTCACCGCCCCGAACCGCCTCCGCCTGGACCGCTGGGAGACCTACCACGCCCGCCCCGGCAAGCTGGTCTCCGTCTACAGCACCTCCGGCGAGAGCACGGGCGCCGCCAAGAACTGCTTCGTCTTCGCCTCCCCCGCCGAACTCGCCTACGACCACCGCGACACCCCCGCCCAGAAGCGCCTGCTCGCGGACGCGTTCGCGGGGGACGACTGGGAGATCCCGCACCTGATCGCGGACGCGGCGGAGGCCGACGACTTCTACTTCGACGCGATCGCCACCATCCGCATGGACCGCTGGTCCCGGGGCCGCGTCGTCCTCCTCGGCGACGCCGCCCACTGCACCTCCCCCGCCTCGGGCCAGGGCACCGGCCTCGCCCTCACCGGCGCCTACGTCCTGGCCGGCGAACTCGCGGCGGCGGGCGGCGACCACGTGGCGGGCTTCGCGGCGTACGAGGAGGTGATGCGGCCGGGCGTCGAACTCAACCGGCGCTTCGCGGAGAAGATGGCGAAGGAGATGACGGTCTCGTCCCGCCGGAAGATCGCCCTGCGCATGTTCCTGGTGCGGACCCTGCCGAAGACCCCGTGGAAGAACCTGATCGCCCGCAAGATCCGCGAGGAGATCCAGCGGGCGGCCGACGCGGTGCCGGTGAAGGAGTACGGGCAGCACGCCGCGTACGGGCAGCACGCCGCCTACGGGCAGCACGCCACCTACGGGGAGCACGCCGCGTACGGGGAGCAGGCGCGAGGGGCGACGGAGGGGGCGGGCCGGATGAAGCCGGAGAACGGGACGTTCCAGGGCATCTGAACCCGTTCGAAACCCGCTTCCGGTGCGGCTGGGGCCCCTGTTACGATCGCGCCTTCGGACGGGAAGCGCCGGGAGGGGCCGCGCGGAGCACGCGCGAACGAAGGCCACCCGTCCTCTGCCTGAACAGGCTTCGGAGGGGAATCACTTGTACACCCGCATACGCACCCGCGCCACGCTCGCGGCAGCGACCACCCTGGCCGTCGCGGCCGGCCTCACCACCGCGCTGGCCGCCCCGGCCCTCGCCGACGAGACCCCGGCGGCCGACGAGGTCGTGATCCCGGACGCGGGACGCGCCAAGCCGCGCGAGGAGACCCTGCTCCAGGCCGGGGCCACCGGCTACGTCCACCGCCAGGAGGGGACCGACGGCCTCCTGTGGACGGACACCGCCTCCGGCGCGAGCACCACGCTGCCCACGACCGCCCAGAGCGGCCATTCCGGCCTCTACATCACCACCGGCGGCGGCGCGGTCACCGTGACCGACATCGCGAAGCAGACCACGACCACGATCGCCATCCCCGCGGGCCGCGGCTGGTACGGGGTCTACAACGCCGACGGCATCGTCACCAGCACGGCCCAGGCCGACGGCACGTCCGTGGCCCTCACTCTGGTGCGCTCCGTGGACGGCGGCATCGTCGAGACCCCCGTGACCGGCGTACCGCAGGGCACCGGCACGCTGAGCCGGGTCGGCCAGGACGACCGGGGCGCGGTCCTCCGTGCCTCCCTCGGCGGCGACCTGTTCTACCTCCACTACGCGACCGGCACCCTGACCCCGCTCCCCGCGGCCTTCCGGAACGCCACGACCGTCCGGCTCGCCCCGGACCACGTCCTGGCCTGGTCCACCGGCAGCGGCACGCTGTACACGGTGCCTCGCACGGACGCCTCCGCCCAGCCCGTGACCACCGTCGTCCCGGCACCGGTCGACTCCCTCGGCAAGGTGGAGTTCTCGGTCCTCGGCACCCACGTCCTCTTCGTCCGCCCCGCCCCGTCCTACGACCAGCGCGGCGTCCTCGCCCAAAAGCTCCAGACCGTGCCTCTCGGCGGCGGCGCGACGACGGACCTGCTCCCGGCCGCGACCGCGAACCTCACCGTCTCCCCCGACGGCGGCGTCCTGGCCGTCGGCGGCACCAGCGCCTCCGGCTGGGCGGTGCACCGCATCACGCTCGGCGAGGACGGCACTCCCCGTGCCGCCACCGTGCAGAGCGTCCCGCGCGTCCCCGGGACACGCAACGGCCTGGCCCTGGGCGGCGGTCGGCTGAGCTACTTCGCCGACTCCGTCGTGGGCTCCTCCCCGGCGCTCTTCGACGTCGACACGAGCGCGACCGGCACGCCCTCCGCCGGCGAACCGCACCGGCGCAACCGCCCGCTCTGGGACAAGCCGTCCGGCTTGCGCTCGCTCGGCGACGGCGAGTCCGCGTTCGGGAACGGCGCCTGGGTGGACGCCACGCCCAACCGCACCGCCGAGCTGCCCTCCGCGGGCACCGTCGTGGACGCCGCGGGCCGTTTCGCCCTGGCGAAGAACGGCGACACGACCTACGCGGTCGACCTCGACCTCGACTACGCACTCGAGCCGGACGTCCGCCTCACCCTGCACAAGTCCGCCGCCGCCCTGTGGGGCACCAAGGTCTGGAAGCCCGCCCCCTCGACGGGCTCCGTCAACTCCTACGACCTGCTGAGCGGCGCGACCTCCCCCGCGGTCAACCTCGGCTCCGGCTGCGTGCCGTCCGAGCTCCAGGCGGTCGGCCGGTGGCTCTACTGGGCGTGCGGGACGGCCAAGGCCGGCATCTACGACCTCACGGCCAAGAGGAGCGTCGCCGTGCCGGCGGGCGAGTCCCTGCTCGGTGACGGCTTCGTCGTGCGCCACGACCGGACCGCGAACAAGCTGCTCCTGACGAACGCCGTCACCGGACTGACCACGGACTTCGCGGCCGTCCCCGCCTGGGCTGCCGCCGACGGGCGCGGGAGCACCTGGACCGTGGACAAGTTCGGCGCGAACGTCGCGTTCGTCGACGCCCAGAAGAACATCCACGTCAAGCGCGTCCCGGTCGCCGCACAGCCGTTCACACTGCTCGACCAGGACCTGCGGCAGATCTCCGGCGGCACCAGCCAGCTCCGCTGGCGCATGTCCCGTTCCGTCGGGGCGTGGAGCGTCGAGATCAAGAACCCGGCCGGCAAGACCGTCCGCACGTACCGCGGCACCACCGGAAACGGTGCCGGCGTCGCGGTCGACTGGGACAGCCGGGACGACCTCGGCCGCGGCGTCGAGGACGGCACGTACACGTACGTCATGAACGCGCAGCCCGCGAACGGCGTCGGAGCCGGCCTCCGCCGCACCGGCACGGTCTGGGCGTTCGACGTCGGCCTCACCACCCTCCCCGGCACCTACACCCCCGTCACCCCCGCCCGCCTCATGGACACCCGCTCCGGCCTCGGCGTCCCGAAGGCCAAGGTCGGCGCCGGGAAGACCGTCTCCCTCAAGGTGACGGGAACCGGCGGGGTGCCGGCCGCCGGTGTGACGGCGGTCGTCCTGAACGTGACGGCGACCAACGCCACGTCGAGCAGCCACGTCTCCGTCTACCCGTCCGGGACCGGGCAGACCTCCGCGTCGAACCTCAACTTCACGGCCGGCCGGACCGCCGCGAACCTGGTGACCGTGCCGGTCGTCGACGGCCGCGTGAAGTTCTACAACCGCGCCGGTTCGGTCGACCTGCTCGCCGACGTCGCGGGCTACTACACCGCGGGCACGGCGGGCTCCGCCTACACGCCCGTCACCCCGAAGCGCCTCATGGACACCCGCAACGGCACCGGCGTCCCGAAGGCGAAGCTCGCCGCGAACGGCACCGTCACCCTGCCCGTCACCGAGCCGGGCGCCACCGCCGTCGTCCTGAACGTCACCGCGACCAACCCCACCGCCGGCAGCTTCGTCTCCGTCTACCCGCACGGCACCCAGCGGACCTCCGCCTCGAACCTCAACTTCACCGCCGGCCAGACCGTGCCCAACCTGGTCGTCGTCCCGGTGAAGGACGGCAAGGTCACCTTCTACAACAAGAACGGCACCGTCGACCTCCTCGCCGACGTCGCCGGCTACTTCAAGAAGGACACCGGCTCCGTCTTCACCGGCATGCAGCCCAAGCGGCTCATGGACACCCGCAACGGCACCGGGGTCGCCAAGGGCAAGGTGGGGGCCGGCAAGACCGTCAGCCTCGACGTCGACCCGAAGTACACGGCGGTCGTCCTCAACGTGACCGCGACCAACCCGACCGCGGGCGGCTTCGTCTCCGTCTACCCGTACGGGACGACCCGCACCGCCGCCTCCAACCTCAACTTCACCGCCGGCCAGACGATCCCGAACCTCGTCGTCGTCCCGGTGAAGGAAGGAAAGGTCACCTTCTACAACCACTCCGGCACCGTCGACCTCCTCGCCGACATCGCCGGCTACTACACCGCCCGATAGCGACCCCCACCCCCGCGGGGCCTCATGATGGGCGGCATGCACACCAGCCAGTCACCCTTCGTCGAGGCCCTGCGGTCGTCCCGGGTCTGGGACACCGAGCTGCCCGCCTTCGAGCCCGCCGACGCGCCCGCCGAGCCGCTGCCGCTCTTCCACGCGTGGTTCGTGGCCGCCGTGGAGGCCAAGGCCGTGGAGCCGCACACCATGGCGCTCGCGACCGTCGACGCGGACGGGCGGCCGGACGCGCGGATCGTGATGCTCCACGACGCCGACGAGCGGGGCTGGCACTTCGCCTCGCACGCGGGCAGTGCCAAGGGGCGGCAGCTCGCAGGCCGGCCCGAGGCCGCGCTCACCTTCTACTGGCCGGTCCAGGGCCGCCAGGTCCGGATCCGGGGGCGGGTGTCCACCGGGACGCCCGAGGAGGCGTACGCCGACCTCCACGCCCGTACCCCCGGTGCGCTCGCCTCCGCGCTCGTGGGGCACCAGAGCGAGGTCCTGGAGTCCACGGCGGCCCTCGCCGAGGCGAGCGCCGCCGCCTGGGACCGGGCGCTGCGGGAGCCGGAGGCCGACGCGCCGAGCTGGACGCTGTACGTGGTCGAGCCGGCCGAGGTGGAGTTCTTCCAGGGCGACGAGCGGCGCCGGCACGTCCGGCTCCGCTACCGGCGGGCGGCGAACGGCGACTGGGAGCGGGAACTGCTCTGGCCGTGAGGGGAGTTCAGGGCCGGAGCGGTTCCTCGCCTCGGCCCCCGTACATCTCCTCGATCTCCCGCCCGAAGTCCCGCAGGACCGCCCTCCGCTTGAGCTTCAGCGACGGGGTCAGGTGCCCGCCCGCCTCCGTCCACTCCCGCGTCAGGATCCGGAACGCGCGGATCGACTCGGCCCGCGACACCATCCGGTTGGCCTCGTCGACGGCCCGCTGGACCAGCCCGATCAGCTCCTCGTCGCGGGCCAGCTCCCACAGGGCGAGGTGGTCCTTGCGCCGCATGTGCCGCCAGTGCAGCAGCCCGTCGTGGTCGAGGGTGATGAGCGCGGTGACGTACGGGCGGCCGTCGCCCAGGACCATGCACTGGGCGACGAGGGGGGTGGGCGCGCAGCCAGTCCTCCAGCGGGGCGGGGGCGACGTTCTTGCCGGCGGAGGTGACGATGATGTCCTTCTTGCGGCCGGTGATGCGCAGATGGCCCTCGTCGTCCAGGGCGCCCAGGTCGCCGGTGGGGAACCAGCCCTCGTCCGTGTAGGGCAGGGCGACCCCGCGCCGGGCGTCCCAGTAACCGGCGAAGACGTGGCCGCCCTTGAGCCAGACCTCGCCGTCGTCGGCGATCCGGACGGCGGTGCCGGGCAGCGGGCGGCCCACGGTGCCGGGGCGCGGCGAGCCCAGCGGGGTGACGGTCGCGGCGGCGGTGGTCTCCGTCAGGCCGTACCCCTCGTAGACCTCGACGCCCGCCCCGGCGAAGAACTCGGCGAGCCGCGCTCCGAGCGCCGAGCCGCCGCAGACGACGTGCCGGACGCGGCCGCCGAGCGCGGCCCGGATGCGCCGGTAGACGAGCGGCTCGTAGAGCGCGCGGGCGGCGCGCAGCCCGAGCGAGGGGCGCGGGGCCCGGCCGTAGCGTTCGGCGACTCCGGCGGCGCGGTCGAAGGAGGCGGCGCGGCCGGCGCGTTCGGCGGTCGCGCGGGCGGTGTGGAAGACCTTCTCCAGGACGTACGGGATGGCGAGGAGGAAGGTCGGCCGGAAGGCGGCGAGGTCGGCGAGGAGTTCGTCGCTCTCGACGGAGGGCGCGTGGCCGACCTTCACGCGGGCGCGGACGCAGCCGATGGCGACCATGCGGCCGAAGACGTGGGAGAGCGGCAGGAAGAGGAGGGTGGAGGCGGGTTCGCTGCTGACCGCCTTGAAGACGGGGTGGAGGAGCCCGACGGCGTTGTCGACCTCGGTGAGGAAGTTGCCGTGGGTGAGGGCGCAGCCCTTGGGGCGGCCGGTGGTGCCGGAGGTGTAGACGAGGGTGGCGAGGGTCTCGGGGGTGAGCAGCCCGCGGCGGGCGGTGACGGCCTCGTCGGGCACGTGCGCCCCGGCCTTGCGCAGCTGGTCGACGGCGCCGGTGTCGAGCACCCAGAGCTGGCCCAGGGAGGGCAGTTGGCGCCGCTCGGCGGAGACCAGCCGGGCCTGGGCCGGGTCCTCGACGACGCAGGCGGCGGCGCCGGAGTCCTGGAGGATCCAGCGGATCTGGTACGCCGAGGAGGTGGGGTAGAGCGGGACGGTGATGAGTCCGGCGGCCCAGGCGGCGAAGTCGATGAGCGTCCACTCGTAGCGGGTGCGGGCCATCAGCGCGAGCCGGTCGCCGGGCCGCAGTCCCTGGGCGATGAGTCCCTTGGCGACCGAGTGCACCTCGGCCGCGAAGGCGGAGGCGGTGACGTCGGTCCAGCCGCCGTCGGGCCGTTTGCGGGCGAAGAGCACGGCCGTTGGGTCCTCGCGGGCGGTGCCGTACGGGAGGTCGGCGAGCGAGCCGCGCCGTACCGGCGGGACGAGGGCGGGCACGGACGCCTCGCGTACGGTCCCGTCGACGCGGACCAGCGTGGGCACCGGCGCGGCGGGCGGAGCGGACGGCGACTCGGAGACGGGCACGTGCGGCTCCTCGGGCGTCGAGAACCGGACAGTAACCTTACTTTCGAGTAAATCTAGGGTGCGGCAAGGGATTTGGACAGATCCACGCCACCGCCGAAAGACCCTGGAGCCGAGGAGCCGAGGAGCCGAGGAGCCGAGGAGCCCAGGAGCCCCGGAACGCCGAAAGGGCGGCGTGCTCCGGCGCGTTGCCGGGGTACGCCGCCCTAGGGCGGTGCGGGTGTGCCGGGTGACGGGGCGCCGTCACGGGGGCGGCTACCGGGGGTCCTGGTTGAACTTCGAGGTCGACCAGAAGTAGCCGAGGACCGCGAGGCCCACGCACCAGGCGGCCGCCAGCCAGCCGTTGTAGCCGATCTCGCTGCCGAGCAGCAGGCCGCGCAGGGTCTCGATGGCGGGGGTGAAGGGCTGGTACTCGGCGATCGGCTGGAACCAGCCGGGCATCGAGTCGACCGGGGTGAACGCGCTGGACAGCAGCGGCAGCAGGATCAGCGGCATCGCGTTGTTACTGGCGGCCTCGGCGTTCGGGCTGACCAGGCCCATGCCGACCGCGATCCAGGTGAGCGCCAGGGAGAAGAGGACGAGCAGACCGAAGGCGGCCAGCCACTCCAGGGCGGTGGCGTCGGTGGACCGGAAGCCGATGGCCACGGCGACGGCGCCGACCAGGACCACGCTCGCGACCGACTGCAGCACGCTGCCGACGACGTGTCCGACGAGGACCGACGGGCGGTGGATGGCCATCGTGCGGAAGCGGGCGATGATGCCCTCGGTCATGTCGTTGGAGACCGAGACCGCCGTGCCGATCGTGGTGCTGCCGATGGTCATCAGGAGCAGGCCCGGGACGATGTAGGCGATGTACGCCGAGCGGTCCGGGGCGCCGCCGGTCAGGCCCGCGCTCATCGCGTCGCCGAAGATGTAGACGAAGAGCAGCAGGAGCATGATCGGGGTGAGCAGCAGGTTCAGCGTCAGCGACGGGTAGCGGCGCGCGTGGAGCAGGTTGCGGCGCAGCATCGTGGCCGAGTCGCGCACGGCGAGGGAGAGGGAGCTCATCGGACGTCCTCCTTGGACGGGCAGGGCTTGGGGTACGGGGCGGGACCGGGGGTACGGGGCGGGACGGGCGGGGCGAACCGCGGCGGTGGGGGCGACGGTCAGACGGACCGGCCGGCCTGGTCCGGGACCGTGGCGCCCGGGACCGTGGCGCCCGGGCCGGTGAGCGCGAAGAACACGTCGTCGAGGTCGGGGGTGTGCACGGTCAGCTCGTCCGCCTCGACCCCGGCCGTGTCCAGCCGGTCGAGCAGGACCCGCAGGGCGCGCTGGCTGCCGTCGCTGGGTGCCTGGAGGGTGAGCGACTCGTCGTCGCGCAGGGACGTCTCCAGGGCGAGGGCGGCGGCCTGGTAGGCGGCCGGGTCGGTGAAGCGGAGCCGGACGTGGCCGCCGGGGACGAGCCGCTTGAGCTCCTCGGCCGTGCCCTCGGCCGCGATCCTGCCGTCGTTCAGCACCGCGATGCGGTCGGCGAGTTCGTCGGCCTCCTCCAGGTACTGGGTGGTGAGGAAGACGGTGACTCCGTCGGAGACGAGACCGCGGATGATCTGCCACATGGTGTGGCGGGAGCGCGGGTCGAGACCGGTGGTCGGCTCGTCGAGGAAGATGATCCGCGGGTCGCCGACCAGGGTCATGGCGATGTCCAGGCGCCGCTTCATGCCGCCGGAGTAGGTGGAGGCGGGCTTCTTCGCGGCCTCGGTGAGGTCGAAGCGCTCCAGCAGCTCGGCGGCGACTCGCCGGCCCTCGCGCTTGGAGAGGTGGTGCAGGTCGGCCATCAGGAGCATGTTCTCCTCGCCGGTGATCAGCCCGTCGACGGCGGAGAACTGCCCGGTGACGCCGATCGAGGCGCGCACCTCCTGGGGGGCGGCGGCCAGGTCGTGGCCGCCGATGCGGACGGCGCCGGTGCCCGCGTCGGCGGAGATCAGGGTGGAGAGGATCTTCACGGCGGTGGTCTTGCCGGCGCCGTTCTGGCCGAGCAGGGAGAAGATCGTGCCGGCGGGGACGGCCAGGTCGACGCCGTCGAGGACGACCTTGTCTCCGTAGGACTTGCGCAGTCCGTGCGCCGCGATGGCCAGGTTGCTCATGGGAGGGGCTCCTTCACGCTGCTGGGGTGGGGCGGATACGGGGTCAGTTGCTGCGGGCGGTGATGTCGCCGTACGCGGTGGTGGCGCGGAAGGTCAGCCCGGCGGCGGCGCCCTCGGTGTTGCGCAGGGCGTTGTCGATGCGGCCGTAGCCGGTGCCGGCGTCGAGGGCGGCGGAGGCGCCGTGGGCCGCGCCGACCGTGATGTCGCCCTTCTCGGTGCGCAGTTCGACCGCGCCGCGGACGGCCTCGGTGACCGTGATGTCGCCCTGGCGGGTGCGGAGTTCGGCGGGGCCGGTCAGGCGGCCGATCGTGATGGCGCCGTCCTGGACGTCGACCCGGGCGCTCGCGGCCTCGTCGAGCGTGACCGGGCCCTGCGCGGTCTCCAGGACGACGTCGCCGAGGCGTCCGGTGCCGCGCAGTTCGCCGGCGGCGACCCCGGCCTCGACGCGGGAGCCGGCCGGGAGCTGGACGGTGACCTCGACGACGCCGGAGCCGCCGAGCACCTTGCGCTCGGCCTCGGGGGCGGCGATCCGCAGCACACCGTCGGCGAAGGTGACCTCGACGCGCTCGGCGGCCTTCACGTCCTGGCCCTTGGCGGCGTTCGCGGGGCGGACCTCGACGGTGGCGTCCTCGCGGTCGGCGGCGAGGAACTCCACGCGCCCGGCCGGGATGTTCAGGACGGCGGCGATCGGGGCGGTGGTGGCGAAGTTCTGCATGACGTTCTCCTGCGGGTCTCTGACGCTCCGTCGGCGTTTCCGACAATGGAAAAGCTACGTTGCGTTCGAGATCTAGGCAACGCATTCGTTGCGCACAAAACACATACATGCAGCTCAGCGCCATAAAATCGTTGCAACCGGAGTCCATTTAACGCAACGTCAGCGACCCATAGCGTTGCAATAGTCGAGGAGTGAACGCTATGCTGGGGACGTCAGGCAGCACGCAGAGGGCGCCCAGAGGGCACAGAGAAGGAGACCGCGATGCCGGGAGGCAGACTCACCCAGCAGGAACGTCAGCAGATCGCGCTGGGACTGGGCGACGGCCTCGCCTACGCGGAGATCGCCCGGCGCCTCGACCGCCCCACCTCGACCGTCACGCGCGAGGTCATGCGCAACGGCGGCCCCACCTCCTACCGGGCCGACCTGGCCCAGCGCGCCACCGAGCGCCGCACCCACCAGCGCCGGCAGACCGTGCCCCGGGGGCGGGGGGCGGCCCCGCAGACCCCCGGGCGCGACCCCGAGGCCGTACGCGAGTACGAGGAGACCTTCACGACCCTCCTCATGGCGCAGGGCCTGCCCAAGATGATGGCCCGGGTGCTGATGGCCCTCTACACCAGCGACGAGGGCAGCCTCACGGCGTCCGAGCTCGCCCAGCACCTCCAGGTCAGCCCGGCTTCCGTCTCCAAGGCCATCACCTTCCTCGACGCCCAGGGCCTGGTCCGCCGGGAGCGCGACGAGCGCCGCCGCGAGCGCTACACCGCCGACAACGACGTCTGGTACCACGGCACGGTCGCCGGCGCCCGGGCCAACCTCCAGCTCGCCGAGACGGCCCGCCAGGGCATCGGCATCCTCGGCCCCGACACCCCGGCCGCAGCCCGCCTGGAGACCATCGCCCGTTTCGTCGACTTCATCGGCGAGAGCCTCCTGCGCGCCGCCGAACAGGCCCGCGACATCCTCTACTCGCAGCCGGGCACGGCCCCGGAGGCACCGGAGGCGGCCGCCGCGCCGGAGCCGTCCGCCGCGCGGCGGGACGCCGAGCGCGCCTGACGGAGCCGCCTGACGGAGCCGCGCCCGGAAAAGCCGTGAGGCCCATGCCCCCTCTGCGGGGGCATGGGCCTCACGGGTCGAGCCGTGCGCGGAAGGATCAGGCCGCGGCCGGGACCGCCACCTTCTGCTCCGCCTCGCGGGCGTCCACCAGCTCGTCGACCGGGGAGGCCGAGGCCGAGTCGTACGCGGCGCGGTCGAGGATCTTCTCGCGGGAGGACACGAGCACGGGCACCAGGGCCTGGCCGGCGACGTTCGTGGCCGTGCGCATCATGTCGAGGATCGGGTCGATCGCCATCAGCAGGCCGACGCCCTCCAGCGGGAGGCCGAGGGTGGAGAGGGTCAGGGTCAGCATGACCGTCGCACCGGTGAGGCCGGCGGTGGCCGCCGAGCCGATGACCGAGACGAACGCGATCAGCAGGTACTCCTTGACGCCGAGCTGGACGTCGAAGATCTGCGCGATGAAGATCGCGGCGAGCGCCGGGTAGATCGCGGCGCAGCCGTCCATCTTCGTCGTCGCGCCGAACGGCACGGAGAAGGAGGCGTACTCCTTCGGGACGCCGAGGCGCTCGGTGACCCGCTGGGTGACCGGCATGGTGCCGACCGAGGAGCGGGAGACGAAGGCCAGCTGGATGGCGGGCCAGGCGCCCTTGAAGAACTGCAGCGGGTTGAGCTTGGCGACGGTCGCGAGGAGCAGCGGGTAGACGCCGAACAGGACCAGGGCGCAGCCGATGTAGACGTCGGCGGTGAAGGTGGCGTACTTGCCGATCAGGTCCCAGCCGTAGTTCACGATGGCCTTGCCGATGAGGCCGGCGGTGCCGATCGGGGCGAGCCGGATGACCCACCACAGGGCCTTCTGCAGCAGCTCCAGGATCGACTCGGAGAGGGAGAGGATCGGCTGCGCCTTCTCGCCCAGCTTCAGGGCGGCGATGCCGGCGACGGCGGCCATGAAGACGATCTGGAGGACGTTCAGCTCGGTGAAGGGCGTGATGACGTCCGTCGGGATGATGCCGGTGAGGAAGTCGATCCAGCTGCCCTGGTGCTCGGGGAGCTTGCCGTCCTTCGGCGTGAGGCCGGTGCCGGAGCCGGGGTTGGTCAGCAGGCCGATGGCGAGGCCGATGCCGACCGCGATCAGCGAGGTGATCATGAACCAGATCAGGGTCTGCGCGGCCAGCCGGGCCGCGTTGTTGACCTTGCGGAGGTTGGTGATCGACACCAGGATCGCGAAGAAGACGAGCGGGGCGACGGCCAGCTTGAGCAGCTGGACGAAGATGCCGCCGACCTGGGTCAGGGTCTCCTTCAGCCAGCCGATGTCCTGGCTGCGGGCGAGCCAGCCGAGCAGGACGCCGATGACCAGACCGGCGACGATCTGGGCCCAGAACGGGACCTTGGGTATGCGGGACTTCGCCACGGGCGCGGACGAGGACGCGGACACGGACACACTCCAGCGGTGCGTATCGGGAAATACGGGACGGGGGTGCGGCGCCGCGCTCGAAGCGCGGACCGCTGCATGATGCCGGGTCGGACTCAGCGACAACAGACCGCGGGCATACAGGGGGTCCCCCCTGAACGAGCGAAGCCGAGTGATCGGGGGAGGCACGGATCGACGTGCAGGCGCGCCACGAGCGGGGGGCTCGCGGCAGATCGGAGGCGCACTGCTGTCTTCATGCCGAACACGTTAACACTTGAACTTTGAGATCCTCAAAGATGTTCTTTGAGGCGCGGAACGGGTCCGGAACGGAGAAAACCCCAGGCGGGCGCCGTGTGAGGCGCCCGCCTGGGGTTCGGTGCGTGTGCTGTGAGCTTGCTTACGCGGCCTTTATGCCGCTCAGGCCGCGTCCTCCGCGGAGCGGTTCGCGTCGAGCCGGCCCTTGGCGCGGTCGACCTTCTCCACGATCTGCACGCTCATCGCGTCGCGCTCCTTGCGCAGCAGCACGAAGCTGAGCGGCGCGGAGATGACGATCGAGAGCAGCAGGACCCACAGCAGGTTGGAGTCGCCGAGGCCGCGCGGCAGTACGCCGACGTAGACCAGGCCCCACAGCGCGAGGAAGCTGCCGGCGAAGATGCCGAGGCGCATCAGGGTGTAGCGGAGCATGTCAGTCCCTCCCATACCGGACGAGCGTCCCTCCAGTGAAGCACGGGGAGGGACGCTCGCCGGGACCGGGGTCGGCCGTCGGTCGTCGCGCGGCTCAGACCAGCCAGCGGTGCTCGCGCACGAGGCGGAGTTCCGCCCAGCGTCCGCCGAGGCCGTAGTAGCTTCCGGCGCCGGTCGCGGCCGTGATCAGCAGCACCAGGGCGATCATCCAGTGGCTGTCCATGAAGGGGTTGGCGCTGGGCCAGAGGGTGACGAGCCACATGAAGCCCATCATCAGCGTCCCGGAGACCGCGGCGATCCGCATGCCGATGCCCAGGATCATCGCGAGACCGACGCCGAGCAGGCCGAGCATGAAGAGGGTGTCCAGCCACCAGGCCCCCGCGACCGAGTCGAAGAGGTGGGCGAAGGGACCCTGGGTGCCGTGCAGCAGGAAGCCCTCGGTGGGGTGACCGCCGTTGATCCAGGCGCCGGCCGACGGGGTGGACCTGCCGAGGCCGAGGGCCTTGTCCAGGAACGGCCACAGGAAGAAGAAGCCGACGAGGACGCGGGAGGCGGCGAGCAGGAGGCGGGTGCGGCCCGAGCGGACGAGGACGTCGTCCTGGCTGCCGGGCCGGCCGACGGGGCGGCGGAGGGTGTGACGTTCCGGCGTGTGAACAGCCATGGCGGCGGCCTTCTTCCCTGGTCAGGAGCCCGGGACGGGAGCTCGTGAATACATTCACAAGCTACTCCCGCACTTATCCCGCACAGACGGCCGAAGGTCCCGATCCGGACGTCCGAAGGTCGGAACATCCTTGAGCATCACGCCAGGTAAGGCATAGCCTCACCTCATGACCCTTACTTTCGAGCTGGACCCGCCCGTCGGCCCCGCCCTGCGGGACGGCGTGCTCGCCCTCTGGGCGGACGTCTCCAACGCGGGCGGCTCCGTCGGTTTCGTCCCGCCCGTGACGCCCCAGGAGATCCGGCCCGCGCTGCTCGACCACCTGGTCGGGATGGCGAAGGGCACCACCCGGCTGCTGGTCGGCCGGGACGAGGGCGGCGAGGTCGCCGCGACCGCCTTCTTCCGGTACAACGACCACCCCCTGATGACGCACTGGGTGTGGCTGTACACGGTGATGGTGCACCCCCGGCACCAGGGCAGGGGGTACGGGCGCGAGCTGATGGCCGCGGTCGAGCGCGCCGCGCGGACCGCCGAGGGCTTCGAGCACGTCGAGGCCGTCCGGCTCACCTGCCGGGGCGGCAACGGGCTCGAAGCCTTCTACGCGCGGGCCGGCTACAAGGAGGTGGGACGCGTCCCGGCCGCCATCCGGGTGGCCCCGGGCGACGACCGCGACGACGTCATCATGCTGCTGACGCTGTCCTAGCGAGGATCAGAACCGCATGGGCTGCGGGGTCTCCCGCCGCTCCGCGTCCGGACCCGGGTACTCGCGGATGACCTCGTAGCGCGTGTTGCGCTCCACCGGGCGGAAACCGGCGTCCCGGATGAGCTCCAGGAGGTCCTCACGGCCGAGCTTGTTCGGGGTGCCGTAGTTGTCGGCGTCGTGCGTGATCTTGTACTCGACGACCGAGCCGTCCATGTCGTCCGCGCCGTGCTGGAGCGCCAGCTGCGCGGTCTGGACGCCGTGCATCACCCAGAACACCTTGACGTGCGGCACGTTGTCGAAGAGCAGCCGCGAGACGGCGAAGGTCTTCAGCGCCTCGGCCCCGGTGGCCATCGTGGTGCGGGCCTGGAGCTTGTTGCGGATCTTGCCGTCCTGCATGTCCACGAAGTCGTGCTGGTAGCGCAGCGGGATGAAGACCTGGAAGCCGCCGGTCTCGTCCTGGAGCTCGCGCAGCCGCAGCACGTGGTCCACGCGGTGGCGCGGCTCCTCGATGTGCCCGTAGAGCATCGTCGCCGGGGTCTTGAGCCCCTTCTCGTGCGCGAGGCGGTGGATCCGGGACCAGTCCTCCCAGTGGGTCCGGTGGTCCACGATGTGCTGCCGGACCTCCCAGTCGAAGATCTCGGCGCCGCCGCCGGTCAGGGACTCCAGACCCGCCTCGATCAGCTCGTCGAGGATCTCGGAGGCCGACAGGCCCGAGATGGTCTCGAAGTGGTGGATCTCGGTGGCGGTGAAGGCCTTGAGCGAGACGCTCGGCAGCGCCTTCTTCAGCTCGGAGAGCGAGCGCGGGTAGTAGCGCCAGGGCAGGTTGGGGTGCAGCCCGTTGACGATGTGCAGCTCGGTGAGGTTCTCGTTCTCCATCGCCTTCGCGAGGCGCACGGCCTCCTCGATGCGCATGGTGTACGCGTCCTTCTCCCCCGGCTTGCGCTGGAAGGAGCAGTAGGCGCAGGAGGCGGTGCACACGTTCGTCATGTTCAGATGACGGTTCACGTTGAAGTGCACCACGTCGCCGTTCTTGCGGGTCCTGACCTCGTGGGCCAGTCCGCCGAGCCAGGCGAGGTCGTCCGACGCGTACAGCGCGATGCCGTCCTCACGGCTCAACCGCTCGCCGGCGAGGACCTTCTGCTCCAGCTCCCGCTTGAGCCCCGCGTCCATACGGTCGCCTCCCACTCTCATCCGCTGCGTTCAGGCGCCCGGAACGGCGCCTCCCCACCGTACTCCCCCACCCTTCGGGCGGAGGGACCCCCATCAGCCCTCGTCAGGCAGGTCCCCGACCCGGTTCTCCCACTTCGTGGAGAGCACGATCGTGGTACGGGTCCGCGACACGCCCTTGGTCCCGCTGAGCCGGCGGATCGTCTTCTCCAGGCCGTCCACGTCGTCGGAGCGGACCTTGAGCATGAAGGAGTCGTCGCCGGCGATGAACCAGCAGTCCTCGATCTCGGCCAGGTCCTTCAGCCGGCGGGCCACGTCCTCGTGGTCGGCGGCGTCGGAGAGCGAGATGCCGATGAGGGCGGTGACGCCGAGGCCGAGCGAGGCGGCGTCGACGGTGGCGCGGTAGCCGGTGATGACTCCCGCCGCCTCGAGACGGTTGATGCGGTCGGTGACGGAGGGGCCGGAGAGCCCGACGAGCCGGCCGAGCTCGGCGTACGAGGCCCTGCCGTTCTCGCGCAGAGCCTGGATGAGCTGCCTGTCCACGGCGTCCATAGGTATGAAGCCTTCCATTGTCCAGCGATACCGCGAGTTTAGGTATAGAATCTAAGGTACACAGGGGCGACACCCTGTGAATCTTTCAGTGGATCAAAGACGATCTTTCAGGAGTGGTGATCACCGTGTACACGATCGAGATGGCCTACGCCCGTATGCGCGAGCTGCAGGAGATGGCCAACCGCTCGCGTGCCCACCAGTCGAACCCCGCCTCGAAGCGCGCCGCGAAGAAGCGCGCCAAGAAGCGCTAATCACCCGGGCGGAGGGCTCCACCGAGCTCTCCCTCCCACCGGCGGTACAGCGCGTGCGGCACCCCTGCCGCGTCGAGCACCCGCCCGACGACGAAGTCCACCAGATCCTGGATGTGCGTCGCCCCCGCGTAGAACGCCGGAGAGGCGGGCAGCACCACGGCGCCCGCCTCGTCCAGCGTCACCATGTGCTTGAGGGTCTGTCCGTTCAGCGGGGTCTCCCGCACCGCGACGACCAGCGGGCGCCGCTCCTTGAGCGTCACGCTCGCCACCCGCTGCAGCAGGTCCTTCGAAAGCCCGAGCGCGACCCCCGCCACCGCGGCCGTCGACGCCGGCACGATCAGCATCCCCTTGACGGCGTACGAGCCGGAGGACGGCCCGGCGGCCAGATCCCCGGCCGGCCAGTAGCGCACGTCCTCCAGGCCCTCCGGCACGCCGAAGGTGTCCGGCTTCCCGTCGGCCCCCCGGGCCAGCCACGTCGCCAGGTCCTCGCGCCAGTGCGCGTCCCGGAAGGCGATCCCGGTCTCGTCGAGCAGCGTCAGCCGCGAGGCCCGCGACACGACCAGATCGACGCTCTCCCCCGCTGCGAGCAGCCCTCGCAGCACGGCGGCGGCATACGGCGTCCCCGACGCCCCCGACACCCCGACGACCCACGGACGACGCTGTTGCTTGTTCACCTGCTCCACGCCGACGAGCCTAGCCGTCCCCTACAGGGACAGCCCGCGCACCAGCAGGTCGAGCAGCGCGCACACGAACAGCGCGATCCCGATGAAGCCGTTGACCGTGAAGAACGCCCGGTTCAGCCGGGACAGGTCGTGCGGCTTCACGATCGAGTGCTCGTAGCAGAAAGCCACCGCCACGATCACCAGACCGGCCCAGAAGAACACGCCCGCGTCGGTGGCCAGGGCGTACCAGACCAGCAGGCCCGTGGTCAGCACGGCCGAGACGCGGGCGCCCCACAGGGCGGCCGGGATGCCGAAGCGGGCCGGGACCGACATCACGCCGTGCGCGCGGTCCGCCTGGACGTCCTGGCAGGCGAAGATCAGGTCGAAGCCGCCGATCCAGATGCCGACCGCCAGACCCAGGATCACCGCGTCCCAGGACCACTCGCCGCTGACCGCCAGCCAGGCCCCGACGGGGCCGATCGCCTGGGCGAGGCCCAGGATCGCGTGCGGGAAGTTGGTGAACCGCTTCCCGTACGGATAGATCACCATCGGGATCACGGCGAGCGGCGCGAGCGCCAGGCAGAGCGGGTTGAGCAGGGCCGCGGCGCCCAGGAAGACGACGACGGCGACCCCGGCGCCGGTCCACGCCGACCGCACCGAGACCGCGCCCGTGACCAGCTCGCGCTGGGCGGTGCGCGGGTTACGGGCGTCGATCTCGCGGTCGATGATCCGGTTGCAGGCCATCGCGAAGGTGCGCAGGCCCACCATGCAGACCGTGACCAGGAACAGGGTCCACCAGTGGATCTCCCGGTCCAGCTGGTACATCGCGGTCAGCGCGGCGATGTACGCGAAAGGCAGCGCGAAGACCGAGTGCTCGATCATCACCAGCCGGAGGAACGCCTTCGTCCGTCCCGGCTGCGCGCCGGGCACCGCGGCCGTGGTCACAGCCCGTACTCCTTCCAACGGCGGTCCACCAGGGCCGCCGTCGCCGGGTCCGACTCGACCATGTCCGGCCAGCCGCCGTCGCGCGTGTAGCCCTCCTCGGGCAGCTTCTTCGTGGCGTCGATGCCCGCCTTGCCGCCCCAGAACTGCTGGTAGGAGGCGTGGTCGAGGTGGTCGACCGGGCCCTCGACGACGGTCAGGTCACGGGCGTAGTCGGTGTTCCCGAGCGCCCGCCAGGACACCTCGTGCAGGTCGTGCACGTCGCAGTCCTTGTCGACCACGATGATCAGCTTGGTGAGCGACATCATGTGCGCGCCCCAGATGGCGTGCATGACCTTCTGCGCGTGCTTCGGGTACTTCTTGTCGATCGAGACGATCGCGCAGTTGTGGAAGCCGCCGGACTCGGGCAGGTGGTAGTCCACGATGTCCGGGATGATGATCTTGAGGAGCGGCAGGAAGAAGCGTTCGGTGGCGCGGCCCAGCGGGCCGTCCTCGGTCGGCGGGCGGCCGACCACGATCGACTGGAGCAGCGGGCGCTTCCGCATGGTGATGCAGTCGATCTTCAGCGCGGGGAACGGCTCCTGCGGCGTGTAGAAGCCGGTGTGGTCGCCGAACGGGCCCTCGGGCAGCGTCTCGCCCGGCTCCAGCCAGCCCTCGATCACGACCTCCGCCTGCGCGGGGACCTGCAGCGGCACGGTCTTGCAGTCGACCATCTCGATCCGCTTGCCCTGCACGAAGCCGGCGAAGAGGTACTCGTCGATGTCCCCCGGCAGCGGCGCCGTCGAGGCGTACGTCACGGCCGGCGGGCAGCCGAAGGCGATCGCGACCGGCAGCCGCTCGCCCTTCGCGGCGGCGACCGCGTAGTGGTTCCGGCTGTCCTTGTGGATCTGCCAGTGCATGCCGATGGTGCGCTTGTCGTGCCGCTGGAGGCGGTAGAGGCCGAGGTTGCGGACCCCGGTCTCGGGGTGCTTGGTGTGGGTCAGCCCCAGGTTGAAGAAGGAGCCGCCGTCCTTGGGCCAGGTGAACAGCGCCGGCAGCAGGTCGAGGTCGACGTCGTCGCCGGTCAGGACCACCTCCTGCACGGGGGCGTCCTTCACCTTCTTCGGCGGCACGTGCACCATCGAGCCCAGCTTGCCGAAGGCCTCCCGGACCCCGACGAAGCCGTGCGGCAGCTCGGGCTTGAGCAGCCCGCCGATCTTCTCGCTGATCTCCTCGTACGACTTCAGGCCGAGCGCCTTGAGCAGTCGGCGGTCCGTCCCGAAGACGTTCATCGCGAGGGGCATGGCGGAGCCCTTCACGTTCTCGAAGAGCAGCGCCGGGCCTCCCGCCTTGTTCACCCGGTCGACGATCTCCCCGACCTCCAGGTACGGGTCGACTTCGGCCTTGATGCGCTTGAGGTCGCCTTCACGCTCCAGAGCCCTGAGCAGCGAGCGGAGATCGTCGTAAGCCATACGGGCAAGTATCGGTCACCGGCTACGCTGGCTGTGTCACCGGGGCCGTCGAAACGCGCTCCCGCCGCTGCTTCCAGGGGGCTGTCCCACATGCTCAGGGCGTTGATGTACATCCTGCCGCTGGCGCTGACGATCTACGCGTTCATCGACTGCCTCAACACCCCCGAGGAAGAGACCAAGCACCTGCCCAAGGTGGTCTGGGTCATCATCATCCTGCTCTTCTGGATCGTCGGCCCGATCGTCTGGTTCGCGGCCGGCAAGCAGCGCCGCGCCGTCCGCGGCGCCGCGGGCGGCTCCGGCGGCTGGGTCGCCCCGGACGACAACCCCGAGTTCCTGAAGTCGCTGAAGGAAGAGGCCGCGCCTGACGAGAAGCGGGCGAAGGACGAGTCCCTCCTCAAGGACTGGGAGGCCGACCTGCGCCGCCGCGAGGAGGAGCTGAAGCGCCGCGAGCAGGGCGACGGCGCCGGGGACGCCCGGGAATCCAAGGACTCCAGGGACTCCAGGGACGCCAAGGACGCCAAGGACGCCAAGGACACCGACGGCTGATGGAGCTGCGGCTCCTGGTCACCTTCGAGAAGGTCGCCACCGTCCTCTCCTTCACCCGCGCCGCCGCCGAGCTGGCCTACGCCCAGTCCAGCGTCACCTCGCAGGTCCGGGCCCTGGAGGCCTCGCTGGGCGTCGAGCTCTTCGAGCGGCTGGGCTCCCGGATCCGCCTCACCGAGGCCGGGGAGCGCCTGCTGCCGTACGCCCGGCAGATCATCGACCTCGCCGACGAGGCCAGGGCCGCGGTCACGGCGACCGACGAGCCGGCCGGCACGATCGCCGTCGGCACCGTGGAGTCGCTCACCTCCTACCGGCTGCCGCCGCTGCTGGAGCTCTTCCACCACCGCTACCCGAAGGTCCAGCTGACCCTGCGCCCGACGCTCGGCGACGCCACCCTGCGGGCGCTGCGCGAGGGCACGTTCGACCTGGGGCTGCTGCTGGAGCGGGAGACCCGGCACGAGGGCCTGGAGAGCGAGGTGCTGGGCGAGGAGCCGCTGGTCCTGGTCGCCGCCCCCGGTCACCCGCTGGCCGGTCGGAGGGGGCTGACCGCGGCGGAGCTGGCGGCGGTGGGCCTGGTGGGCACCGAGCCGGGCTGCGCCTACCGGGACCTGTTCGAGGCGGAGCTGGGCCCCTGGTCCCCGGCGTTCCTGGAGTTCGGCACGATCGAGGCGAGCAAGCGGGGCGTGGCCGCGGGGCTGGGGATCGCGCTGCTGCCCCGGATCACCGTCTCCGGGGAGCTGGCGTCCGGGGCGCTGACGGCGCTCGACTGGGAGCCGCCGTTCACCCTGTTCACGCAGATCGCGTGGCGGCGGGGGAAGCGGCTTCCGGCGCACGTGCGGCTGTTCGTGGAGCAGCTGCGGCGGCTCGTGTCCGAGTCGCCCGGGTCACCCTGAGGCTGGCGAGGACGATCAGCGGGACGCCCAGGGCCTGGACGGGGCCGATGTGGTGTCCGTACACGAGCCAGTCGGCGAGCATCGCGACGGCGGGGTAGGTGAAGGCGAGGACCGCGATCCGGGCGGTCGGCAGCTTGGCGTAGGCCGCGTACATGAGGACGTACATCAGTCCGGTGTGGATCAGGCCGAGTCCGGCGAGCCAGGCCCAGCCGGTGCCGAGCCGGGCGGCCTCGCCGAGGTCGGCGAAGGGCAGCAGCAGCGGGATGCCGACGGTGACCTGGACGAGCGCGACGAGGTGCGGCCGGACGCCGGTGATCCGCTTGGTGACGACCGTGGACAGGGCGTAGAGGACGGCGGCGGCCAGGGCGAGGCCGAGCCCCTTGAGCGAGGCGGTGTCCCCGGGGCGCACGCCCGACACCAGGACGAGCCCGGCGAAGGCGACCGCGAGCCAGCCCAGCTTGGCCGCGCTGATCCGCTCCCGCAGGACGACGGCGCCGAGCAGCACCAGGAAGAACGGCTGGGTGTGGTAGACGACGGTGGCGAAGGAGATCGAGGTGGCCTCGTAGGCCTCGAAGAGGAACACCCAGTTCAGCACGATGAACGCGCCGCCGAGCGCGGCGAGCCCCAGCTTCCGCGGGGTGAACCCGTGCCCGGTGAAGAAGCCGCGGGCCAGGCTGTAGGCGCCGAGGGCGGCCGCGCCGAAGACGCACCGGAAGAACACGACCGTGAAGGGCGAGGCGCCCGACTCCACGACGAAGACGCCGAGGGTGCCGGAGAGCACCATGGCGAGGGTCAGTTCGAGGGTTCCCCTGGTCTCGTTTCTCATGCCGACGACGCTACGAACGGGGGCCCGGGGCGGTCCACGGGCCAGTGGGGCGTCCTGCCGATGGCCCCATCGGGGGAGCCGATGGCTGGCCCGGCCGTCACCGGGGAAGGGTCCTCCCATGGACACCGTCGATCCCGCCGATCCGGCCGGCCCCGCCGATCCGGCCGGTCCCGCCGATGCCGCCGGTCCCGGCACGCCCCTCGGCCGGCTCGGCCCGGAGCGGGCCCGCCGCTGGCTGGCCGTCGCCCTCGACGAGGCGCGGGCCGGGCTCGCCGAGGGCGGGGTCCCGATCGGGGCCGCGCTGTACGGCGCGGACGGCGCGCTGCTCGGGCGCGGGCACAACCGGCGGGTGCAGGACGGGGATCCGTCGGCGCACGCGGAGACCGACGCCTTCCGGGCGGCCGGACGGCAGCGCTCCTACCGGGGCACGACGATGGTGACGACGCTGTCGCCGTGCTGGTACTGCTCCGGTCTGGTGCGGCAGTTCGGGATCGCACGGGTGGTGGTCGGGGAGGCCCGGACCTTCCACGGCGGCCACGACTGGCTGGCCGAGCACGGCGTGGAGGTCCTGGTGCTCGACGATCCCGACTGCGCCGCCCTGATGCGGGAGTTCGTCGAGCGGAACCCGGCCCTGTGGAACGAGGACATCGGCGATGACTGACGGCGGCATTCCGACCGTGGACCTCTCCGCCGCGGAGCCGGACCTCGGCACGATCGACCGGGCGCTGCGGAGGGCCGGCTTCCTGCTGGTCACCGGGCACGGCATCGACCCCGCGCTGCCCGCGGCGATCCGGGAGAGCGCCGGCGCCTTCTTCCGGCTGCCCGGGGAGACGAAGGAGCGGTACGCGGTGCGGGTCGGCGGGCGCGGCTGGCTCGGGCCCGGCGCCGAGGCCAACGGCTACGCGGAGGGCACCGCGACCCCGCCCGACCTGAAGGAGTCGCTCTCCTTCGCCGCGGACCGGCCCACCGGGCGCCCGGAGGTGGACGCCGAGTGGTTCCTGCCGAACACCTGGCCCGCCGAGGTCCCGGAGCTGAAGCCGCTGGTGGAGACCTACCTGGAGCGGATGCGGGCGCTGTCGGACCGGGTGCTCGACCTGCTCGGGCTCGCGCTCGGCGAGGGCGCGGACTTCTTCACCCGGCACACCGGCCACCCCACCTTCGGCTTCAACGTCAACTGGTACCCGGGCCGGGAGCGGCTCGGCGAGCCGGAGCCCGGGCAGTTCCGGATCGGCCCGCACACGGACTTCGGGACGGTGACCGTCCTGGACCGGCAGGCGGGCAGGGGCGGGCTGCAGGTGTACTCGGACGCGGAGGGCTGGCGGGACGCCCCGTACGACCCGGCGGCGCTCACGGTCAACATCGGCGACCTGATGGCGGGCTGGACCGGCGGGCGCTGGCGCTCGGGACGGCACCGGGTCCTGCCGCCGCCGGCGGACGCGCCGGCCGAGGAGCTGATGTCGCTGGTCTACTTCTACGAGTGCGACCCGGGCACCACGATCCACGGCATCGAGTCCCACGCGTACCTGCGCGCCCAGCTCGACGCGATCAGCGCGGACCGGTGAGACCCGCGAGACCGCATCGCAAACCGTACTGGATTCCCAACACCCTGTAGTTATCCTGGACTTGAGGATGTGACGGGGCACGTCTGGTGGGATGCGGGGGTGGCGGGTGGACAGAGTCCTCTACGGTCGCGAGGCGGTGTTCCACGACTCGGGACTCGCGGCGCGGCTCATCGGGCTCCGCGGCGGCGACTTCGCGCGGGTCCCGTTCGAGCACGGCGAGGACCCGCCCGTCGTGGTCTTCACCGGCGGGCGCGGCATGGGCAAGACCGCCCTGCTCAAACAGCTCCGCAACACCTACAAGGGCGCCACCCCGCTCGCCCTGGTCGACTGCGCCCGCATCGAGCCGCCCGCCGACCACGGGCCCGGCTGGACCGAGCTCACCGGCGCGCTCGCCGAGCTCGCCGTCCAGCTGTCGCCGCGGGTGACCGGGGCGAAGTCCGTGCAGTTCCCGCGGCTCTCGCTCGGCCTGGTCGCGGTCGCCTCCATCAGCTGGACCCAGGAGGACGAGGAGCGGGCCCAGCGCGACCTCCAGCGGCTCGGCCCGGTCCTGTCGACCGTCGACGCCACCAAGGGCGCCGCCACCAACTGGGTCACCAAGGTCCTCACCAAGCTGGCCGCCACCTTCGCCGACGCCGCCGCCCCGCTGGCCGGACTGCTCGCCGAGGCCACCGTCGAGACCGTCCTGGAGGAGGTGTTCGGCCGCTTCCACCAGAAGTCCGAGAACTGGTACGGGAGTTACCGCAACGCCGGCGGCCGCGGCAAGGCCGGGCTCCAGCAGCTCGCCATGGACTTCGACCAGGGCGGCCGGCGCCGCCAGGAGGCCGAGGACTTCCTCGTCGGCGCGCTCGTCGAGGACCTGGGCCAGGCCTACAAGGGGCTGACCCGGGTCGGCACCCGCCGCGGCCGGCCCGTCCTGCTCCTCGACAACGCCCACGTCGAACTCGGCCGCCGGCTCGTCGAACCGGTCCTCCGGGCCCGCCACGACGGCCGCCGCGACAAGGTCGTCGTCCTCGCCACCTCCCGCGTCCGCCGGCACGAGGGCATGCGGCACGCCCGCCGGGTGCGGCTGCCCGAGACCATGCACCGGGCCGCCTGCGAGCGCGGCGCCGACATCACCTCCGGCATCCTCGCCGTCGAGCTCACCCCGCTGTCCGCCGCCCAGACCCAGGCCGCCTTCGACCGCCTCGACCCCTCCGGGCTCACCCCCGCCGACCTGGCCCGGGGCGTCCACCGGCTGACCGGCGGCAGGCCGCTCGGCGTGACCCTGCTCGGGCAGGCCGCCGCCGAGACCCCGCGCACCGAGCGGCCCCGGCTCACCCCCGGCGCCCTGCTCGACCTGGACGTGGAACTCCGCGAGGACGCCCACCCGGTGCCCGTCGCCCCCACCCTGCTCGCCGCGCTCCTCCCGCAGCCGCGCCTGGAGCCCTTCACCGTGCTCGCCGCAGCCCACGACGAGGTCTCGGCCCGGCTGCTGGCCAGGACCCGGCTGCACACCGCGTCCCGGGACGGCGACATGGCGCTGCGGGTCCGCGACGAGCTGCGGGCCGAGGACTGGCCGGACGGCACCGAGCACTTCGTCGGCGACCCGCTGCTGCGCGCCCTGCTGCTGCACCGGCTGCGCTTCGCCGACGGCGACCACCCGCGCCACGCGGCCTGGCGGGCGGTCCACGAGACCCTGCACCGGCACTACGAGCAGGGCGAACAGGAGGGTCAGGACACGGCCCGCCCGTACCGGCTCCACCACGAACTCGCCCTGGGCCGGGCCGAGGGCGCCGTCGCCCATCTGAGCGGCACCTTCCACGAGCTCGACGTGCTGGGCTGGCTCGGCCGGCTGCGGTTCATCGCCGCCGCCCCCTATCCGCGCACCGCCGGCCACACCGGCCCCGACCCGCGCCGCGACGCCGCCCTCGGCCGCCACGTGCCCGACCTGCCCGACGGGCTCGACGCCGAGGCGACCGAACTCCACCTGTCCGTACGGCGGCTGCTGCACGCCGTATGGCTGCTCACCGATCCGCTCGCCCTGCCCGACGAGGACGTCACCGAGAAGCTGGCGCACGAACTGCGCCAGCTGTCCGGCCGTCATCTGACCGGCAACAGCCCGTTGTGGGACGCGGCCACCCACTGGCCGAGGGACATTCGAGCCTGGCGCCGCCCGTCGCTGCCGCCGGGCCGCGAGGACGGAGTCTGAGGCCATGCCCAACCGGCTGCGCAACCGCTACCTCTTCACCCCGAGGCAGAAGCTCTTCGCCGGACTGATCGCCCTGGTCGTGCTCGGCGTGCCGCTGTTCTACGGGATCAGGGCCTGGGTCACCCCGGAGGACCGTTCCTGCGCGGCGGGCGTCGAACGCCCCCAGGGCTCCGCCGAGTGCATCGGCGTCAACGGCGACGGCTACGCCTTCGGCGTCCCCGGCCTCGCCGAGGTGGCCGGGCTCATCCAGCGCGAGAACGCCACGCTGAAGCCCGACGAGTACGCCACCGTCGCCGTCCTCCTCCCCCTGACCTCGCCCGACCCGGGCATGCGGGTCAAGGTCCTGCACGAGCTCCAGGGCGCCTACGCCCGCCAGTACCGGGCCAACCACGAGTCCAACAGCGAGACCCCGAAGATCCGTCTGGTCCTCGCCAACACCGGCAAGGGCAACGCCCACTGGCAGACCACCGTCGAGCAGCTGAAGGGCATGACCGACGCCCCCGCCCGGCTGCGCGCGGTCACCGGCGTCGCCACCTCCTCCACCCCGATACGCCAGGCGGTGGCGGCCCTGACCGGCGCGGGCATCGCCGTCGTCGGCACCACCATCACCGCCGACGACATCGCCAACGGGCCCGGCCACAACCTCTACCCCGGGCTCGCCCGGGTCTCCCCCACCAACAGCGACGAGGCCAAGGCCCTCGCCCACTTCGGCAAGGTGAACGCCGCCAAGGCCCTGCTCGTCCAGGACACCCGCACCGGCGACCACTACACCGACACCCTGAAGGCCGCGTTCGCGGCCTCCCTCAAGGGCGCCCCCTACGAGCCGCAGCTGTTCACCTCGCCGCCCGACCCGACCGAGGAGGGCACCACCGCCAACACCTTCCGGCAGATCACCCACCTCATCTGCGACACCCGCGCCGAGACGGTCTTCTTCGCCGGCCGCCACACCCAGCTGCGCCAGTTCATCAACGCCCTGGGCGCCCGCGGCTGCGCCGAGCGCCGGTTCACCGTCCTCACCGGCGACGAGGGCTCCTACCTGGGCGGCGACGCCCGGCTCAACCGCGCCGCCCTCAAGGCCCGGCTGACCGTCCGCTACGCCTCGCTCGCCCACCCCGACGCCTGGCGCCCCGCCCCCGGCCGGCCGGTCCCGGCGACGGGCGGCTCCACCGTCGCGTACGACACCTTCGTCGGCGACATCGCCCGCGCCTCGAAGAAGCCGGTCGCCCTGGCCGACGGGCAGGCGATCATCGCCTACGACGCGATGGCGACGGCCGTCCACGCGATCCGGCAGGCCACCCCCGACAAGGCCGCCTACCCGGAGCTCGCCGACGTCCCGGTGCAGTGGCCGCAGGTGAAGGGCTCGCTGCGGGTGCAGGGCGCGAGCGGCTGGATCTGCCTGGACAACTTCGGCAACCCGTACAACAAGGCCGTTCCGATCGTGGAACTCGCCCAGGACGGCACCCAGCGCTTCGTGGAGATCGCCTGGCCCGAGGGCAGGCCCCCGGCGGAGAGCTGCCTGCCGCCCGGGCAGGGCTAGCCCCGGCGCCCACGACGGCGGCGCACGCCCCCGCCTACGGCTCCCACCGGGGCCAGGGGGCGTCGTCCCGCGCGTAGAGCTCCCTCAGCTCCCGCCACCGCTCGGGCGACCAGTCCCGCCACTCCGTGGGCCGCCCGTCCAGGGCCCGGACGAGTCGCTCCAGGTGCTCGTGCCACCCCGCCAGCATGTCCACCTTCGCGCCCCGCGGCCCCCGGAACTCCGCGGTGAAACGCAGCACGGCCGACCCGCCGCCGTCCGGACCCGGTTCCAGGTGGAAGCGGATCCGGCCGTGCGGCGGGCCGACCGTGTACTCGGCGACGACGTCGGGGTCCCAGGCGGTCACCCGGCCCGAGACGACCGTGTCGCCGTTGAGCCAGCGGAGAGTGACGCGTCCGTCGAGCCGCGGCTCCAGCGGGTCGGCCGCGCAGAGCCACTGCGGCAGGCCCTCGGGCGAGGCGACGGCGGCCCATACCAGGGGCACCGGGTGCGGGAGCCCGACCGTGAAGCGCAGCACGTGCGTGTCGCCGTCGTGGGTCTCGCTCCGGCCCCGGGGGATCTCGCTCATACCTCCAGCGTGACCCCGGGGCCCGCGCCCCGCTAGCTCGGAGCCGGCTCAGACGCCGGCGTAGGAGTGCTTGCTGCTGACGAAGATGTTGACGCCGTAGTAGTTGAAGAGGAAGCAGCCGAAGGCGATGAGCGCGATGTACGCGGCCTTGCGGCCCTTCCAGCCGGCCGTCGCCCGGGCGTGCAGGTAGGCGGCGTAGCCGACCCAGGTGATGAAGGCCCAGACCTCCTTGGCGTCCCAGCCCCAGTAGCGGCCCCACGCGTCGCCGGCCCAGATCGCGCCCGCGATGATCGTGAAGGTCCACAGCGGGAAGGTCGCCGCGTTGACCCGGTACGCGAACTTGTCGAGCGTCGCCGCCGAGGGCAGCCGCTCCATCACCGAGGTGGTGAAGGCGCTGGGCTTGCCGCCGTTCGCGAGCTTGTTCTCGTAGGAGTCGCGGAGCAGGTAGGCCACGGTGCCGACGGCGCCGAGGAAGAGCACCGAGCCGCAGATGATCGCGGTGGAGACGTGGATCCACATCCAGTACGAGTGCAGCGCGGGGACGAGCTGGTCGCTGGAGGTGTAGAGCACGGTGGTGGCGACGCCCAGGTCCAGCAGGACGACCGTGACCAGCGGCAGGCCGATCCAGCGGACGTTCTTCTTCGCGGCGAGGAAGCCGAGGAACGCGCCGACCGCCACCGTGGAGAAGGTGGTGGAGAACTCGTACATGTTGCCCCAGGGGGCACGCTGCACGGCGAGCGCGCGGACGACCACGCTGGTGGCCTGGATCGCGAAGGCGAGGACGGTCAGCGAGATCGCCATCCGGCCGTAGAGGTCGCCCTTGGCGGTGCCGCCGGCAGCGCCGGGGCCGTCCGGGACGTCCCGGGTGCCGGCCGCCGAGCGGACGACGACCTTCGGGCGGTCGAGGACGGCGGTGCCGCCCGCCGCGGCCCGCACGGTGACCGACGGGGCCGTGCCGGCCGCCTCGGGGCCGGTCAGCGCGGCTGCCGTGCGGGCGACCTTGCTGCGGCTGCCGAGCACCCACTCGGCGATGTAGAGCAGGAAGGCCAGGGTGTAGACGGCCATCGAGGAGTAGATGAGCGTGTTGCTCATCTGCGCCATGCTCTCGTTGGTGGTGGCGGCGAGATTCACTTCTCAGCCCCTTCGGCAGGTTCTTCCGCGGCTTCCGCGGTTCGTTCGGAGGGTTCCGGCGCGGTCGGCGCCTCGGTGTTGAGCGTGACCGCGAGCTCGGCCAGCTCCTCGGGCAGCTTGGCGGACTCGCTCCGGCCAAGGCCTGCCATCTCGACGACGGTGACGCCGTCCTCGCCCCGGACGGCCCGGACCCAGACCCGGCGGCGCTGGATGAACAGCGAGCCGCTGAGGCCGAGGATCGCGGCGACCGCGCCCGCGAGGGCGAGGCCGTTGCCGGGCTGCTGGGTGATGGAGAAGCTGGCCCACTCCTTGATCTCCTTCTCGAAGGTGATCGAGCCCGCTCCGTCCGGCAGCGTCATGGTCTCGCCGGGCAGCAGGCGGTTCGCGCTGCCCGTGCCTCCCTGGACCTTGAACTGCTTCATCTTGGAGGTGTCCAGCTGGTACACGTTCTGCGGCAGGCCGGAGTTCACGCGCAGGTCGCCGTGGTAGCCGGTGACGGCCATCACGGGGAAGTCGAGCGCGGGGAACTGCGAGAACATCTGGCCTTTGCCGGCGCCGGCGAAGGTCGGCACGAAGAAGGCGTTGAAGCCCAGCTGTTCCTTCTTGCCGTTCTTGTCGCGGTAGCCGTCCATCACCTTGATGGCGCCGGTCGAGGTGACGTTGTTGTCGAAGGGCAGCAGCGGGACGGCGCCGTGGTAGACGACCTTGCCGCGGCCGTCCTTGACGGTGACCACGGGCGCGTACCCGTGGGCGATCAGGAAGACCTTGGCGTCGCCGACCTTCAGCGGCTCGTTGACCCGGATGATCGCCTTCTTCTCGGGCTTGCCGACCTCGGAGTAGCGCACGGCCGCCTCGAAGGTGCGCGGGGTGCCGCGCTGCGGGCCGCTCTTCTCGTACGTGCCGGTGAAGCTGTCGAGGGTGAAGCCGAAGGGTTCGAGCTCGTCGGTGCCGAACTGCGAGCCGGACTTGAAGTCGTCGTACTGCGTGAGCGTGTTGGAGAAGCCGTCGCCCTCGACGATCAGCTTGCCGCCCTCGGACTTGAACATCACGCCCCAGGCGAAGGCCACCAGCATGACGATCAGCGCGATGTGGAAGACCAGGTTGCCGGCCTCGCGCAGATAGCCCTTCTCGGCGGCGACCGCGTCGCCGACGGTGTGGGCCCGGTAGCGGCGGCCCTTGAGCATCGCGAGGGCGGCCTCGCGGACCCGCTCGGGCTCGGCCTCGGTGCGCCAGGTCGTGTACGCGGGCAGCCGGGTGAGCCGCTTGGGGGCACCCGGCGGGCGGCTGCGGAGCTGGCCGACGAACTGCCAGGTGCGGGGCACGATGCAGCCGATGAGGGAGACGAAGAGCAGGATGTAGATCGCGGAGAACCACACCGAGCTGTAGACGTCGAAGAGCTGGAGCTTCTCGTAGATCGGCGTGAGCGTCTCGTGGGCCTCCTTGAAGGCACGCACCTTCACCTCGTCCGCGCTGGTCTGCGGGATGAGGGAGCCCGGGATCGAGCCGAGCGAGAGCATGAAGAGGAGGATCAGAGCGACCCGCATGGAGGTCAGCTGACGCCAGAACCAGCGCACCCAGCCGAACGGCCCCAGGGTGGGGCCGCCGATGACGGTCTCCTCCCGGGGCGCGGTGGACAGCTGGGCCCCGGCCTCGCCGAGGTGGTCCTGCTGCCCTGTCGTTTCGGTCTTGCTCATGTCGAAAACCCTCAGATCCCCACCGTGAAACCGCTGGACCAGCTCTGCATGTCGGCGACCATGCTGTCCCACACTCCTGTGAGGAGCAGCAGACCGGTGACGATCATCATCGCGCCGCCGATCCGCATCACCCACACGTAGTGCTTCTTGACCCAGGCGAACGCACCGAGCGCCTTGCGGAAGGCGATGGCGGTGAGGATGAACGGAAGCCCGAGACCGAGGCAGTACGCGACGGTCAGCAGGGCCCCGCGCCCTGCGCTGGCCTCGTTGGCGGCGAGCGCGGTGACGGAGGCGAGGGTGGGGCCGATGCAGGGCGTCCACCCGATGCCGAAGAGCGCGCCGAGCAGCGGCGCGCCGACGAGGCCGGTGACGGGCTTCTTGTGGAAGCGGAACTCGCGCTGGGTGAACCAGGGCATGAGGCCGACGAAGAAGACGCCCATGAGGATCATGAGCACGCCGAGCACGTCGGTCAGCGTCCCGCGGTACTCCTGGAGCGTCGAGCCGAAGTAGCCGAAGAGCGCGCCGCCGGAGACGAACACGACGGTGAAGCCGAGCACGAAGAGGCCGGCGCCGGCGGTCATCCGGCCGCGGCGGGCCTCGGCGAGGTCGGTGCCGGTGACCCCGGTGACGTAGCTCAGGTAACCGGGGACGAGCGGCAGCACGCACGGCGAGAAGAAGGAGACCAGACCGCCGAGCACGGCGATGGGCAGGGCCAGCAGAAGGGCTCCGCTGAAGACCGTCTCGTTCACGTCGTGCCTCTCACTTCTCCGCGATCAGGGGTTCGATCATGGAGCGGAGCTTGGTCTCGTCGAGCGCCATCAGCGAGCGCGCGGCGACCTTGCCGTTCTTGTCGAGGACGACGGTGGACGGGATGGCCTGCGGGTTGAGCGTGCCCTTGGGGAAGCCGCCGACGATGAGCTTGCCGGCCGGGTCGTACAGGCTCGGGTAGGGCACACCGTAGTCGTCCTCGAAGGCGAGCGCGGGCTGCTTGTTGGGGTCGCGGGTGTTGATGCCGACGAACTCCACGCCCTGCGCCTTGAGGTCCTTGGCGACCTTGGCGAAGTGCGGCGCCTCGGCGCGGCAGGGCGGGCACCAGGAGCCCCAGACGTTGAGGACGACGACCTTGCCCTTGAGGTCGGCGACGTCGAGCCGCTTGCCTTCGAGCGTGTCGCCCGCGAGCGCGGCGACCGGCTTGCGCTCGCCCTTGGCGACGGTGGAGATACCGCCCGTGTTGGTCACGAAGCCGGTGTCGCCGCCGCCCCCGGACTTGCCGTTGGTGTCCGAGCTGCAGGCCGAGAGGGCGAGCGCGATCGTCATCGTTCCGACCGCGAGCAGGGTGCGTCGCGAGGCGCGGCTAAGACTCATGTGAAAAGTTTCGCATGGGCGTTTCGCGGATCTTGGGCACCCCCCTACGTGCCCAAGATGCCCCTTGTCAAGATCGTTTAAGCCGGGCGGAGGAACGCGTTCCAGCCGCCGGCCGGCTGCTGGCCGACCTCCAGGGTGCGCAGCTTGGCGAGGATCTTCGGGTCCTGGACGTCCAGCCAGTCGCAGAACTGGCGGAAGGAGACCAGCCGGACGTCCTTCTTCCCGGCCATGCCCTTCAGGGCCTCCTCGACGGCGTCCATGTAGATGCCGCCGTTCCACTGCTCGAAGTGGTTGCCGATGTAGAAGGGGGCGCGGTTCGACTCGTAGGCGCGGTGGAAGCCGGCCAGGTAGGCCTCGGTGGCCTGCTTGCGCCAGCCCGGGTAGCGCGAGGGCATGCCCTTGGTCGAGTTCTTCGACTGGTTGGCGAGCATGTTGTAGTCCATCGACAGGACCTCGAAGGAGTGCCCGGGGAAGGGCACGGCCTGCAGCGGCAGGTCCCACAGGCCGCCGCGCTTGACCGGCCACGTCTGACGGCCGCCCGGGGAGCTGGCGTCGTAGCGCCAGCCCAGCCGCTTGGCGGTGGGCAGCAGGTTGTCCTGGCCGAGCAGGCAGGGGGTGCGGCCGCCGACGAGCTCCTTGGTGTAGTCGAAGGGCAGCGGGTCGAGGTCGGTCCAGCCGGTGTTGGTCTTCCACTTCGTGACGAAGCCGACGGCCTGGTCGATCTCGCTCTGCCACTGGGCGGGCGTCCAGTTGGCGACCGAGCCGGAGCCGCCGCAGAAGTGCCCGTTGAAGTGGGTGCCGATCTCGTGGCCTTCGAGCCAGGCCTGGCGGACGTACTTCAGGGTCTGCTTGACGTGGTCGTCGGTGAGGTAGCCGATGTCGGAGGCGCCGACGCGGTTGTTCGGCGGACGGTAGAGGGAGGCCTTCGACTCGGGCAGGAGGTAGAGCCCGGAGAGGAAGAAGGTCATGGCCGCGTCGTGGTTCTTGGCCAGTTCGAGGAAGCGCGGGAAGAGGCCGTTGCCGACCTCGCCGGCACCGTCCCAGGAGAAGATCACGAACTGCGGCGGGGTCTGGCCGGGTTCGAGCGGCACGGGGGCGTCGGGCTGGTTCGGCTGCTTTCCTGTGTCGGCGGTGGAACCGTCGCCGATGGGCCGGCCGTCGTCCTTGGTGGGCGCGGGGTTGTCCGGTCCGCCGGACGCGTCCCCACCCTTGCCGGGTCCGGAACGTCCACTCTTATCCTGATTGTTGCCACTGCACCCGGCGATGCCGAGCGCCGCGGCGGCACCGACCCCGGCCCCCAGAAGTCCCCTTCGACTGATCCCGCGCATGACATCCCCATTCGCGCTGACGTATGACCTGAAGTCATTCCAAACCGACAATCAGTGAGATGTCATGAGGAACACGAAGGTTCCGGAAAAACAGAACAAATATTTCAGGGCGGTCCCGCGGCACATCGCCGCCGGACCGCCCCGAACGATAGAGCGAAAAAGCTACGCGCCGAAGGCCTTCGCCTTACCCTTCACAGGCTTCGCACCCGCGCGCAGGTGCACCGGCACCAGATCCAGCGCCGGCTCGCTGTAGCCGACCGACACGATCCGGTCGCCCCGGTACGTGAACGAGGTCAGCGAGGCCAGCGTGCACTGCCGCCGCCGCGGGTCGTGCCACAGCCGGCGCTTCTCCACGAAGCTGCGCACGATCCAGATCGGCAGCTGGTGGCTCACGCACACCGCCTCGTGCCCGCGGGCCGCGTCCTTCGCCGCGTCGAGCGCGCCCATCATCCGGACGACCTGCTCCACGTACGGCTCGCCCCAGGACGGCTGGAACGGGTTGGTCAGGTGCTTCCAGTTGCCCGGCTTGCGCAGCGCCCCGTCGCCGACGCCGAAGGTCTTGCCCTCGAACACGTTCGCCGCCTCGATCAGGCGCCCGTCCGTGGCCAGGTCCAGACCGTGGGTCTTGGCGATCGGCGCGGCCGTCTCCTGCGCCCGCTCCAGCGGGGAGGCCACGACGTGCGTGACGTCCCGGCCGGCCAGGTGCTCGGCGACCCGGTCGGCCATCTGCCGGCCCAGCTCGGACAGGTGGTACCCGGCGCGGCGCCCGTACAGCACGCCGTCCGGGTTGTGCACCTCGCCGTGCCGCATCAGGTGCACGACGGTGATGTCCTCGTCGCTCACGTTCCCCTCGGGGCGCACGTCGCTCATGCCGTGGCCTCCGCGGCGGCGCGGGCGGCGGCCGGCAGGGCGGCGGCGATCCGCTCGACGGCCCGCTCGTCGTGGGCGGCCGACACGAACCAGGACTCGAACGCCGACGGCGGCAGGTAGACCCCGTCCGCGAGCATCGAGTGGAAGAAGGCGTTGAAGCGGAACGCCTCCTGCTTCTTCGCCTCCTCGTAGTTCCGCACCTCGGTGGAGGTGAAGAAGACCGAGAACATGTTGGACGCGGTCTGCAGCCGGTGCGCCACGCCCTCCTTGGCGAGCGCGTCGGTGACCAGGCCCTGGATCTCCGCGGAGACCGCGTTCACCTTCTCGTACGCGGCGTCGTCGAGCAGCCGCAGCTGCGCGAGGCCGGCGGCGGTCGCGACCGGGTTACCGGAGAGGGTGCCCGCCTGGTAGACCGGGCCGGCCGGGGCGAGGTGGCCCATCACGTCCGCGCGGCCGCCGAAGGCCGCCGCCGGGAAGCCGCCGCCCATGACCTTGCCGAAGGTCATCAGGTCGGGCTTCACGCCGTCGACGCCGTACCAGCCGGCCCGCGAGGTGCGGAAACCGGTCATGACCTCGTCGGAGATGAACAGCGCGCCGTTCTTCTCGCACGCGTCCTTCAGGCCCTGGTTGAAGCCCGGCAGCGGCGGGACGACGCCCATGTTGCCCGGGGACGCCTCGGTGATCACACAGGCGATCTCGCCCGGGTGGCGGTGGAACGCCTCGTGCACCGCCTCCAGGTCGTTGTACGGCAGCACGATGGTGTCCCCGGCCTGCGCGCCCGTCACGCCGGGCGTGTCCGGCAGGCCGAAGGTGGCGACGCCGGAGCCGGCCGCGGCCAGCAGCGCGTCCACGTGCCCGTGGTAGCAGCCGGCGAACTTGACGACCTTGGCGCGGCCGGTGAACCCGCGGGCCAGCCGGATCGCCGACATGGTCGCCTCGGTGCCGCTGGACACCAGCCGGACCTGCTCGACCGGCTCGATCCGCGCGACGATCTCCTCCGCCAGCGCGACCTCGCCCTCGCCCGGCGTGCCGAAGGAGGTGCCGCGGGCCACCGCGGCCTGCACCGCGGCGGTCACCTCGGGGTGCGCGTGGCCGAGGATCATCGGTCCCCACGAGCAGACGAGGTCGACGTACTCACGGCCGTCGGCGTCGGTGAGGTACGGACCGGTACCGGACACCATGAACCGGGGCGTACCGCCCACGGCACGGAAGGCGCGCACCGGTGAGTTCACGCCGCCGGGCGTCACAAGGGACGCGCGGTCGAAAAGCGTCTGTGAGACTGGGGCTTCGTATGAATACGGCACTGGGATCCTGACCTGCGAGTACGGAGGGATGGAGTGAGCACCCTCTGAATTACGCCGGGGCGTCTGTCCTCCGCGTCTGCGAAACTGGGGCGTCATAGGGATGGCTCACGGAATCCATGGTGTCAGAGGCCACGGCGTTCTTGCGGACAGGTGTTTCACCGTACGAACGTGGGGGAGGTCATTGTCACGATGATCGGGTCGCGCCGCGGAGACGCGCGGCTCGGAACAGCAGTCGGGTGGAGATATGCATCGCGGTGGCGGACCGGGCGAGGGGACTGACGACCTGGGTCCCGACCCTGTCCGGCGGGGGAGGCACCGGCGCCGGAGGGCCGAGGAGCCCAGGGCGAACGCCCCGAGGACCGGAGAGCCGGCGGAGCCCGGCGGACCTGGCGGACTCGGAGCCGGCGAGCGGAAGGCCGGGGAATCACGGGGTGGCGGCTTGGGGGTGACGTACAAGTACTTCGGCGCGCCCGACGGCGCGACGGCGGCCCGGGTGCCCATCTCGATGCGACCCGAGGAGCTGGGCGGCGACGAGCTCGGCATGGGCGGCCTGTTCACCAAGATCAAGCCGGAGACCATAGCCGCGATGGTGCTCACCGGCATCCAGGGCATGCCGCTGCACAAGGTGCCGCCGCTGGAACTGGTGGTGCTGCACCCCGACTACGCCGTGGTGAAACTGCCCATGACCGTGGTCGACCCGCTGCGCGGCATCGGCGAGGAGTCGGTCGGCGCCGCCGCCTTCATCTGGTCCACCGTCCCCGACCGCGGCGGCCCCCGGGACGCCTTCAACGTCTACCAGCTGCTCCACGAGTGGCAGGACTTCTCGGTCCGCCTGCACGAGGCCGGCCACCAGCCGTACTGCCTGGTGTGGCCGTAGACAGGCCGTGGCCACCGTAGGCAGGCCCCCGGACGGGCGGACCGGCCCGCCCCGGACGGATCCGGGACGCGGCTTTCCCTAGGGGCTCTCCCGCGCCGCCTCCGCGGCGGCCTTCGCGCGCTCGGCGGCCAGCTCCCGGGCCGACGCGAGCCGGTAGGGCACGTCGATGACCACGACGTTCTTCATGAACAGCAGCCGCGTCTTGAGCCGGAGCGCGCTCTGGTTGTGCAGCGGCTGCTCCCACCAGCGCCCGACGACGTACTCGGGGATGACCACGGAGACCACCGAGTCCGGGGAGCGCTCGGGCGCGTCGCGGATGTGCCGCAGCAGCGGCTGGACGATCGAGCGGTAGGGCGAGTTCAGCACCCGCAGCGGTACGTCGATGCCGTGGGCCTCCCAGGAGGCGCGCAGGACCTCCGCCTGGGCGGGGTCCTCGGCGACCGTCACCGCGGTCAGCGAGGCCGGCTTCAGGGTCTTCGCGTACGACAGGGCGCGCAGGCTCGGCGCGTTGACCGAGGCCACCAGGACCAGGACGTGGTTCGCGGCGAGCGGGTGCGGGTGGGCGTCGGGGGCGACGGCCACCTCGGCGGCGACGGCGTCGTAGTGCCGGCGCACCCCCTTCATCCCGGCGAAGAGCAGCGGCATCGCGATGACGACGATCCAGGCCCCGTGCGTGAACTTGGTGACCAGGACGATGACGAGGACGACGGCCGTCAGACAGGCGCCGAACGCGTTGATCGCCAGCCGCCGCAGGATGTGCGTCCGCTGGGCGGCCCCGGCCGGCGTGGCGAGTTCTCGCCGCCAGTGCTTGACCATGCCCGCCTGGGACAGCGTGAAGGAGACGAAGACGCCCAGGATGTAGAGCTGGATCAGCCGGGTGAGGTTGGCGTCGAAGGCGACGATCAGCGCGATGGCGGCCAGCGCCAGGAGCAGGACGCCGTTGGAGTAGACGAGCCGGTCGCCGCGGTGGACGAGCTGGCGGGGCGCGTAGCGGTCGCGCCCCAGGACGGAGGCCAGCATCGGGAAGCCGTTGAAGGCGGTGTTGGCCGCCAGGACGAGGACGCCCGCGGTGACGGCCTGGAGGGCGTAGAAGAGGACGTGCCAGTCGCCGAAGGTGGCGCGCCCGATCTGGGCGAGCGCGGTCGAGGTCGGGGTGCCGGGCGGCAGCCCCAGCTCGGTCGGGTCCTCGGCGACGTGCACCTCGTAGACCATCGCGAGCACCGTGATCCCGAAGAACATGGTCACGGAGAGCCCGCCCATCACCGCCAGGGTCGTGGCCGCGTTGCGGCTCTTGGGCTTCGCGAAGGCCGGCACGCCGTTGCTGATCGCCTCGACGCCGGTCAGCGCCGTGCAGCCGGAGGCGAAGGCCCGCAGCCCGAGCAGCACGAGCGCGATGCCCGAGTAGGTGGAGACCGCCTCGACGGGCAGGTCCGCCGACTCGGCGCGGATCGTCGCGCCCGACGCCATCCGCACCGCCGCGACCGCGAACATCAGGTAGATGACGGCGATGAACGCGTAGGTGGGCAGCGCGAACCAGCGGCCCGACTCCCGCACCCCGCGCAGGTTCAGCCAGGCCAGCACGGCCACGAACACCACCGACATGACCGTCGCGTGGCCGTCCAGCGCGGGCGCGGCCGAGGTGATCGCGGCGACCCCGGAGACGACGGAGACGGCGACGGTCATCACGTAGTCGATGAGCAGCGCGCTGGCCGCGGTGAGGGCCGCGGTGGTGCCCAGGTTCTCGGCCGAGACGACGTACGCCCCGCCGCCGCCCGGGTAGGCGTAGCAGGTCTGCCGGTAGGAGGCGACGACCACGAGCAGCAGCACGACGATGCCGACCGCCGCGTACCAGGCCAGATGGAGCACGGCGAGGCCGCCGAGGGCGAGGATCAGCAGGATCTCCTCCGTGGCGTAGGCGACGGAGGAGAGCGGGTCGCTGCAGAAGATCGGCAGGGCCAGCCGCTTGGGCAGCAGGGTCTCGCCGAGCCGCGCGCTGTCCAACGGACGTCCTACCAGCAGGCGTTTCGCCACGCTTCCAGCTCTCATAAGTGCTGAAGTTAGGACGAATCGGATCTAATGCGCGGAAGCCGCGCCCGCCGGCGCCCCGTACGAGGGGCCCCGCACGAGGAAGGACTCGACACCGTGAGCACAGCGCGCACCGCCCCCCGCCCGACCCGCGAGCCGATGCAGATCGGCGAGGTGGCGGCCCGGACGGAACTCTCCCTGCGCACCATCCGCCAGTACGAGGACAGCGGCCTCGTCGTCCCGTCCGCGGCCTCCCAGGGCGGCTTCCCCCTCTACACGGACGCCGACGTGGCCCGCCTGATGGTGATCCGCCGGATGAAGCCGCTCGGCTTCACCCTCGACGAGACCCGCGAGCTGCTCACCGCCGTCGACCGCCTCGCCGCCGACACCCCGGACACCCCCGACGAACTCGACCCGCCCACCCGCGCCGCCCTCGTCGCCCGCGTCCGCGGCTACGAACGCGCGGCGACCGAACGCGTCGCGGAACTCCACGCCCAGCTGACCCGGGCGGAGGAGTTCGCCGCGTCCCTGCGGGCGCGGTTGCCGTAGGGACCCCACAGGCGCGCCGCGACCCCCGCACGGGGCCGCGGCCCGGCAGGCGCCGTGACCCTGGACCGGGGGTCGGACCCGGTCCAGGGCATGGCCTTGGTGCAGGGGCATGGCCGCGGTCCGGGGGCGTCGCCCCGGTCCGAGGGCCTCGCCCCGGTCCAGAGACATAGCCCCGGTCAGGGACATGGCCCGCGCGGGGGGCGCGTGGCCTGCGCAGGAGGCACGTGGCCCGCGCAGGGGGCACGTGGCCTGTGCAGGGGGCACGTGGTCCGCGCGGGGGGGCGCGTGGCCTGCGCAGGAGGCACGTGGCCCGCGCGGGGGGCACGTGGTCTGCGCAGGGGGCACGTGGTCCGGTCAGAGGCATGGCCCGTGCAGGGGGGGGCGCGTGGTCCGGGCCCGAGGCCCCACGGCGCGCCGGGCCTACCCCTCCCGGTCCTCCAGGGCCGCCGCCAGGTCCTGGAAGAAACGGGCGCAGGCGGCCGGGCTCGGCGGGGTCTCCGGGTTCCAGGGGGCGAGCCGGGCCCCCGGCGGGACCGCGTGCGGCGGCACGGCGTTGGCCCGGCTGTCGAACAGCACCAGGTCCGGCGCGAGCCCGACCGCGTGCTCCCAGTCGGTCGTCAGCCAGTTCGCGCCCGGCCCCGGCCCCGGATCCACGAACCGCACCCCCAGCTCGGCCAGCCGGGCCAGCTCGGGCCAGGCGTGCGGCCGCGCCAGGTGCACCTGCTCGGGCCCGGCCCCGGACAGGGCCAGCACCCCCACGTCCGCACGCCCCGCGGCCGCCCGCAGCGCCGCCTCCGCGTCGCCCACCCGCCCCGAGGCCCCGGCCGCCGCCCCCAGGGCGGAGGCCAGCTCACCGAACCGGCCCACGATCGCCGGCAGCGCCAGCTCGCCGCCGACGGAGAGCGCCGCCAGCGGGGCCCCCGCCTCCTCCGCCAGCGCCTCGTCGAGCGCGTACGGGCTCTTCCCGTCGTACGTCACGTCGACGACCAGGTCCACCTCGCCCAGCGCCCGCAGCCGCTCCGCGTCCAGCGCCCGCCCCGGGCCCAGGTACGGCACCCCCGCCGCCGCCAGACCGCCCGACTTGACCGGATCGAGCAGGTCGCCGTCGTGCCCGGAGCCGTACACCGCGACCGGCCGCACCCCCAGGTCGAGCAGGGCCGCCCCGGCCCGTACGTACGCCACCACCCGCTCCGGCCTGCGCCGCGTCGCCAGGGCCGCGCCCCGGTCGTCCGTGAAACCCCACCCGCCCGTGCCCGTCGCGTCAGCCATTGGACCGCTCCCTCCCCGGCCGGAAACCTCCGTCCCCGCCACCTTGAAGCGGTTCCACCACGCGCACAAGAGGGCCTCCCGCCCCGGCGCACGCCCGGGACTTTGGTCCCGGACCCCCCTGCCGAAAGACCCCCAGGGTGGTGTTAACTGAACGGGTCGGGAGGAAGCAGTAGGAATCGACAGCGCCGTGCGGGCGCGCGCCCCCTGCCAGGGGCACGCCGCCGTCCGCGGCGCCCCGCCCTGGAGTCAGCCATGACCTTGCCCGGCCAGTTCTCGGACCCCCGCGTGATCACCCTCTTCGGCCTCCTCGCCCTCTCCGCCGCCGTCTGGGTCGCCCTGGGCCTGCGCGCCCGCGCCCGCCGCGAGCGGGCGAACACCCCGCTGGAGCGGATCTGGCACCCGCAGGAGACGGTCGCCCTCACCCCCGCCGAGGAACGGGCCTTCGGCCAGGTCGTCTCCCGGCTCTCCCTGGGCGCGGCGGGCCGCCTGCGCTGAGTCCTTGATCGGACGGCCCGGACCGGACACCATGCGCGACATGACCGCCGCCCCAGGACCGCGCCGGGACACCCGGGGCATCGTGGACCCCGCCGAACTCCTCACCCGCGTGCGCTTCCGCCGCCACTCCCCCGCCCCCGCGCTCCGCCCGTACCTGGAGCACTACTGGCTGATCGACTGGGACCTGACGGAGCCGTACGCGTCCCACGTCGTCCCGCACCCGTCGGTCAACGTGGTGTTCGAACGCGGGGAGGAGGCGGGCGACTCGGCCGTCCTCTCGGGCATCGGCCTGGAGCTCTTCACCAAGAAGCTGACCGGCACCGGCCGGGTCTGCGGCGTGCAGTTCCGCCCCGGCGGCTTCCGCCCCTTCGCCACCGCCCGGCCGGTCTCGCACTGGACCGGCCGGATCGCCCCGCTCACGGAGGCGTTCCCGGCCACCGGCACCGCCGAGGCCGCCGCCGTCCTCTCCCCCGCCGGCGACGACGCGCGCGTGGCGGCCCTCGACGCCTTCCTGCTGGCCCACGGCCCCGCGCCCGACCCGGCCGCCGCACAGGCCATGGCCCTGGTCGACCTGGTCCGGACGGACCGCGCGATGCGGCGCGTCTCCGCCCTCGCCGACCGGGCCGGGCTCTCGCCGCGCTCGCTCCAGCGCCTGTTCGCCGCCTACGTCGGCGTCGGCCCGAAGTGGGTCATCCTGCGCTACCGCATCCACGAGGCCCTGGAACGCGCCCGGGCCGCACCGGCGGCCGGCCCCCCGGACTGGTCCCGGCTCGCGGCCGAACTCGGCTACAGCGACCAGGCCCATCTCGTACGGGACTTCACGGCGACGGTCGGGATCCCGCCGACGGCGTACGCCCGGGCGCTGTCAGCGGCGTGACCTAGGGTGCGCCCATGGACGACGACAGCGCGAACGGCGGCCGGGGCGGACGCGACGGGAACGGCGGGAACGGCGGGAACGGCACGGTGCGGCTCGAACCCTGGTCGGAGGAGGACTTCGGGCTCCTCCGGGCCATGAACGCACCGGAGCTGATGGAGCATCTGGGCGGCCCGGAGACCGAGGAGCAGCTCGCGGCGCGCCAGGCGCGCTACGAGCGGCTGGGCGCGGACCCGGACCGCGCCGGGTGCATGTTCCGGATCGTGCTGCTGCCGGAGGAGGTCGCGGCGGGCGCGATCGGCTTCTGGGAGCACGCGGAGGAGGCGTCCGCCGCCTCGGTCTACGAGACGGGCTGGACCGTGCTGCCGGGCTTCCAGGGCCGGGGCGTGGCGACGGCGGCGACGCTCGCGGTGGTGGAACGCGCCCGCGCCGAGGGCCGCTTCCACCACCTGCACGCCTACCCGTCCACGGAGAACGCGCCGTCGAACGCGGTGTGCCGCAAGGCGGGCTTCACGCTCCTCACGGAGCGGGAGTTCGAGTACCCGCCGGGCCACCGGATGCGCTGCAACGACTGGCGGCTGGAGCTCACTCCCCCAGGGGCTTGAGCATCCGGGAGAAGTGGAAGGCCACGATGTCGAAGCGCTCGCGCAGGTAGAAGCGGTGGGCGCCGGTGCGGTGGGTGCCGGAGTCCAGGTTGAGCTCGTGGCAGCCGGCCGCGCGGGCGTGCTCCTCCAGGTGCCCGATCAGCGCGTGCCCGACGCCGGTGGACCGGCTGGCGGCCTTGGTCACCAGGTCGTCCACGTACAGCTGCGTCAGGGAGCTGGTGTTGTGGACGATCCGCCACCCGGCCACGCCGACGCACGCCCCGTCGTCGGCGTAGGCGGCGCTGAACCGCAGCCCCTGCGCGTGGCCGCGCTCGTACACGTCCCGGAACAGCTCGGGCGTCAGGTGCGGCCGGAGCTCGCTCAGGACGGGCAGGAGCTCGGCCTCCAGGCGCGGGTCGCCGGGCTCGACATCGATGATCTTCATGGCGGGACGGTACCCCGGGCCACCCGGGCGCGACGGGAATTCCCTGGCCAGGCGGTGCACCCGGTGCCATCCTGTCCCCGTGAACGGACCGGAGATCCAGATCAGTTTCGCCCCCGCCCTGCGGCTCTTCGTCGCGGCGGACCGCCGCGCGGGGCGCACCGCCGTGGCGACCGACGGCTCCTCCTCGCTCGGCCATGTCGTCGAGTCGCTGGGCGTGCCGCTGACCGAGGCCGGGCGGCTGCTCGTGGACGGGCGCGCGGTCGAGCCCTCGCACGTCCCCGCGGCCGGCGAGACCGTCGAGGTCGAGGGCGTCGCACGCCCCCAGTCGGTCCCCGGCGCCCCGCTCCGGTTCCTGCTCGACGTCCACCTCGGCACGCTCGCCCGGCGGCTGCGCCTGCTCGGCGTCGACGCGGCGTACGAGAGCCAGGACATCGGTGACCCCGCGCTGGCCGCCCGCTCGGCGGAGGAGCGGCGCGTGATGCTCTCCCGCGACCGCGGCCTGCTGCGCCGCCGGGAGCTGTGGGCCGGCGCGTACGTCTACAGCGACCAGCCCGACGACCAGCTCCGCGACGTCCTCGGCCGTTTCGCGCCGCGGCTCGCGCCCTGGACCCGCTGCACCGCCTGCAACGGGCCGCTGACGGAGGCCGACAAGGACACGGTCCGCGAGCGTCTGGAGCAGGGCACGGAGAACACGTACGACGTCTTCGCGCAGTGCACGGAGTGCGAGCGGGTCTACTGGCGGGGCGCCCACCACGCCCGCCTGGAGACCATCGTCTCGGACGCGCTGCGCGAGTTCGGCGGGACGGCGGCCCGCGAGACGGTGCTGTAGGACGGTCGCTCCCGTCAGGCCCTCCGGCCCGGGCGGGCGGGGCGGGCCGGGTGGCCCGGGTGGCCCGGACCGCCCGGTCAGACGCGCGGTCAGACGCGCGGTCAGACGCGCGGTCAGAAGGCCGGCAAGGCTGCCCGGTCGGACGGCCGGTCGGACGGGCCGGCCAGTCGGCCCGGTCAGGCGGCGCCGGTCAGACGCCCCCGTCCGGCTCCTCGAAGGCCCCCGACCGCAGCCGCTCGATCTGTACGGCGCTCAGCTCGACCGTCCTGCGCATGTAGCCGGTGAGCAGCGCGAGCTCGGACTCGTCGTAGTCCTCGAAGAGGGTGCCCCAGGTCCCGTTGAGCCGCCGCCACAACGCGCCCAGCCCGGCCATCCGCTCGGGCACCGGCGCGACCATGACCCGCCGCCGGTCCTCGGCGTCCCGCTCCCGCCGCACGTATCCGGCGCGCTCCAGGCGGTCGACGAGCCGAGTGGCGGAGCCGGTGGTCAGCCCGGTGAGCTCGGCGATCCGCCCGATGGTGACCGGGTCGCGCTCCAGGCCGAGCAGATTGAGGCACTGCACGTCCGTCGGGTGCAGCCCCAGGTGGTCGGCGACGGCCTGGTTGAACAGGGCGTAGGCGGCCATCGAGCGCCGGGCCTCGCCCTGGAGCTCCGTCATCAGCTCGTCGCGCCGTGCGCTGTTCTCCTGCGGCATGCAGAGAGTGTACGGACCAGGGAACTTCAGGGACGCTCGGCCGTGAGGTAGCGCTGGACGGTCGGCCCGAGCCAGGCGGCGACCTCCTCGCGGGTCATCTCGACGGCGGGCGGCAGGCGGAGCACGTAGCGGGCGAGCGCCATGCCGAGGATCTGGGAGGCGACCAGCGCGGCCCGGCGCGGCGCCTCGGCGGGGTCGGGGCAGACACCGCGGGTGATCGGCCCGAGCTGCTCGGCGAAGATCTCCTGCATCCGCTCGGTCCCGGCGGCGTTGGTGACCCCGACCCGCAGCAGCCCGGTGAGCACGTCGTCGCGCTCCCAGCGGTCCAGGAAGTGCGTGACGAGCGCGGCGCCGACGTGCCGGGCGGGCAGGGAGCCGAGCTCGGGGAGCTCCAGCTCGAAGTCGGAGGCGGCGGCGAAAAGCCCCTCCTTGTTGCCGAAGTAGCGCATGACCATCGACGGGTCGATCCCGGCGTCGCGGGCGATGGCCCGGATGGTCGCGCGCTCGTACCCCTCGCCGGCGAAGTGCTCGCGGGCGGCTTCGAGGATCGCGGCGCGGGTGGCGTCGGAACGGCGCGGGGTCGTCATGCCAACAACTGTAGGCCAACGGGCGTTGACACACCATCCCGAGCGGGTCCAGAATTGCCAACAAGCGTTGACCAACGGGCGTTGGCCAACGGCCGTTGATGTGCGAGCGAACAGGCCCCCGGAGGCGGCGATGAGCACGATGAGCACAGAGGACGCGAAGAACACGACAAGCACGACAAGCACGACAGGCACGACAGGCACGACAGGCACGACGAACACGGCGGCCACGGGGACGACCCCGGGCGCGGGTACGACCACGGGCACGGGCACGGCCCCGGGGGCGACCCCGGGCGCGGACCTCACCACGACCCCGGACACGGACGCGGACACCCCGACTCCGGACACGACCCCGACTCCGGACACGGACGCGGCCCCGGGCGCGGCCCCGGACGCGGACGCGGACGTCCTCGTGATCGGCGCGGGCCCCACCGGCCTCCTCCTCGCCGGCGACCTCGCCGCCGCCGGCCTGCGGGTCACGCTCGTCGAGCGCAGGCCCCCCGGGATCAGCAACCTCACCCGCGCCTTCAGCGTCCACGCCCGCACGCTGGAGCAGCTCGACGCCCGCGGCCTCGCGGACGACCTGGTCGCCACCGGCACCCCGGTCACCGACCTCCGCCTCTTCGGCCGCCTCGCGCTCGACCTGTCCCGGCTGCCCACCCGCTACCCGTACCTCCTCCTCACCCCGCAGTACGAGGTCGAGCGCCTGCTCGAACGCCGGGCGAGCTCCGCCGGCGTGGACTTCCGGTACGGGACCGAGCTGCGCGCCCTGCGCCAGGACGCCGGCTCCGTGACCGCCGAACTGGCCGACGGCACCGCCCTCCGCGCCCGTCACCTGGTCGGCGCGGACGGCTCGCGCAGCGCCGTGCGCACGGCGCTCGGACTGCCCTTCCCCGGCGCGTCCGTGATCCGCTCCATGGTCCTCGCGGACGTCCGCCTCGCCGAGGAGCCGGGCAAGCTCCTCACCGTCACGGCGTCCGAGGACGCCTTCGCCTTCATCGCCCCCTTCGGCGACGGCTGGTACCGGGTCATGGGCTGGGACCGCACCCGACAGGCGGACGACGACGAACCGGTCGGCCTCGACGAGGTGCGGGAGATCACCCGGCGCGCCCTCGGCAGCGACCTCGGCATGCACGACGCCCGCTGGATCTCCCGCTTCCACAGCGACGAGCGCCAGGCCCCGGCGTACCGCTCCGGCCGCGTCTTCCTCGCCGGGGACGCCGCCCACGTGCACTCACCGGCCGGCGGCCAGGGCATGAACACCGGCCTCCAGGACGCCGCCAACCTCTCCTGGAAGCTCGCCGCCGTCCTGCGCGGCGAGGCCCGGGACCCCGAGGCCCTGCTCGACAGCTACCAGGCCGAACGGCACCCGGTCGGCGCCACGGTCCTGCGCAGCAGCGGCGCCCTGGTCCGCCTCGCGATGGCCCGCACCCCGCTCCGGCGCGCCGCCCGCGCCCTCGCCACCCGGCTACTCGGCACCCTCCGCCCGGTCGCCGCCCGCGCCATGGGCCAGATCAGCGGCATCGGCATCGGGTACGCCTCCGGGGCGCGACGGGTCCCCGACGAGCCGCTGCGCGAGGGCAGGCTGTACGAGGCCCTCCGCGAGGGCGAGTTCGTCCTGATCGGCCCCGCCGGAGCGCCCGCACCGCTCCCGGCCACCGCTCCGGTCACGCCCGGGCGCCTCATACGGGCCGCCTGGGCGGACCCGGCCCGCCGCGACACCCTCCTGGTCCGCCCCGACGGCTACACGACGCCGCTCCAGGGCTAGCCCGGCCCGGAATCAGAAGACGTACGGATCACCGGTCGCCAGCACCAGCACCCGGTGGCGGTCGTTGCGCGCGTTCCCGTCGACGGCGCCGCCGTCCCGCCAGGCCGTGCGGATGTCCACGGTCAGCTCGTCCGGCCGGCCCGCCGTCCGCAGATCCAGGGCCAGCTCGGCGACGGCCCCGGCCGCCCGCAGCGCGCCGGTCCGGCAGGACACCACCCGGTCGCTGCTCCACAGACAGGCCGGCGGCAGCTCCTGGCCGCCGGCCATGGGCGCCGAGAAGGCGAGCCGGACGGTCGCCTGGGAGACGTCCGAGGGCCCGTGGTTCTCACTGACCAGCCACACCCCGAGCCGCCCGTCCCACAGGGAGACATGACCGTGGTGGGCCAGATCCGCCTCCGCCCCGGGCCCGGCCGCACGGGCACCGCCCCCCGCACCGACGACGAGGGCAGCGGCGAGGGCCGCGCCGAGCAGAGCCTTGCGCATCACACTCATGCGCAAAAGATACCGACATATACCCATACATTCTGACTACCCATCAGCCGCGTGTCCCGTGAAAGCCTCACCTCATGCTGATCGCCCGCTCCGCCGCCCTGTTCGTCCTCGCCGCCCTCTTCGAGATCGGCGGCGCCTGGCTCGTCTGGCAGGGCGTGCGCGAACACCGCGGCTGGGTCTGGATCGGCGCCGGAGTCCTCGCCCTCGGCGTCTACGGCTTCGTCGCCACCCTCCAGCCCGACGCCGAGTTCGGCCGCATCCTCGCCGCCTACGGCGGCGTGTTCGTCGCCGGCTCCCTCGCCTGGGGCATGGTCGCCGACGGCTACCGCCCGGACCGCTGGGACGTCCTCGGCGCACTCGTCTGCCTCGCCGGCATGGCCGTGATCATGTACGCCCCGCGCGGACGCTGACCACCCCCCGCCTATCCTGGCCGGGCGATCGACCCGCAATCGACCACACGCGCGAGGAGCACGTCATGACTGCCGCCGGTACCCCCATCGCCGTCGTCACCGGAGCGAGCAGCGGCATCGGCGCCGCCACCGCCCGACAGCTCGCCGCCGCCGGCTACCGCGTGGTCCTCACCGCCCGCCGCAAGGACCGCATCGAGGCCCTCGCCGCCGAGATCAACGAGGCCGGCCACCAGGCCACCGCCTACGCCCTCGACGTCACCGACCGCGCCGCCGTCGACGAGTTCGCCACCGCCTTCCGCAGCCTCGCCGTCCTGGTCAACAACGCCGGCGGAGCACTCGGCGCCGACCCCGTCGCCACCGGCGACCCGGAGGACTGGCGCCGCATGTACGAGGTCAACGTCATCGGCACCCTGAACATCACCCAGGCCCTCCTCCCCGCCCTCACCGCGAGCGGCGACGGCACCGTCGTCGTCCTCTCCTCCACCGCCGGACACTCCACCTACGAGGGCGGCGCCGGCTACGTCGCCGCCAAGAACGGCGCCCGCGTCCTCGCCGAGACCCTCCGCCTGGAGATCGTCGGCACCCCGGTCCGCGTCATCGAGATCGCCCCCGGCATGGTCAAGACCGAGGAGTTCGCCACCACCCGCTTCCGCGGCGACACCGACAAGGCCGCCAAGGTCTACGCCGGCGTGGCCGAACCCCTGACCGCGGACGACGTCGCCGACACCATCACCTGGGCCTGCACCCGCCCCCCGCACGTCAACATCGACCTCCTCGTCGTCCGCCCCCGCGCCCAGGCCTCCAACACGAAGGTCCACCGCGAACTCTGACGACACCCACACGAGTGAACTACCGCGAATCCCCCATACCGTACGAAACCCGAACCTAGGCTCGACACAACTCCATACAGAACGGCCCTCGGTCAGGACGGCAATCCGGACCGAGGGCCTCACCATCAGGAAGGCGAAAACTTCCCATGGCTGAACACGACCCTAGCGCCCCGACCCTCTTCGAACCCGACACGCCCACGACGTCCTTCATGGACCTGGAGAACCCCGAGTACGCCTACATGTTCGGCTTCCTCCAGGCCGACGGGCACCTCTCCCAGGGCAGGGGGCGAAAGGGCGCCCTGACCGTCGAGATCAACGCGCGGGACATCCACATCCTCCACGAGTTCCAGCGCTTGACCCCGCACTACAGCTCCATCACCGAGCGGGTCCGTTCCACCAACTTCGCCGAGCGGCACCACTCCGCCACGTGGTCCCTGTGCGCGCTCGAGGCCAGGACGACCGTCAATGCGCTCGGGATTCCTTACGGCAAGAAGTCGCAGACCATCCGGCCGCCCCGCGTCGAGTTCTCCCGGCCGGACTACATCCGCGGGCTCATCGACGCCGACGGGTCCCTCGGCTGGACCGCGCAGGGCTTCCCGTTCCTCTCGTTCACGTCGGCGAGCACCGCAGCAGCCGCATACTTCTGCCACTACGCGAAGAAGGTCACGGGCGTGGAGCGGATCGCGCGGCGCAACACGCGCGACCAGGTCTACGTCATCACGTACTTCAAGGAACAGGCTCAACAGCTCGCCAAGCACCTCTACTCTCCCGGCTGCCTCGCCCTGGAGCACAAGAAAGCCAACGCCGCAGCGATCCAGGCCTGGGTACGCCCCGCACACATGAGGATCGCACCGCCCCGTCGGCGCTGGACCGAGAAGGACGACCGCGAGCTGCTCCGGCTCGACGATCCCGCCGCAGCAGCCACCGCCCTCGACCGCACCGAACAGAGCTGCGCCATGCGCCTGTGGCGGCTCCGCACGGGCCGGACACCGGCACCCGCCGAGTAGCCCGGCCCGACGACGGGGTGCCGCTCATGGGGCACCCCGTCGCCTTTGTGTCCTCAGCCCTTCACGTTCACGACCTGCTTCAGCTTCGCGACCACCTCGACCAGGTCCCGCTGCTGCTCCATGACCTGTTCGATCGGCTTGTAGGCACCGGGGATCTCGTCCAGGACGCCGGCGTCCTTCCGGCACTCCACGCCCCGCGTCTGCTCCTCCAGGTCGCGGACCGTGAAGTGCCGCTTCGCCGCACTCCGGCTCATCAGCCGGCCCGCGCCGTGTGACGCCGAGTTGAACGCGGCCTCGTTGCCGAGTCCCTTCACGATGTACGAGCTGGTGCCCATGGAGCCGGGAATGATCCCGAGATCCCCGGAACCCGCGCGGATCGCCCCCTTGCGGGTGACCAGCAGGTCCATCCCCTCGTAGCGTTCCTCCGCCACGTAGTTGTGGTGACAGGAGATGACCCCCTCGAAGGTGACCTTGGCCTTGCGGAACTCCCTCCGCATGACCTCCTGCAGGAGCGCCATCATCACCTCACGGTTGTACTTGGCGTACTCCTGCGCCCAGTAAAGGTCGTTCCGGTAGGCAGCCATCTGTGGAGTGTCCGACAGGAACACCGCCAGGTCGCGGTCCACCAGGCCCTGGTTGTGCGGCAGCTTCTGCGCGATGCCGATGTGGTAGTCGGCCAGCTCCTTGCCCACATTCCGGGAGCCGGAGTGCAGCATCAGCCAAACCGCACCAGATTCATCCAAACAAACCTCAATCAGGTGATTTCCCGCGCCCAGCGTCCCCAGCTGCTTCTCGGCCCGCTCCCGGCGGAACTTCACCGGATCCGCGACCGTGTCGAAGCCCGCCCACAGCTTGTCGAAGCCGGCCGTCGGGAACTGGTAGAGCCGGCCCGGGTCCACCATCTCGCGGTGCAGGCCCCGGCCCACCGGGATCGCCTGCTCGATCTTCGACCGCAGCCGTGACAGGTCACCCGGCAGGTCGTTCGCCGTCAGGGACGTCTTCACGGCGGACATGCCGCAGCCGATGTCCACGCCGACCGCCGCCGGGCACACCGCGCCCTGCATCGCGATCACCGAGCCGACCGTCGCGCCCTTGCCGTAGTGCACGTCCGGCATGACGGCCAGGCCCTTGATCCACGGCAGGGTCGCCGTGTTCTGGAGCTGCCGCATGGCGCCGTCGTCGACCGACGCCGGGTCGGTCCACAGGCGGATCGGGACCTTCGCGCCCGCTACCTCTACGTACGACATAATGCCTCGATTCCCCCATAAAGTCTGATAGCGCAAAAACCGGAGCACAAGCCCGTACAGGTGACTACGGACCGGCATCAACAGCGGCGCGTGCGATAGACATTGTGTTCATCGCCCCATGCGGAGCGACAAACGGTTTTCGGGGGATGCCTCCGGGAGAAGGGAGCCTGGGATCGTGCAGCGAAAGGCGTACGCACTCGGCCGGACCAGGCCCGCGGTGCTCACCGCGACCGCCCTCGCCCTCGGTCTCGGTCTCGGCCTGAGCGGCTGTTCCTCCGGCACGACGACGGACATCGGCGCCGTCGACGCCAAGGCCGGCCCCGCCGCCTCCGCCGTGCCCCCCGGGCGCTACCGCACGCTCTTCGAGCCCTGCGGCGCCGTCCCGCAGGCCACCTTGAAGGACCTGCTCCCGGGCGCCGCCGCGCTGCCCGACCCCGAGCGCGACCGGGCCTACCGCGGCACCGCGGCCGTCACCTTCGACACCGACCGCCGGGTCGGCTGCAGCTGGAAGGCCGACTCCCCGGACGCGGCGCACCGGCTGACCCTGGACATCGAGCGGGTCGTCTCGTACGACCCGGCCGTCAGCGACGACGACCGGGCGCAGGAGGTGTACGCCGGGAAGCAGACGGCGGCGGGCATCCCGCTCACCCCGGCGACGCCGACCGCCCCCGCGACGCCACCCGCCACGGCGACGACGCCCCCTCCGGCACCCGGTGCGCACACCGCCGCGACGGCGCTCCCGACGACCGCGAAGCCTCCGGCGGGGGCTGCGGGGTCGACCGGTCCGACCACTCCGGAGGCGACGCCGACCACCGGTCTGGAGCCGCGCTCGCTCGACGGTCTGGGTGATGTCGCGTATCTCGACGACGCCCTGACGACGACCGGTCCCGCGGGTGTGAAGCGGCTCGTGAGCGTGGTGTTCCGCACATCGAACGTGATCGTGACGGTCCAGTACGAGGAGCAGTCGGCCGTCTCGACGGTGGCTCCGAGCAGCGTCGAGCTGCAGGAAAAGGCCCGGAATCTGGCCCGGCTGCTCGCCGAGCGGCTGGAGGAGTAGCGGTCCGGACCCGCTCCGTGAGCGGGTCCGGACCACGTAACGTGTCGGGGTACCCCGGCCGCCGGCCGCCCGGTCCGCGTGTGGCGCGGGCCTGTACGACAAGCGACTGAAGGAACCATGCAGCGATCCGCCTCGCGTCTTTCCCGCATACTCGCCTGCGCCGCCGTCCCGGTGATGCTCGTCGCCGCCGGCTGCTCGTCCGGCTCGGACTCCGGCGACAAGGGGTCCGGTTCGTCGGACGGGGCGTCGAAGTCGGCGTCCGCGGCGCCGAAGCCCACGCCGACGAAGACGGTGGAGGCGGCGAGGTTCGCGAAGCTGCCGGACGTGTGCAAGTCGGTGTCGGCGAAGACGACGGCGAGCCTGGTGCCGAAGGCGAAGGCGAAGAACGGCACGACGGCCGAGTCCAGCGATGCCGGCAGCCGGGGCGGCTGCTCGTGGAACGGGCTCGAGGACAAGGGCGTGAAGGGCTCGCAGTACCGCTGGCTCGACGTGTCCTTCTACCGTTACGAGTCGGACGCGACGCTCGGCAGCGGCCAGGAGCGGGCGGCGGACAACTTCGCCAAGGAGCTGGCGAAGGTCCAGGGCACGCAGGGTGCGAAGAACCTGAAGACGATGACCGCGGGCGGCGTCGGCGACGAGGCGAACACGGTGACGTACCAGCTGCGGAAGACCGACGAGGACTTCACGTACGCGTCCGTGGTGGCGCGTACGGGCAATGTGGTGGTGCTGCTGTCGTACAACGGCGCGGGGTACGCGGGTGCGGACGCGCCGTCGGCCAAGTCGATCACCGATGGTGCCCTGAAGGCGGCCAAGGAGGCCGTCGCGGCGGTCGCGGTGGCCAACAAGTAGTGGTTTGAGCTGTTTTGTGACGGGCCCGCCCCTCCCCCGGGGGTCGGGCCCGTCGTGCGTGTGCCACGCTGTGCCCGCGAGTTGTCGTTTGACGGGAGGGATCGCGGGTGGCCGCGATGCAGCTGACACGGACGCACCGGATACTCATCGGCTTGGTCGTCGCCGGTGCGCTGATCATCGCCGGGATCGGTTTCGCCGGCTCGTACGCCGCCGTGCGCGAGCTCGCCATCGACAAGGGCTTCGGCACCTTCTCGTACTTCTTCCCCATCGGCATCGACGCCGGCATCTGTGTGCTGCTGGCGCTGGATCTGCTGCTGACGTGGATGCGCATACCGTTCCCGCTGCTGCGGCAGACGGCGTGGCTGCTGACGGCGGCGACGATCGCGTTCAACGGTGCTGCGGCGTGGCCGGATCCGCTGGGTGTGGGCATGCACGCGGTGATCCCGGTGCTGTTCGTGGTGGCGGTGGAGGCGGCGCGGCACGCGGTGGGCCGGATCGCGGACATCACGGCCGACAAGCACATGGAGGGCGTGCGGCTGACGCGGTGGCTGTTGTCGCCGGTGCCGACGTTCCGGTTGTGGCGGCGGATGAAGCTGTGGGAACTGCGGTCGTACGAGCAGGTGATCAAGCTGGAGCAGGACCGGCTGATCTACCAGGCGCGGTTGCAGGCGCGGTTCGGGCGGGCGTGGCGGCGGAAGGCTCCGGTGGAGGCGTTGATGCCGCTGCGTCTGGCGAAGTACGGCGTGCCGTTGGCGGAGACGGCGGCGGCTGGTCTGGCGGCTGCGGGGGTGGAGCCGATGCTGCTGCCGCCGGCGCCGCAGCAGGCGCAGCAGTTCCAGCAGATGCAGCAGGTGCAGCAGGTGCCGCAGCAGCCCGAGTTGGGGCAGGCGGCTCCGTCGGCGGCGCAGCCGGCCCTGGTGCCGCAGCAGGCCCAGGCGGCCGCGCAGGTGGCGGAGGGCGCCGCTGAGGCGGCTGCGGCTTCGCAGGAGAGCCAGTGGTTCGCGGCTCAGGTGTCGCCGGAGACGTATCAGGGTTCGTACAACCCCCAGATCGTGGAGGGGCTCGAGCCGACTCCGGTGCCGATCCCGCAGGGTCCGGAGGATGTTCCTCCGCCGGGTCCGGAGGAGTTCGAGGAGTACTCGGAGTTCGTGGACGAGGAGCCTTCGGGGGACGAGTTCGCGGAGTCGGCGTACAAGGCGATGTGGGACTACCTGGAGGAGAACCAGGAGTTCCCGACCTCGGAGCAGCTCGACATACGGCTGAGCGACATGTACGGGATCACGCATCCGCGGAGTGCGTCGATCCTGCGTGAGCTGACGCCGCAGCTGCGGCACCGGATCGAGCAGGAGTGGGCGGAGACCCACACGCCGTAGGCGGTGGTCGGTGCGTGACTCAGGCCTTGGCCTTCTTCTTGGCCGTCTCGCCGTACGCGGCGATCACGGCGCCGACGGCGAAGAGGACGAGGTAGCCGGCGGTGGGAATGTCCCACCATTTCTGCAGCAGGCCCCAGGGGCCGTCCCCGAAGAGGCGGCCTCCGGCGCCGAGTCCGCCCTGGACGAGGGTGATCCAGCCGATGACGGTGAGGGCTTCGTTCTTCATGCCTCCACGGTCTCCCGGCCGGACCGGGGTTTCCTCGTGCGCACGGCGGAACCGGCCCTCCGTCGAAGGATGGAGAAGGCACCGGGAGGGCCCGCCGGGAGGGCCGCCGGAGGAAGCCTCCTGAAGGGGCGCCGGACTCACACGGAAGGCCGCCGCCCGCGGGTGCGGGTGGCGGCCTTCGTGGTTGCCGTACGGGCCGTGGGGGCCGTGGGTCAGGCGGCGAGCAGCTTGCGCACGCGGTCCGCGCCGACGGCGAGGAGCAGGGTGGGCAGGCGCGGGCCGGTCTCGCGGCTGACGAGCAGCTTGTAGAGCAGCGCGAAGAAGGAGCGCTGGGCCAGCTTGAGCTCGGGGGTCGGCTTGGCTTCGGGGGTGAGGCCGGCCATGACCTTGGGGACGCCGTAGACCAGGGTGGTCAGGCCGTCGAGGGACCAGTGGGTGTCCAGGCCCTCCAGGAGGAGCCGGAGCGATTCGCGGCCCTCGTCGTCCAGGGTGCCGAGGAGCTCGGTGTCGGGCTCCTCGCGGACGATGGTGCGCTGGTCGGCCGGGACCTGGGTGGTGATCCAGTTCTCGGCGCGGTCGAGGCGCGGGCGGACCTCGTCGAGCGTGAGGACCGGGTTCTCCGGGTCGAGCTCGGTGAGGATGCGGAGGGTCTGCTCGTCGTGTCCGGCGGTGATGTCCATGACGGAGGCGAGCGTGCGGTACGGGAGCGGGCGCGGGGTGCGCGGGAGCTCTCCGGCGGCGGTGCGGGCGGCGCGCGCGTGGGCGGCGGCGTCGGCGGGCAGCACGGAGCCGTCGGCGACCTTGGCCTCCAGCTTGTCCCACTCGTCGTAGAGCCGCTGGATCTCCGCGTCGAACGCGATCTTGAAGGACTGGTTGGGCTTGCGGCGGGCGTAGAGCCAGCGCAGGAGCTGCGGCTCCATGATCTCCAGGGCGTCGGAGGGCGTGGGGACGCCGCCGCGCGAGGAGGACATCTTGGCCATGCCGCTGATGCCGACGAAGGCGTACATGGGGCCGATGGGCTGGACGCCGTCGAAGATGCCGACGATCTGGCCGCCGACCTGGAAGGAGGAGCCGGGCGAGGAGTGGTCGACGCCGGAGGGCTCGAAGATGACGCCCTCGTAGGCCCAGCGCATGGGCCAGTCGACCTTCCAGACCAGCTTGCCGCGGTTGAACTCGCTGAGCTTGACGGTCTCGGCGAAGCCGCAGGAGGTGCAGGTGTAGGCGAGCTCGGTGGTGTCGTCGTCGTACGAGGTGACGGTGGTGAGGTCCTTCTCGCAGCGGCCGCAGTACGGCTTGTACGGGAAGTAGCCGGCGCCGGAGCCGGAGCCGTCGTCCTCGGCGGCGGCGCCGGAGCCTTCGGCGGCTTCCAGCTCGGCCTCGTCGAGGGGCTTCTGGGACTGCTTCTTCGGGGCCTTCTTCGTCCGGTACTGGTCGAGGATGGCGTCGATGTCGCCGCGGTGCTTCATCGCGTGCAGGATCTGCTCGCGGTAGACGCCCGCGGTGTACTGCTCGGTCTGGCTGATGGGGTCGTACTCGACGCCCAGCTCGGCCAGGGCCTCGACCATGGCGGCCTTGAAGTGCTCCGCCCAGTTGGCGTGGGGGGAGCCGGCCGGGGCGGGCACCGAGGTCAGGGGCTTGCCGATGTGCTCGGCCCAGGACTCGTCGATGCCGGCGACGCCGTTGGGCACCTTGCGGTAGCGGTCGTAGTCGTCCCAGGAGATGAGGTGCCTGACCTCGTGGCCGCGGCGGCGGACCTCGTCGGCGACCAGGTGCGGGGTCATGACCTCGCGCAGGTTGCCGAGGTGGATCGGGCCGGACGGGGAGAGGCCGGAGGCGACGACGACCGGTTTGCCAGGCGCACGTCGCTCCGACTCGGCGATGACCTCGTCCGCGAAACGGGAGACCCAGTCGGTCTCGGTGCTGCTCTGAGCCACGGTCGGTACGTCCTTCTTCCTGGATTCCTTGGATTCCTGATTCCCCTGCAACGCTTCGCAGCCTTGCAGCCTTGCTTCAGCCATTGTCCCAGACGGAACGGCGCGCTCCGAGGTTGTCCACAGGCCGAAGTTTGTCCACAGGCGTGGAAAACACGTTGCTGCCCCATGGGACACTTGACAAGCGAAATAGACCACCGGACGTCTCCCGGACAACCCCTACAGGAACGGAAGCTCATGGCCTCGGTCCCTTCCCTCGCTTCGACCGTGCAGCAGCGCCTCGCGGACGGCCTCTCGGCGGCACTGCCGGACGCCGGGTCCGCCGACCCGCTGCTGCGACGAAGCGACCGGGCCGACTTCCAGGCCAACGGCATCCTGGCGCTGGCCAAGCGGCTCAAGGGCAATCCGCGTGAGCTGGCGACGCAGGTCGTCGCGGCGATCCCGGAGAACGACGTGCTGCGGGAGATCGAGGTCTCGGGCCCCGGCTTCCTGAACATCACGGTGACGGACGAGGCGATCGTCCGGACGCTGGCCGCCCGCGCGGCGGACGCCCGGCTGGGTGTGCCGTTCAACCCGTCGGCGGGCACGACGGTGATCGACTACGCGCAGCCGAACGTGGCGAAGGAGATGCACGTCGGGCACCTGCGGTCGGCGGTGATCGGCGCGGCGATGGTCGAGATCCTGGAGTTCACGGGCGAGACGGTGGTGCGGCGTCACCACATCGGCGACTGGGGCACCCAGTTCGGCATGCTCATCCAGTTCCTGATCGAGCACCCGCACGAGCTGGACCACAAGGCCGACGGCGAGGGCGTGGAGGTCTCCGGCGAGGAGGCCATGTCGAACCTGAACCGGCTGTACAAGGCCTCGCGCGCGCTGTTCGACTCCGACGAGGAGTTCAAGGCGCGGGCGCGGGCCCGGGTCGTGGACCTGCAGGCGGGCGACGAGGAGACGCTGGCGCTGTGGCAGCGGTTCGTCGACGAGTCGAAGATCTACTTCTACTCGGTCTTCGACAAGCTGGACATGGACATCCGCGACCTCGACGTGGTCGGCGAGTCCGGGTACAACGACATGCTGCAGGAGACGTGCCGGCTCCTGGAGGAGTCGGGTGTCGCGGTGCGCTCGGAGGGTGCGCTGTGCGTGTTCTTCGACGACGTGAAGGGCCCGGACGGCAACCCGACCCCGCTGATCGTGCAGAAGTCCGACGGCGGCTTCGGCTACGCGGCGACGGACCTGTCGGCGATCCGTGACCGGGTGGGCAACCTGAAGGCGTCGACGCTGCTGTACGTGGTGGACGCGCGCCAGTCGCTGCACTTCAAGATGGTCTTCGAGACGGCCCGCCGGGCGGGCTGGCTGAACGACGAGGTGAAGGCCGTCCAGCTGGCCTTCGGCACGGTCCTGGGCAAGGACGGCAAGCCGTTCAAGACCCGTGAGGGCGAGACGGTCCGCCTCGTCGACCTGCTGGACGAGGCGATCGACCGCGCGTCGGCCGTGGTCCGCGAGAAGGCGCAGGACCTGTCGGAGGCGGAGATCGCCGAGCGGGGTGCCCAGGTGGGCATCGGCGCGGTGAAGTACGCGGACCTGTCGACGTCGGCGGCGCGGGACTACAAGTTCGACCTGGACCAGATGGTCTCGCTCAACGGCGACACGTCGGTGTACCTGCAGTACGCGTACGCGCGTATCCAGTCGATCCTGCGGAAGGCGGGCGACGCGAAGCCGGCCGCCCACCCGGAGCTGGCGCTGGCGGCGTCGGAGCGTGCGCTGGGTCTGCACCTGGACTCGTTCGGCGAGCTGGTCCAGGAGACCGCCGCGGAGTACGCGCCGCACAAGCTGGCGGCGTACCTCTACCAGCTGGCCTCGCTCTACACGACGTTCTACTCGGAGTGCCCGGTCCTGAAGGCGGACACCCCGGAGCAGGTCGAGAACCGTCTCTTCCTGTGCGACCTGACCGCCCGCACCCTGCACCAGGGCATGGCCTTGCTGGGCATCCGGACGCCCGAGCGCCTCTGACGGCTCGCACGGCCGGGGACCGGGGGCCCCGGCGTGGATCACCCGATCCGCGCCGGGGCCCTCGGCGTCACTGGTTGACGACCCAGGCCCCCTTCTGGGGCCAGTAGCCGAAGACCGGGCGTCCCTCGATGGCGGCGGTGCGGAACAGCTGCCCGCCGTCGTCCACGCGGATCGTGCCGTGCCGCTCGCCGCTGCTCCAGGCGAGTTCCAGGTACCAGGAGGCGGCGTACCCCTCGGTGTGCACGTCCAGGTTGAGGACCTGGGGGTCGCCGGTGGAGACCTTGTACGGGAAGTCCTTCGCCGGCACGACGCGGTCGCCGTCCTGCCCGGCGACGGGCTTCAGGTAGGGGCGCGGGGCGTCGAGGTCGGCGTCGAAGGTCTGCGGGGTGACCCCGCTGCCGCAGCCGTCGCCCATGGAGTACACCGAGCCGTCCAGCGGCTTGCCGCGCTCCGCGACCCGCACGTGGAGCGCGGTGAGGACGACGGGCGCCTGGGTGCGGCCGGTCACGGTGAGCTGGAGCCGCAGGTGCCCGCCGTCGATCCCGCCCAGCGCCCGGGCCCAGCCGCGGAAGTCCTGCGGCGGGGGCGGCGGCGGCACGTGGCCGGGCTGCTGGTCGAGCACGTAGTACTGGCCGCAGGGCTCGTCCCAGTTGTACGAGCTGATGCCGACGCTCAGCGGCGCGGGCGGCCCGGCGTCGGCGGCGTCCGCTCCGGCGGCTCCGACCCGGCCGTCGTCGGTGCGCCCGACGACGTACGCTGCGGGCACGACGAGTCCGACGACCGCGACGGCGGCGAGCAGGACGACGAGCCGCGTCCGCGACCGCCCGCCGGCACCCGGCCCGGCACCTGGCCCGGCACCTGCACCTGCCCCGCCCCCTGGCCCGGCACCTGCCCCGACCGGTGCCTCCGGCCCCGGCGCGGGTCCGGCCCCCGGACCGGCCGCCTCGTGCCCGGGCTCACCCTCGGCCGCCGCGGCCCCGGGCGCCGCCCCGCCCTCCGGCCCCACCGCCTCCGGCTTCCCCCGTCGGCGCGCCTCGTCCGCGAGGATCCAGGCCCGGTGCAGTTCGACGAGTTCCTCGCGGGTCGCGCCGCACAGTCGCCCGAGCCGGTCGACGGGGGCGAACTCGGTCGGTACGGCGTCGCCGTTGCAGTACCGGTGGAGGGTCGAGGTGCTGACGTGCAGCCGCTTCGCGAGCACGCCGTAACTGAGTCCGGACCGTTCCTTCAGCCCCCGCATGAGCTCCGCGAAGCCGTCCGTCCCCTCCATCAGCGTCTCCCCGCGTCCCGGGAACGCGTTCCAGGGGAGGGTCATTTCCCCAGGTCACAGCGGGTGTGAGCGTTCCAGCTTCCCCCATTGTTCCGTGCCGATTGCGGGTGGATCACCTCGACCCGCAGGGTTTGAGCCATGCCGAAGAGCAGCGTCACCGACGCCGTGGCCCTCGCCGTGCTGATCGCCTGCACGGCGGTCCTGATCGCTCTCCTGACCCATCACTGACCACTGACCACTGACCACTGACCACTGACCGCAGACCGCAGACCACTGACCGCACCACCCACCACCGAACTCACGGGGAACCCACCATGCGCACCGTCGCCCGCCGTCTCACCCTGCCCACCACCGCCCTCATGGCGGCGCTCGCCCTCACCGCCTGCCAGTCGGACGGGAGCAAGGCCGCCGCCGACCCGGCCCCCGTCGCCTCGGCCACGAACGCGTCGCCGCACACGAGCGCCCCGGCCGAGCAGCCGTCCACGACGGCCTCGCCGCGGCCCACCGCGTCGAAGCAGGCCGCGAAGCCGGACGCGAAGGCCCCGCGGACCACCGGGAACCCCGCGCCGAAGCCGACCGCCAAGCCCCACGAGCCGTCCTCGGGCACGCCCGTCACCGCCACCTGCACGGCGGCGCACACGAAGATCGTGGCCAGTAGGGTCAGCCGCCCGATCAACCACCTGGTGCTGACCGTCACCAACGTGGGAAGCCGCCCCTGCAACGCCCTGAACGCGCCCTTCGTGGGCTTCGACGACCCCCAGGCGGCGATCAGGGTCCTGGAGGAGAGCAAGCCGCAGGCGGTGGTGACGCTGATGCCGGGCGAGTCGGGCTACGCATCACTGCCCCTGACCGGCGAGCCGGGCCCGGACACCCACGGGCGGACCGTCCGCACGATCAAGGTGAACCTGACCCGGGACAGCGGGACGACGGTGACGGCGCCGGCCGGCACGTTCGCCGACGACGGCGCCGCCGTGTCGTACTGGCAGCGCACCCTGGAAGAAGCGCTCACCTACTGAGGTCGGCCGGGACCCGACGGAGGTCCGGCCGGGACCCGGCCTCAGCGGTTGATCGGCCGGGAGGACCGCCCCGAGACGTCGTCGATCTCGGTGTGGGCCTTCTGGAGCAGCTGCGAGGCCAGGTCCATGAGGGCACGGGCGCCGGCGATCTCCTCTCCGACCCGCAGCTGCTCCGGGTCGGAGGGGTGCCGATTGGCATTGCCGTGGGCGCGGAACTCGGTGCCGTCGCTGAGCCGCACCATCGCCGCGGCCCTCGTCCGGTCGCCCTCCTCCTGGAACTCCATCTCGACGTGCCATCCGACAAGCGTGTTCATCATGAGGACCACCTCCGGCGGGGTACCTGTCGGCTACCTATCCAGAGTGCGCCGCCCCCAGCTTCTGCGCGACCTCCGTCGCCCAGTACGTGAGGATCATCTGGGCGCCGGCCCGGCGGATGCCGGTGAGCGTCTCGAAGATGGCCTTGTCGCGGTCGATCCAGCCCTTCTCGGCGGCGGCCTCGACCATCGCGTACTCGCCGCTGATCTGGTAGGCGGCGACGGGCACGTCCACGGACTCCGCGACCTTGGCGAGGACGTCCAGGTAGGGCCCGGCGGGCTTCACCATGACCATGTCCGCGCCCTCCTCCAGGTCGAGGGCCAGCTCGCGCAGGGACTCGCGCAGGTTGGCGGGGTCCTGCTGGTAGGTCTTGCGGTCGCCCTGGAGGGAGGAGCCGACGGCCTCGCGGAAGGGGCCGTAGAAGGCGGAGGAGTACTTGGCGGTGTACGCCAGGATCGAGACGTCCTCCTTGCCGATGGTGTCGAGGGCGTCGCGGATGACTCCGACCTGGCCGTCCATCATCCCGGAGGGGCCGACGACGTGGACGCCGGCGTCGGCCTGGACCTGGGCCATCTCGGCGTAGCGCTCCAGGGTGGCGTCGTTGTCGACGCGCCCGTCGGCGGCGAGGACGCCGCAGTGGCCGTGGTCGGTGTACTCGTCCAGGCAGAGGTCGGACATGATCACGAGCTCGTCGCCCACCTCGGCCTTCACGTCCCGGATGGCGACCTGGAGGATGCCATCGGGGTCGGTGCCCGCGGTGCCGGCGGCGTCCTTCTTCGCGTCCTCGGGCACGCCGAACAGCATGATCCCGGAGACCCCGGCCGTCACGGCCTCGACGGCGGCCTTCCGCAGCGTGTCCCGGGTGTGCTGGACGACGCCGGGCATCGCGGAGATCGGCACGGGCTCGGTGACGCCCTCCCGCACGAAGGCGGGCAGGATCAGATCGGCCGGATGCAGCCTCGTCTCGGCCACCATGCGGCGCAGGGCGGGAGTCGTCCGCAGTCGGCGCGGGCGCGCCCCGGGAAAGGATCCGTACGAGTTCATGCCCCGAGGCTACGCCCGCCCGCCCCGTGCGTTTACCGACACCGTGTTGCCGCCGGTACGCGGAAAGGGGCCCGGATCCCGGGAAGGATCCGCGCCCCTTTTCACCGCTGCCGGCTCACGTCGGCGTCGGGTCAGGTCGTCCGGCGACGGCGCGCGCCGGGGCGCCGCTCGCTGGGCCGCGTCACCGGGTCCCCGGCCTCCAGGGCCGCCGCCCGGCGGCGCAGGCCGAAGTCGGCGAGGGCCTCGGCGAGCTTGTGGACGGAGGGTTCGGGCGACAGGACGTCGACCCGCAGGCCGTGCTCCTCCGCCGTCTTGGCCGTCGCGGGCCCGATGCAGGCGATGACCGTGACGTTGTGCGGCTTGCCGGCGATGCCGACCAGGTTCCGCACGGTCGACGAGGAGGTGAAGAGCACGGCGTCGAAGCCGCCGCCCTTGATCGCCTCGCGGGTGTCCGCCGGCGGCGGCGAGGCCCGTACGGTCCGGTACGCGGTGACGTCGTCGACCTCCCAGCCGAGCTCGATGAGCCCGGCGACGAGGGTCTCGGTCGCGATGTCGGCGCGCGGCAGGAAGACGCGGTCGATCGGGTCGAAGACCGGGTCGTACGGCGGCCAGTCCTCCAGGAGGCCGGCGGCCGACTGCTCGCCCGAGGGCACCAGGTCCGGCTTGACGCCGAAGTCGACCAGGGCGGCCGCGGTCTGCTCGCCGACGGCGGCGACCTTGATGCCGGCGAAGGCGCGGGCGTCGAGCCCGTACTCCTCGAACTTCTCCCGGACGGCCTTGACGGCGTTGACCGAGGTGAAGGCGATCCACTCGTAGCGGCCGGTGACCAGGCCCTTGACCGCCCGCTCCATCTGCTGTGGGGTGCGCGGCGGCTCGACGGCGATGGTCGGCACCTCGTGCGGCACCGCGCCGTAGGAACGCAGCTGGTCGGAGAGCGACGCGGCCTGCTCCTTGGTCCGCGGCACGAGCACCCGCCAGCCGAAGAGCGGCTTGGACTCGAACCAGGACAGCTGGTCGCGCTGCGCGGCGGCGCTGCGCTCGCCGACCACGGCTATCGCCGGCCGGTGGCCCTCGGGCGAGGGGAGCACCTTGCCCTGCTTGAAGACCTGGGCGATGGTGCCGAGGGTCGCGTTCCAGGTGCGCTGGCGGGTGGTGGTGCCGGCGATGGTGACGGTGAGCGGGGTGTCGGGCTTACGGCCCGCCGACACCAGTTCACCGGCGGCCGCGGCCACCGCGTCGAGGGTGGTGGAGACGACGACGGTGCCGTCGGAGGCTCCGACCTCGGCCCAGCAGCGGTCGTCGGCGGTCCGGGCGTCGACGAAGCGGACGTCGGTGCCCTGGGCGTCGCGCAGCGGGACGCCGGCGTACGCGGGCACGCCGACGGCGGTGGCGACACCGGGCACGACCTCGAAGGCGATGCCCTCGTTGGCGCAGGCGAGCATCTCCTGACCTGCGTTTCCGTCGAGGCCGGGGTCGCCGGTCACCGCACGGACGACCCGCTTGCCGCCCCGTGCGGCCTCCATGACAAGATTGGTCGCATCCCTCAACACGGGGATCCCGACGGTTGTTGACGCGTCGTCAACAACCGTCAGCTCAGGCGTGCTCACGCCCGCGCGCGCATGGCCGCGAACGACTTCGAGCACCTCCGGCTCGGCGATCAGGACGTCCGCGCCGGCCAGGGCTTCGACGGCCCTGAGCGTCAGGAGCCCGGGGTCGCCCGGGCCTGCGCCGAGGAAGGTGACGTGACCGTGGCCGAAGACGGCGGCGGACGCGGGGCTGGTGGTCGGGCTGGTGGGGCTCAAAGTGCTCGCTCCCCCATAAGACCGGCCGCACCCTTGGCGAGCATCTCGTCCGCGAGTTCGCGTCCGAGAGCCACCGCCTCGTCGTGCGAGGTGGGTACGGGACCGGTGGTGGACAGCTGCACCAGCGTGGAACCGTCGGTGGTGCCGACGACGCCGCGCAGGCGCATTTCGGTGACAACCTGCCCGTGACCGGGGTCGTCGGCCAGCAGGTCGGCCAGCGCACCCACGGGTGCGGAGCAGCCGGCCTCCAGGGCGGCGAGCAGGGATCGCTCGGCGGTCACGGCGGCCCGGGTGAACGGGTCGTCGAGCTCGGCGAGCGCGGCGACGAGAGCGGCGTTCGACGCCGGGCACTCGACGGCCAGGGCCCCCTGACCGGGGGCGGGCAGGACCGAGTCGACCGACAGGTGGTCGAGCGACAGGGAGCCGGTGAGCTCCTCGGTCCCGCCGATGCGGTTGAGTCCGGCCGCGGCGAGTACCACCGCGTCCAGTTCTCCGCTGCGTACATAGCCGACGCGGGTGTCGATGTTGCCCCGGATCGGTACGGTCTCGATGGTCAGGCCGTGGCTGCGCGCGTACGCGTTGAGCTGGGCCATGCGGCGCGGGGAGCCGGTGCCGACCCGGGCGCCCGCGGGCAGCCGGTCGAGCGTGACCCCGGGACCGGCGACGAGGACGTCGCGCGGGTCCTCGCGCTCCGGGATCGCGGCCAGCACCAGGTCGGGGTGCTGGGCGGTCGGCAGGTCCTTGAGGGAGTGCACGGCGAAGTCGACCTCGCCGGCGAGCAGCGCGTCGCGCAGGGCGGCGACGAACACACCGGTGCCGCCGATCTGCGCGAGGTGCTCGCGGGAGGTGTCCCCGTAGGTCGTGATCTCCACGAGCTCGACGGGCCGGCCGGTCACCTGCCGGACGGCGTCGGCCACATGTCCGGACTGGGCCATGGCGAGCTTGCTGCGCCTGGTCCCGAGCCTCAGTGCCCTCTCGGTCATACTCGCCCTCGGTTCTTGACGTCGCCGTCGTTCAGGTCGGCCCGGCTGACAGAGGCAACCGTCTCCGGGTCGAGGTCGAAGAGTGTCCGCAGTGCGTCGGCGTACCCGGCGCCGCCGGGCTCGCTGGCGAGCTGCTTGACGCGCACGGTCGGCGCGTGCAGGAGCTTGTCGACCACGCGGCGCACGGTCTGGGTGATCTCGGCGCGCTGCTTCTCGTCGAGGCCGGGCAGCCGTCCTTCGAGGCGGGCGACCTCGCCGGCGACCACGTCGGCGGCCATGGCGCGCAGGGCGACCACGGTCGGCGTGATGTGCGCGGCGCGCTGGGCGGCGCCGAAGGCGGCGACCTCGTCGGACACGATGGTGCGCACCTGGTCGACGTCGCCGGCCATGGGCGCGTCGGCGGAGGCCTCGGCCAGGGACTCGATGTCGACGAGGCGGACGCCCGGCATGCGGTGGGCGGCGGCGTCGATGTCGCGGGGCATGGCGAGGTCGAGCAGGTGGAGGGGCTCGGTGCGGCCGTGGAGCGCGGCCTCGATCTCGTCGCCGGTGAGGACGAGTCCGGTGGCCCCGGTGCAGGAGACGACGATGTCGGCACGTGTCAGTTCGTCGCCGACGGCAACCATTTCGACCGCGCGCGCGGCCACGCCCGTACCCCCGGGCTCGGTGAGGATCTCCACGAGCCGGTCGGCGCGGGCGGCCGTGCGGTTGGCGATGACGATCTCGGCGACGCCGGCCCGCGCGAGGGTGGCGGCGGCCAGCGAGGACATCGAGCCCGCGCCGATGACCAGGGCGCGCTTGCCCCCGGCCCAGGCGGCGGTCCCGTCGGCCTCGGCGACCCCGGCGAGCTGCTGGAGCCCGAAGGTGACGAGCGACTGTCCGGCCCGGTCGATGCCGGTCTCGCTGTGGGCCCGCTTGCCGACCCGCAGCGCCTGCTGGAAGAGGTCGTTCAGGAGGCGGCCCGCGGTGTGCAGGTCCTGGCCGACCGCGAGGGCGTCCTTGATCTGGCCGAGGATCTGGCCCTCGCCGACGACCATGGAGTCCAGGCCGCAGGCCACCGAGAAGAGGTGGTGGACGGCCCGGTCCTCGTAGTGCACGTAGAGATAGGGGGTGAGCTCTTCGAGGCCGACGCCGCTGTGCTGGGCGAGCAGCGTGGACAGCTCGGCGACACCGGCGTGGAACTTGTCCACGTCGGCGTAGAGCTCGATGCGGTTGCAGGTGGCCAGGACGGCGCCCTCGGCGGCCGGTTCGGCGGCGAGGGTGTCGTGCAGCAGCTTGGCGCGCGCGTCGGCGGAGAGGGAGGCCCGCTCCAGGACGCTGACGGGGGCGCTGCGGTGGCTGAGACCGACGACGAGGAGGCTCATGCCGGCATCACGGCGGGCATGTCCCCGTCAGGTCCCTTGCGCTCGCCCTCGTCCGCGCCGCGGCCGGCCGACGGGACGGCGGCGGCGCCGGGGGCCTCCGGGGCCTCGGCGCCCGGCTCCTCGCCGGCCTTGCGCTGCTCGTGGAAGGCGAGGATCTGCAGCTCGATGGAGAGGTCGACCTTGCGCACGTCCACGCCGTCGGGCACGGACAGCACGGTCGGGGCGAAGTTCAGGATGGAGGTGACCCCGGCGGCCACGAGCCGGTCGCAGACCACCTGGGCGACCCCGGCCGGGGTCGCGATGACGCCGATGGAGACGCCGTCCTCACTGACGATCTTCTCCAGGTCGTCGGTGTGCTGGACGGGGATCCCGGCGACCGGCTTGCCGGTCATGGCGGGATCGGCGTCGATCAGCGCGGCGACCCGGAAGCCACGGGAGGCGAAGCCGCCGTAGCCGGCGAGCGCGGCGCCGAGGTTACCGATGCCGACGATGACGACCGGCCAGTCCTGGGTCAGGCCGAGCTCGCGGGAGATCTGGTAGACGAGGTACTCGACGTCGTAGCCGACACCGCGCGTCCCGTACGAGCCGAGGTAGCTGAAGTCCTTGCGCAGCTTCGCGGAGTTGACCCCCGCGGCGGCCGCGAGCTCTTCGGAGGAGACCGTGGGTACGGACCGCTCCGACAGCGCCGTGAGGGCACGCAGATACAGCGGAAGGCGGGCGACGGTGGCCTCGGGAATTCCTCGGCTACGGGTCGCCGGTCGGTGAGTTCGGCCAGTTGCCACGGTGCTCCTGCGGGATGAGCGGGGCTGCAGGCGGCCGTGTGTCCCAGGACCGCCCCGTCGAATGCAGGCTATGTCTTTGTGAACGCGTGCACAAAGATGGTGTCCGTTTTGTCTGGCCAAAGTGACCGGGGTCACGCGGCCGGTTCGCGACGGTACGGAACCGCGGACGCCGTCAGAGCGTTGAGAACCCGAAGGGGGCAAAACGGAACACTCTCCTCACCGCGCCGCCCCCGAAACCCAACAAAACGTCCATGATGGTAACCGTCTTTCGGTCACGCACCCAGTTCGCGCCGAAGCCGCCCCGCGTCCACCCGCCAGAACGTGTGCTGTTCGCCGTCGACCAGGACCACGGGGATCTGCTCCCAGTACGCCCGGTACAGCTCCTCGTCCTGGGAGATGTCCTTCTCCTCCCAGAGTGCCCCCGTCTCGGCGCAGACGGCCTCGACCACCGCCCTGGCGTCGTCGCACAGATGACACCCGGGCTTCCCGATCAGCGTCACCGTGCGCGGACCGGCCTTCTTCTTCGTACGTCCGAACATGGCGTCCATTCTGCGCGGCCCGCACGGCCCGGGTAACACGCGCGGCGCCGAGTGTTCACACCACGGCATCCTCACAAGTCGGGAAGTACCGAACAGACTGGCTATGCTCAACGGCATGGCCGCTCTGGGATGGCTCACCCCCCGTAGGCGCTCCGCCACCGCGCGCAGCGTCCTGGCAGGCGAGGCCGCCGCCGAGGCGGCCCGCAAGACCTCGCAGCAGCTCGAACGGGAGAGAGAAGAGGAGCTGCGGGACGGGGCCGCGACGGAAACCGCGCCCGCCGAACCGGAGTTCCCGGTCGCCGGCGACACCGAGGCCGCCGCCTTCTTCGACCTCGACAACACCGTGATGCAGGGCGCCGCGATCTTCCACTTCGGCCGCGGCCTGTACAAGCGGAAATTCTTCCAGCGCCGCGAACTGGCCCGGTTCGCCTGGGCCCAGGTGTGGTTCCGGCTGGCCGGCGTCGAGGACCCCGAGCACATGCAGGAGGCCCGCGACAGCGCCCTGTCCATCGTCAAGGGCCACCGCGTCTCCGAGCTGATGTCGATCGGCGAGGAGATCTACGACGAGTACATGGCCGACCGCATCTGGCCCGGCACCCGGGCGCTCGCCCAGGCGCACCTGGACGCCGGCCAGAAGGTCTGGCTGGTCACCGCCGCCCCCGTCGAGACCGCCACGATCATCGCCCGCCGCCTGGGCCTCACCGGCGCGCTCGGCACGGTCGCCGAGTCGGTCGACGGCGTCTACACCGGCCGCCTGGTCGGCGAGCTCCTGCACGGGCCGGCCAAGGCCGAGGCCGTGCGCGCCCTGGCCGCCGCCGAGGGGCTGGACCTCGCGCGCTGCGCCGCGTACAGCGACTCGCACAACGACATCCCGATGCTCTCGCTGGTCGGGCACCCCTACGCGGTGAACCCGGACACCAAGCTGCGCAAGCACGCCCGGGAGCGCGACTGGCGGCTGCGGGACTACCGGACCGGCCGCAAGGCCGCCAAGGTCGGCATCCCGGCCGCCGCGGGCGTCGGCGCCCTCGCGGGCGGCACGGCCGCCGCGCTCGCCCTGCACCGCCGCCGTCGCTGAGGCCGAGACCCCGCCGAAGATCGCTCCCCCGGCGCGTCGCGCCCTGCGGATACGTTTCGGCTGCGATCATCCGGGACAACCCCGGACCAACCAGGCTCACCCGTACGTGGTCGAACACCCACGCGCGTGCCGACCCCCGGCCATTCCCCGGCCCCTACCCGGCAGCGGCCCCGCTCACTCCCGCGCCCCGTACTTGAGCACAACCCAACCTGCCCCCGGTCACACTCGGAAGTAATCCGATCAACAACCGGTCACGAAGTGCGACTTGTTCCGCCTGTAAGCAGTAACGGATGCGTCGGAATCGATGATTTGAGCAACTGGGTGTAGCGCTGCCTGTACGAAGCGTTATTCTCCTCAGACGCACAAGGGACCCCACACGTCGCCACGACGAGTGAACGGTCCCGCACTGCACGTGATGGAAGCTCTGCCTCTGGGAGTCCCGTGTACCCACACGTCGGGGTTGACGCCTCGGGCCTGGCTACGCTGCGCGCAACGGTCCTCGACCACTTGCGCGGCTTCGTCCCCACCGCGTACGCCGGCCTCGCACCCGCCTTCGCCGGACCGGCACCCGTCGGTCCCTGCTATGCCCTGGCCGAGAGCGGTGCCGCTGTCGGCAGACGCGGCACCCGGGGCGGCGCCGGAACCTCGACCGCCGCCCGCCGGCCCACCGCCGACAGCGACAGCGCCCGCATGATGGACCTGGTCGAACGCGCCCAGGCCGGCGAGGCCGACGCCTTCGGACGGCTGTACGACCAGTACAGCGACACCGTCTACCGCTACATCTACTACCGCGTCGGCGGCAAGGCGACGGCGGAGGACCTCACCAGCGAGACGTTCCTGCGCGCCCTGCGCCGGATCTCCACCTTCACCTGGCAGGGCCGCGACTTCGGCGCCTGGCTCGTGACCATCGCCCGCAACCTCGTCGCCGACCACTTCAAGTCGAGCCGGTTCCGCCTCGAGGTGACCACCGGCGAGATGCTCGACGCCAACGAGGTGGAGCGCAGCCCGGAGGACTCGGTCCTCGAGTCGCTCTCCAACGCCGCCCTGCTGGACGCGGTCCGCCGCCTCAACCCCCAGCAGCAGGAGTGCGTGACCCTGCGCTTCCTCCAGGGGCTGTCGGTCGCCGAGACCGCCCGGGTCATGGGCAAGAACGAGGGCGCCATCAAGACCCTCCAGTACCGGGCCGTCCGCACCCTGGCCCGGCTCCTCCCGGAAGACGCCCGCTGAGCGCTGCGCGCCCCCCACACGCGCAGCGCCGCCCCGGCGGAACCCCTCCCCCCACGTCCCCACTACCCGAGACCAACTCACAGTCGGTGACACATCGATGACGCACTGGTCCGATCATCTTTCGCGCGTAACCCAAGTGCCGCGCCGCTCGTTGTGCGAAATGCAGACTCCCTGTGGTCACGCCGTGTCCGCTTCCACTCACTCTTTCGTGTGGATGCGCTCAAGGCGTGCAACCTCCCGAACCCCTCGGGGAGTCGACCGTCATGACGAGAGGAGGTGCCGCCAGTGATCGCGAACGTATCGGCGCACCGGCGGGCGAACGCCTTCGCCCAGGCCCTGCAGGACCGGACGTCCGAGGGCGCGGCGGCCGAGCAGTCCGAAGCTACGGCCGAACCGGCCGAGCAGGGACGGCTTTTGGCCCTGGCGAACGGCCTCGGCGAGCTGCCGAAGCCGGAGATGGACCCCGAGGTCAAGGTGGTGCAGCGGGCCCAGCTCGTCGCCGCCATGGAGGCGATGTTCGCGGAAGGGAGCGCGTCCGCGGGCCCTACCGTGCCCGAGCAGCGGACGGCCGGCGGCAAGGGGGCCCACCGGGCCTCCCCGCTCCGGAAGCTGCGCCCACGTTCCCGCTGGACCAAGGGCCTCGCGGCCGGCGGGCTCACCGTCGGTGTCGCCGCGGGAGCCTTCAGCGGAGTGGCCGCCGCCAGCTCCGACGCCCTCCCCGGTGACTCCCTGTACGGGCTGAAGCGCGGCATGGAGGACATCAAGCTGGGGATGGCCGACGACGACGCAGACCGCGGCGGGATCTACCTCGACCAGGCCTCCACCCGCCTGAGCGAGGCCCGCAGACTCATGGAGCGGGGCCGCGCCGGCGACCTCGACCACGAGTCGCTCGGCGAGATCCGCCGGGTGCTGAGCGGCATGGAGCACGACGCCTCCGAAGGGCACCGGCTGCTCCGCCAGGCCTACGAGCGGGACGGCGAGATCGGCCCGATGGCCCGGCTGAACTCCTTCGCCCAGTCCCACCGCGCCACCTGGGACGGACTGCGCGACCGGCTCCCCGTCCAGCTGGCCGACGTGGGCAACCAGGTCAACGACGTCTTCGACGCCATAGACGAAGAGGTCGAACCGCTCCAGTCCGTCCTCCCGCGCACCCCCGAGCGCGGGGGCCATCGGTTCCGGCGGCCCGAGCACGCCGCGACACACCCAGCCGGCCGACCCCCAGCACCCGCGGACCACACCCGCCACGCCCTCCACCGCGGGCGACGCCACCCAGCCCCACCCCTCGGGCTCCAGCACCGGCACCGGCGCGCCCAAGGACGACGGCCTCCTCGGCGGCAACACGGGCGGCCTGCTCAACCCGCCCCAGGGCGGTCAGAGCACCACCCCGTCCGGCGACGCCACGCCCCGCCCCCCGGACGTCACGATCCCGCCGATCCTCCCGGGCCTGCTGCCCGGCCTCGGCATCGACAGCGAGGACGTGAAGTAGCCCCGGCGGTACGGAGACGGGGGCGCCACCCGGTCCGGGTGGCGCCCCCGTCCTCGTACCCACGGCTCAGAAGAACACCGACCTCCGCTGCACCAGCAGCTTGTACAGCGTGTGCTGGATCTGCTCCCGCACCTGGTCGGTCAGGTTGAACATCAGCATCGGGTCCTCCGCCGCCTCCAACGGATATCCGTCCGTCGGGATCGGCTCGCCGAACTGGATGGTCCACTTCGTCGGCAGCGGCAGCGCCCCCACCGGCCCCAGCCAGGGGAAGGTCGGGGTCAGCGGGAAGTACGGCAGGCCGAGCACCCGCGCCAGCGTCTTGGCGTTGCCGACCATCGGGTATATCTCCTCGGCGCCCACGATCGAGCACGGCACGATCGGCACGCCCGCCCGCAGCGCCGTCGACACGAAGCCGCCCCGCCCGAAGCGCTGCAGCTTGTACCGCTCGGAGAACGGCTTCCCGATCCCCTTGAAGCCCTCCGGCATCACGCCGACGATCTCCCCGGCCCGCAACAGCCGCTCCGCGTCCTCCGCACAGGCCAGCGTGTGCCCGGCCTTGCGGGCCAGCTCGTTCACCACCGGCAGCATGAACACCAGGTCCGCGGCGAGCAGCCGCAGATGCCGCCCGGCCGGGTGGTGGTCGTGGACCGCCACCTGCATCATCAGGCCGTCCAGCGGCAGCGTCCCGGAGTGGTTGGACACCACCAGGGCCCCGCCGTCCTTCGGGATGTTCTCGACGCCCTTCACCTCCACCCGGAAGTACTTCTCGTACACCGGGCGCAGCAGCGACATCAGGACCTGGTCGGTGAGCTCCTGGTCGTAGCCGAACTCGTCGACCTCGTACTCCCCGGTCACCCGCCGCCGCAGGAACGCCAGGCCGCCCGCCAGCCGCCGCTCCCAGCCGCCCCCGGACCCGACGGCGGGCTCCGCGGCCCCGGACGGGGGCTGCTGCGCCGGCAGGGCCCGTACGGCCGCCTCGCCGCCGCTGCGGGCGGGGGGCCTGCGGCGGGCCCGCGACCGGTCGTCGTCGAACGGAATGACCTTGGCGTCCGCCATCGCGATCTGGGCTCCTATTCCGCGGGCTGGGAGGTCGAGGTGGGGGCGAGCCGCCCGGCGAGCCGGTCCACGGCCCCCGCGAGCAGCTCCGGCGGCAGCAGGCCGGGCCCCCGGGCGGCGGCGAAGTCCGCGAAGGCCTCCGCCGTCGAGTACTGGGGAGTGAAGCCGAGCGTCTCGCGCATCTGCACGGTGGAGACCACCCGGCCGTGGGTGAGCAGCCGGATCTGCTCCGGCGAGAAGTCGGTGATGCCGACCGTGCGCAGCGCCTGCCCGACCCAGGTGACCGCCGGCAGCAGCACCGGCACGGTCGGCCGGCCGAGCCGCCGCGCGCACTGGGAGAGCAACAGCACCCCGTCGCCGGCCACGTTGAACGTGCCGCTGTTGAGGGTGGCCCGGCGCGGCTCGCGCGCCGCGAGCTCCAGGACGTCCATGACGTCGTCCTCGTGGACGAACTGCAGCCGCGGGTCGTAGCCCAGGACGGTCGGCAGGACCGGCAGGTCCAGGTACTCGGCCAGCGGGGAGTCCACCCGCGGCCCGAGGATGTTCGCGAACCGCAGCACGCACACCGCGACGTCCGGGCGGCGCCGGGCGAAGCCCCGTACGTACCCCTCGACCTCGACCGCGTCCTTGGCGAAGCCCCCGCTCGGCAGGGACTTCGCCGGCGTCGTCTCGGTGAACACCGCCGGGTCGCGGGGCGCGGCCCCGTACACGCTGGTGCTGGACTTCACCACGAGCCGCTTGACCCGCGGCGACTTCTGGCAGGCGCCGAGCAGCTGCATGGTGCCGATGACGTTGGTCTCCTTGACCGACGTCCGGCCGCCGGAGCCGAGCGCCGTCCCGGTGACGTCCATGTGGACGACCGTGTCCACGTCGTGCTGGGCCAGCACCTTGGCGATCGCGGGCTGCCGGATGTCCGCGCGGACGAACTCGGCACCGCCGAGGGGATGCGGGGAGTCGACCGCGTCGACGGCGATCACCCGCCCGACCTCCGGGTCCCGCTGGACGCGCCGTACGAAACGGGCGCCGAGGTGCCGGGCCGCACCGGTGACGAGCACGACCTTGCCCAAGAGGAGCGCCTTCCGTCGGTCTTCCATCGGTGTTCCGCTGACCGCCACCGTAGCGCCTCCACATTTCGGCGCAATAAAAGCGTGGCCCCCCACCGGAAAACCGGTGGGGGGCCACGCCGACGCGAAACGCCGTCGTTACAGCGGTCGCTTACTTCTTGTTGCGACGCTGAACACGGGTGCGCTTGAGCAGCTTGCGGTGCTTCTTCTTAGCCATCCGCTTACGCCGCTTCTTGATAACAGAGCCCACGACTACCCTCGCTCACTACTCGGAACATCCCCGCGCCAGCGGGGATCGGTGCGGGGCGTCTGGGCCCACACGACCTACGAGGGGCTAGCCTACCGCCCCGAACGACCCGCTCGTAATCCGAGGGCGGAACCGGGCTCCGGCCGCGCGCTCGCTACGCGGTCGCCACCCCCACGAAGGACTCCCTGAGGTACTCGTGAACCGCCTGTTCCGGCACCCGGAAAGACCTCCCCACCCGGATCGCCGGCAGATGACCGCTGTGCACCAAGCGGTACACGGTCATCTTCGAGACGCGCATCACCGAGGCGACCTCCGCCACGGTCAGAAACTTCACCTCGTTGAGAGGCCTGTCGCCAGCAGCCATGACCCACCTGTACCTTCCGCACACGACGCACACCGGCTTCCCCTCCGGTGACTCTTCGTCGCTGAGCGCTCACGCCCAGACTAGGGGCGGGTGGTACGAGTGGGGAAGAGGAGCTACCACTGGCCGTTTACCGTGACAGACACGCTCGATTGAGTACATAGCGAGTGAGTGGACGGTAGTAGTCCGAGCGCACCGCGTCATCAAGCGGAACGGCCACGGACACCTGCCCCTCGGCCTCCCCGACGAACAGCGCGGGATCATCCGTATCGGCGAGACCGATGGCCTCGATACCCAGCTGACCTGCCCCGCAGACCCAGCCGTGATCCCCCACCACCAGCTCCGGCAGCGGCCAGCCACCCTCGACCGCGCCTTCCAGGACGGCCCTAACCGGCAGCGGCGAGTGGGTGTGCGCCCCGGTCTCACGCCCTGCGGCGGACAGGTCCCGTTCTCGCACCAGCGCGACACCCCGTACGTAGTCCACGAGGTACGTACGTACGCCGAACCGGGTCGTTATGTCGACACATCTCCCCTGCGCTGGGGTGAGAACAAGACATCCCGCCGCCGACAAAGCGTCTGCGAGCGTGGCGTAGAAACCGAGCAGTCGGTGCGGATGCCCGGTACCGAACAGCACCGGAGCCCGCCGCCCCGCCGCCTCCCCCAGGCGCGCCGCGAACGCCTCCAGGCCCCCCAGCGTCCGCTCCGGATCGATCACGTCCGGCCCCGAACGGTGCGCCGGATCCCCCGACACCCCGCACCGGTCCGCCATCAGCCGCAGCAGCTCGGCCTCGCCCCACCCGCACAGCGGATCGATCCCCAAGGTCACCCGAGGATCGCGCGCCGCGAAGAGCCGGTAGCTGCGCAGGCTCGTCTCCCGCGGCGTCGCCACCGTCCCCGCCAACCCCGCCGCCAACAGATGCGCCCGCAGCGCCCCGGTACTCAACACCCTCCCGATGCTGCCGGAACGCTCCTGCCAAAGAGCGAAAACCCCCCGCACACCGCACAGTCGGCGTAACAGCCACGCACCTGTGCGCGACCTGTTCAGGCCAGGTCCAGGCCAGGCTCAGACCAACAGCCCGCGCAGCGGGAACACCGCCCTGCGGGTCGCCAGGATCGCCTGGTCCAGCCGGTCCGCCGGGTCGTAACCCGCCGCCCAGTCCCGCAGGTCCACCGGCCACCGGCCGTCCGTCATCCGCGCCGGCCCCAACTGCCGGGTCCGCGCGTACACCTCGTCCCGCCACGAGGACGGGATCACCGACTCCGGCTCCACCGGAGCGTGCGCCGCGATCCCCACCAGATGCGTCCACGACCGCGGTACGACGTCCACCACCGCGTAACCACCCCCGCCGAGCGCCACCCACCGGCCCCCGTCCACATGAGCGTGCGCCAGCTCGTGGCAGGCCTCCTGCACCGCCCGCTGCGCGTCCAGCGACACCGCCAGGTGCGCCAGCGGATCCTCGAAGTGCGTGTCCGCCCCGTGCTGCGTCACCAGCACCTGCGGCCGGAAATCGGCGATCAGCTCCGGCACCACCGCGTGGAAGGCCCGCAGCCAGCCCGCGTCCCCGGTCCCCGCGGGCAGCGCCAGATTCACCGCCCCGCCCTCAGCCGCACCGGACGCGCCCGTCTCCTCCGGCCAGCCCGTCTGCGGGAACAGCGTCCGCGGATGCTCGTGCAGGGAGATCGTCAGGACCCGCGGATCGTCCCAGAACGCCGCCTGCACCCCGTCGCCGTGATGCACGTCCACATCCACGTACGCGACCCGCTCCGCGCCCAGTTCGAGCAGCCGGGCGATCGCCAGCGAGGCGTCGTTGTAGATGCAGAACCCCGAGGCCGCCCCGGGCATCGCGTGGTGCAGACCGCCCGCGAAGTTCACCGCGTGCGCCGCCTCCCCGCGCCACACCGCCTCCGCCGCGGCCACCGACTGCCCGGCGATCAGCGCCGACACCTCGTGCATGCCCGCGAACGCCGGATCGTCCACCGTCCCCAGCCCGTACGCCTGGTCGGCCGCCCTCGGATCCGCCGACGCCGCCCGCACCGCGGCGACGTAGTCCTCGCGGTGCACGAGCCGCAGCGTCGACTCCCCGGCCGGCTTCGCCGCCACCACGTCCACGGCCCGGTCCAGGCCGTACGCCCGCACCAACCCCATGGTCAGTGCCAGCCGCACCGGGTCCATCGGGTGCTCGGGCCCGAAGTCGTACCCGGTGACAGCTTCATCCCACATCAACAGTGCGCGGCCGCTCATGCGAGCCACCGTATCGGGCCTTCTCCGAGCCGAACGACGTGGCGTACACCACCGTCACCAGGACCAGCACCATCGGCACCACCATCGCCCCGCGATAGCTCCACGCGTCGCCCAGCGCGCCCACCAGCGGCGAGCCGACCAGGAAGCCCACGTAGTTGAAGACGTTCAGCCGCGCCACCGCCGCGTCGCTCGCCGCCGGGAACATCCGCCCCGCCGCCGCGAAGGTCTGCGGCACGATCACGCTCAGCCCGAGCCCCAGCACCGTGAACCCGGCCATGCCCGCCCACGGCCCCGGCGCCACCGCCACCACGGCGAAGCCCAGCGCCCCCAGCACCGCCCCGCACCGCACGACGAGCACCGCACCGAACCGCCGCACCCCGAAGTCCCCCACGGCCCGCCCGAGCAGCGTCGTCACCATGTACGCGTTGTACGGCACGGTCGCCAGCTCCTCCGAGGAGCCGAGCACGTCCTGGAGGTACTTCGCCGACCAGTTGGAGACCGTCGAGTCCCCGATGTACGCGAAGGTCATCACCAGGCACAGGGGCAGCAGCATCCGGAACACCACGCCACCGCCCCCGGCGGCCGCCTGCGCGCCCTCCTCGCCGTCCGCGGCGGCCGGCTCCCCGGCCACATACCAGCGGCTCCCGACCAGCACCACCGGCAGCAGCACGGCCACCACCGGCAGGTAGGACACGAACAGCGACAGGTGCCAGTGCGCCCCCGCCCAGGCGAGCGAGGCCCCCGCGATGCCGCCGAGGCTGTACGCGGCGTGGAAGCCGAGCATGATGCTCCGCCCGTACGCCCGCTGGAGGCTCACCCCCAGCATGTTCATGGAGGCGTCCAGGGCCCCTACCGACAGCCCGAACACCCCGAGGGCGACCGCCGCCTGCCACAGCTCGGAGCCGGCCCCCACGCCGAGCAGCGCCAGCAGCACCACCGGCTGGGCCCAGCGCAGGACCATGGCCGGCCCGACCCGGGCCACCACCTTCTCCGTGAGCACGCTGGACACCCCGGCGAGCACCGGAACGGCCGCCAGGAAGAGGGGCAGCAGCCCGTCGGAGATCCCGTACCGGTCCTGGATCGCCGGTATTCGGGTCACGAGCAGGGCGAAGGTGACCCCCTGCACGAAGAAGCCGACCGCCAGGGATCCCCGCCCACGCCGCAAACGCGCATCTGTCATGGCGGCACAGCGTAGGGCCGGGACCTACTCAGCGGTAGATGGATCACATGCCCAATGTCGCCGGCAGCTCGTCCATCGCCCCGAAGTACCCCGTGGCCCCCACCAGCCGCTCCCGCGGCGTCATCGCGGTGTACCCGTAGACGTCCATCCCGGCGGCCACCGCGGCCTGGACCCCGAGCGCGCTGTCCTCGACCACCGCGCACCGCTCGGGGGCCACACCCATGCGCTCGGCGGCGTGGAGGAAGAGGTCCGGGGAGGGCTTGCCCCGCCCGACGTCCTCGGAGCTGAAGACGGTCCCGTCGCGGAACCAGACGTCGAGCCCGGTCTTCCGGTGCCCGACCCGGATCCGCTCGTGGCTCCCGGACGACGCCACGCAGTACGGCACGCCCGCGTCGGCGAGCCGCTTGAGCACCTCGGCGGCCCCGGCGACGGGCTCCAACTCCCGCTGGAACCCGTCGAACACGCGCTGGTGGAAGACCCGGTCGAACTCCGCGGGCAGCCGCTGCCCGGACCGCTCCTCGACGAGCTCGTGGATGCGGTGCATGGCCGACCCCATGTAGTCGCGGATCGACTCCTCGTACGAGGTGGGGTGACCGAGCTCCGTGAGGTAGCCGGCCAGGATGGTGTTGGAGATCGGCTCGCTGTCCACGAGCACCCCGTCGTTGTCGAAGATGATCAGGTCATAGCCCATGGAGATCACCCTAAACGCAGAAAAGCCCCGCACCATAAGGTGCGGGGCTTTCCCACAATGATTGTTCGGCGGCGTCCTACTCTCCCACAGGGTCCCCCCTGCAGTACCATCGGCGCTGAAAGGCTTAGCTTCCGGGTTCGGAATGTAACCGGGCGTTTCCCTAACGCTATGACCACCGAAACACTATGAAGTTGAACTCAAGCCGCACCCCCACAGGAGGGGCGAGTTCGTTACTTCAGAACTAACACAGTGGACGCGAGCAACTGAGGACAAGCCCTCGGCCTATTAGTACCGGTCAGCTCCACCCATTACTGGGCTTCCACATCCGACCTATCAACCCAGTCGTCTACTGGGAGCCTTACCCTCTCAAGGAGGTGGGAATACTCATCTCGAAGCAGGCTTCCCGCTTAGATGCTTTCAGCGGTTATCCCTCCCGAACGTAGCCAACCAGCCATGCCCTTGGCAGGACAACTGGCACACCAGAGGTTCGTCCGTCCCGGTCCTCTCGTACTAGGGACAGCCCTTCTCAATATTCCTACGCGCACAGCGGATAGGGACCGAACTGTCTCACGACGTTCTAAACCCAGCTCGCGTACCGCTTTAATGGGCGAACAGCCCAACCCTTGGGACCGACTCCAGCCCCAGGATGCGACGAGCCGACATCGAGGTGCCAAACCATCCCGTCGATATGGACTCTTGGGGAAGATCAGCCTGTTATCCCCGGGGTACCTTTTATCCGTTGAGCGACGGCGCTTCCACAAGCCACCGCCGGATCACTAGTCCCGACTTTCGTCCCTGCTCGACCCGTCGGTCTCACAGTCAAGCTCCCTTGTGCACTTACACTCAACACCTGATTGCCAACCAGGCTGAGGGAACCTTTGGGCGCCTCCGTTACCCTTTGGGAGGCAACCGCCCCAGTTAAACTACCCATCAGACACTGTCCCTGATCCGGATCACGGACCGAGGTTAGACATCCAGCACGACCAGAGTGGTATTTCAACGGCGACTCCACCATGACTGGCGTCACGGCTTCAAAGTCTCCCACCTATCCTACACAAGCCGAACCGAACACCAATATCAAACTGTAGTAAAGGTCCCGGGGTCTTTCCGTCCTGCTGCGCGAAACGAGCATCTTTACTCGTAGTGCAATTTCACCGGGCCTATGGTTGAGACAGTCGAGAAGTCGTTACGCCATTCGTGCAGGTCGGAACTTACCCGACAAGGAATTTCGCTACCTTAGGATGGTTATAGTTACCACCGCCGTTTACTGGCGCTTAAGTTCTCAGCTTCGCCCTGTCGAAACAGAGCTAACCGGTCCCCTTAACGTTCCAGCACCGGGCAGGCGTCAGTCCGTATACATCGCCTTACGGCTTCGCACGGACCTGTGTTTTTAGTAAACAGTCGCTTCTCGCTGGTCTCTGCGGCCACCCCCAGCTCACGGAGTAAATCCGATCACCAGTGATGGCCCCCCTTCTCCCGAAGTTACGGGGGCATTTTGCCGAGTTCCTTAACCATAGTTCACCCGAACGCCTCGGTATTCTCTACCTGACCACCTGAGTCGGTTTAGGGTACGGGCCGCCATGAAACTCGCTAGAGGCTTTTCTCGACAGCATAGGATCATCCACTTCACCACAATCGGCTCGGCATCAGGTCTCAGCCTTAATGTGTGACGGATTTGCCTATCACACGGCCTACACCCTTACCCCGGGACAACCACCGCCCGGGCTGGACTACCTTCCTGCGTCACCCCATCGCTTACCTACTACCACCTTGGGTCAGCGGCTCCACCACTCCCCTTTGCCCGAAGGCTCCGGGGCGGCTTCACGGCCTTAGCATTAATGGGCTCGATATTGGGCGTTTCAAAGCGGGTACCGGAATATCAACCGGTTGTCCATCGACTACGCCTGTCGGCCTCGCCTTAGGTCCCGACTTACCCTGGGCAGATCAGCTTGACCCAGGAACCCTTAGTCAATCGGCGCACACGTTTCTCACGTGTGTATCGCTACTCATGCCTGCATTCTCACTCGTGAACCGTCCACAACTCGCTTCCGCGGCTGCTTCACCCGGCACACGACGCTCCCCTACCCATCACAGCACCCGTTGGGGCTTATTGCTGCAATGACACGACTTCGGCGGTACGCTTGAGCCCCGCTACATTGTCGGCGCGGAATCACTTGACCAGTGAGCTATTACGCACTCTTTCAAGGGTGGCTGCTTCTAAGCCAACCTCCTGGTTGTCTCTGCGACTCCACATCCTTTCCCACTTAGCGTACGCTTAGGGGCCTTAGTCGATGCTCTGGGCTGTTTCCCTCTCGACCATGGAGCTTATCCCCCACAGTCTCACTGCCGTGCTCTCACTTACCGGCATTCGGAGTTTGGCTAAGGTCAGTAACCCGGTAGGGCCCATCGCCTATCCAGTGCTCTACCTCCGGCAAGAAACACACGACGCTGCACCTAAATGCATTTCGGGGAGAACCAGCTATCACGGAGTTTGATTGGCCTTTCACCCCTAACCACAGGTCATCCCCCAGGTTTTCAACCCTGGTGGGTTCGGTCCTCCACGAAGTCTTACCTCCGCTTCAACCTGCCCATGGCTAGATCACTCCGCTTCGGGTCTTGAGCGTGCTACTGAACCGCCCTATTCGGACTCGCTTTCGCTACGGCTTCCCCACACGGGTTAACCTCGCAACACACCGCAAACTCGCAGGCTCATTCTTCAAAAGGCACGCAGTCACGAGACATAGCAAGCTATGTCCGACGCTCCCACGGCTTGTAGGCACACGGTTTCAGGTACTATTTCACTCCGCTCCCGCGGTACTTTTCACCATTCCCTCACGGTACTATCCGCTATCGGTCACCAGGGAATATTTAGGCTTAGCGGGTGGTCCCGCCAGATTCACACGGGATTTCTCGGGCCCCGTGCTACTTGGGTGTCTCTTAAACGAGCCGCATGAATTTCAGCTACGGGGGTCTTACCCTCTACGCCGGACCTTTCGCATGTCCTTCGCCTATCCATACGGTTTCTGACTCGTCTCACAGCCGGCAGACTGTGAAAAAGAGATCCCACAACCCCGCATGCGCAACCCCTGCCGGGTCTCACACGCATACGGTTTGGCCTCATCCGGTTTCGCTCGCCACTACTCCCGGAATCACGGTTGTTTTCTCTTCCTGAGGGTACTGAGATGTTTCACTTCCCCTCGTTCCCTCCACATGCCCTATGTGTTCAGGCATGGGTGACAGCCCATGACGACTGCCGGGTTTCCCCATTCGGAAACCCCCGGATCAAAGCCTGGTTGACGGCTCCCCGGGGACTATCGTGGCCTCCCACGTCCTTCATCGGTTCCTGGTGCCAAGGCATCCACCGTGCGCCCTTAAAAACTTGGCCACAGATGCTCGCGTCCACTGTGTAGTTCTCAAGCAACGACCAGCCACCCATCACCCTGACCCATACGGATCAAGTTCACTGGGGCCGGCATCGCGAAGGTTCGACCAACCGGCCGTACCCTCAGATACCCAACAACGTGCCAAGCACGATCCGTTGAAATCTCGTCACGTTCCACGCCGAAGCAGTACTGGTGAAGGATCCTCAAGATCGTGCCAACTAATCAACGTTCCACCCATGAGCTGACCGTGCAGAACGTTTGCCTGCAATCGGTGCTGTGCTCCTTAGAAAGGAGGTGATCCAGCCGCACCTTCCGGTACGGCTACCTTGTTACGACTTCGTCCCAATCGCCAGTCCCACCTTCGACAGCTCCCTCCCACAAGGGGTTGGGCCACCGGCTTCGGGTGTTACCGACTTTCGTGACGTGACGGGCGGTGTGTACAAGGCCCGGGAACGTATTCACCGCAGCAATGCTGATCTGCGATTACTAGCAACTCCGACTTCATGGGGTCGAGTTGCAGACCCCAATCCGAACTGAGACCGGCTTTTTGAGATTCGCTCCGCCTCGCGGCATCGCAGCTCTTTGTACCGGCCATTGTAGCACGTGTGCAGCCCAAGACATAAGGGGCATGATGACTTGACGTCGTCCCCACCTTCCTCCGAGTTGACCCCGGCGGTCTCCTGTGAGTCCCCATCACCCCGAAGGGCATGCTGGCAACACAGGACAAGGGTTGCGCTCGTTGCGGGACTTAACCCAACATCTCACGACACGAGCTGACGACAGCCATGCACCACCTGTATACCGACCACAAGGGGGGGCACTATCTCTAATGCTTTCCGGTATATGTCAAGCCTTGGTAAGGTTCTTCGCGTTGCGTCGAATTAAGCCACATGCTCCGCTGCTTGTGCGGGCCCCCGTCAATTCCTTTGAGTTTTAGCCTTGCGGCCGTACTCCCCAGGCGGGGAACTTAATGCGTTAGCTGCGGCACCGACGACGTGGAATGTCGCCAACACCTAGTTCCCAACGTTTACGGCGTGGACTACCAGGGTATCTAATCCTGTTCGCTCCCCACGCTTTCGCTCCTCAGCGTCAGTAATGGCCCAGAGATCCGCCTTCGCCACCGGTGTTCCTCCTGATATCTGCGCATTTCACCGCTACACCAGGAATTCCGATCTCCCCTACCACACTCTAGCCTGCCCGTATCGGATGCAGACCCGGGGTTAAGCCCCGGGCTTTCACACCCGACGTGACAAGCCGCCTACGAGCTCTTTACGCCCAATAATTCCGGACAACGCTTGCGCCCTACGTATTACCGCGGCTGCTGGCACGTAGTTAGCCGGCGCTTCTTCTGCAGGTACCGTCACTTTCGCTTCTTCCCTGCTGAAAGAGGTTTACAACCCGAAGGCCGTCATCCCTCACGCGGCGTCGCTGCATCAGGCTTTCGCCCATTGTGCAATATTCCCCACTGCTGCCTCCCGTAGGAGTCTGGGCCGTGTCTCAGTCCCAGTGTGGCCGGTCGCCCTCTCAGGCCGGCTACCCGTCGTCGCCTTGGTGAGCCGTTACCTCACCAACAAGCTGATAGGCCGCGGGCTCATCCTTCACCGCCGGAGCTTTCCACCCGCCGAGATGCCTCGGCAGGTCGTATCCGGTATTAGACCCCGTTTCCAGGGCTTGTCCCAGAGTGAAGGGCAGATTGCCCACGTGTTACTCACCCGTTCGCCACTAATCCACCCCGAAGGGCTTCATCGTTCGACTTGCATGTGTTAAGCACGCCGCCAGCGTTCGTCCTGAGCCAGGATCAAACTCTCCGTGAATGTTTGCCGGTAATCCGGCTAGACACTCGCGTTGAGCGGGACAGACAAGCCGGAATATGGCCTGCTGTCCACAGCGTCCTCGCTGTGTGCCACCCCGGAGGGTGGACTTTTTCAAAGGAACCTCGACCATCCGAAGATGGACGGGGTATCAACTAATCTGGCGTTGATTTTTGGCACGCTGTTGAGTTCTCAAGGTGCGGACGCTTCCTTTGTACTTACCCTCTCGGGCTTTCCTCCGGGCGCTTCCTTCGTTCTTGCGTTTCCGACTCTATCAGATCTTTCCGATCCGATTTCCTCGGTGCTTTCCGGTCCCTTTCGCTTTCGCTCCGGGCCCTTCCGGCGGTTCCGACTCTATCAGATCCTTTCGGGCCTGATTCCCAGTCAGCGGGAGTTGTCTTCGCGGCTGTTGGGCCGTTCCGACGAGTGAGACTTTAGCGGATTCCTTGCCCCCGAAGCCAATCGGGCGGCTCGCGTTCAATCCTTCGAACGCGGATTCCTCATTTCGCAAAAGCGCACGGAAAGCAATGACGGCGTCGACGAATCGACACCGTCTGGTGCTCATGTGGTTCTTGCGGAATGGCTGTCCGGGGCCGACCGGGGTCGGTGCTCACGTCGGACAACTCGGAGAACACTACGGACCGGGTAATCCCGTGTCAACCCCGGTCCTCGGGCGTACCCTCTGGGTATGACGACGCATGCGCACACCACCCAGTGGTGGGCCGCCTGACCCGGCGGCCCTGACCTGACGCATGCAGACAAACGGCCGCCGCCTCGGCGGCCGTTCGCGTATCCCCCTCCGGGAGCCCGGCCGACGGGTCGGCGGCGTTCCGGAGAGAGGGAGACGGACGCGATGACGCGGATCTTCAGTGGGGTCAAGCCGACCGGGCATCTGACGCTGGGCAACTACCTCGGGGCCGTGCGGCGGTGGGTCGAGGTGGACCAGCACCGGGCCGACGCGCTGTTCAGCGTGGTGGACCTGCACGCGCTGACCGTGGAGCACGACCCGGCGCGGGTGCGGCGGCTCAGCCGGCAGGCGGCGACGCTGCTGCTCGCCTCGGGGCTCGATCCCGAGCGCTGCACCCTCTTCGTACAGAGCCATGTGGACGAGCACGCGCGCCTGTCGTTCCTGATGGAGTGCACGGCCACGGACGGCGAGCTGCGGCGGATGATCCAGTACAAGGAGAAGAGCGTGCTGGCCCGGGAGGCCGGGCACGGGGTGCGGCTGTCCCTGCTGACGTATCCGGTGCTGATGGCGGCGGACATCCTGGCCTACGGGACGGACGAGGTGCCGGTGGGTGAGGACCAGACGCAGCACGTGGAGCTGACCCGGGACCTGGCGGTGCGGTTCAACCAGCGGTACGGGCAGGTGTTCACCGTGCCGAGGGCGACGCATCCGGAGGTGGCGGCGCGGGTCATGGACCTGCAGGACCCCACGTCGAAGATGGGGAAGTCGCACGAGAACGGGGCCGGGATCGTCTATCTGCTCGACGAGGCGGAGACGGTGCGGCGGAAGGTCATGCGGGCGGTGACGGACAGCGGGCGGGAGGTCGTGTACGACCGGGAGGCCGGTCCGGGGGTGGCCAATCTGCTCGATCTGCTGGCCGCGGCGACGGGCGGGGACCCGGTCGCGCTGGCCGGCGGGTACGACTCGTACGGCGCGCTGAAGAAGGACACGGCGGAGGCGGTCGTCGAGCTGTTGCGGCCGGTGCGGGAGCGGCATGCCGATCTGGCGGCGGATCCGGGGTACGTCGACGGGGTGCTGCGGGCGGGGGCCGAGCGGGCGCGGGGGATGGCGCGGCCGCTGGTGGACCGGGCCTACCGGGCGATCGGGCTGCTGCCGGCGGTGTGACGGAAGGCGTTGCGGTAGTCGCGCGGGCTGGTGCCGAGGTGCGAGGCGAAGTGCTGGCGCATCGTGACCTCGCTGCCGAAGCCCGCGCGGCGGGCCACCTCGGGGAGGGGGTGGTCGGTGCGTTCGAGGAGCTTCTGGGCGGCGGCCACCCGGCGGCCGATGAGCCAGTGGAGCGGGGTGGTGCCGGTGGTGGCCTGGAAGTGGCGGGCGAAGGAGCGCGGGGACATGCCGGCGCGGGCGGCGAGGCTCGTGACGGTGTGGGGCTGGTCGAGGTGGGCGAGGGCGTGGGCCCGGACGGCGGCGAGGGCGTCGGCGTCGCGGTCGGCGCGCGGGGTGGGGTGCTCGATGAACTGGGCCTGGGTGCCGGTGCGGAAGGGGGCGGTGACCATGGAGCGGGCGATGGTCGCGGCGGCTTCGGCGCCGTGGACGGTGCGGACGAGGTGGAGGCAGAGGTCGATGCCGGCGGCGGTGCCGGCCGAGGTCCAGATGCCGGTGTCCTCGACGTAGAGGGCCTCGGGTTCGACCCGGACGGCCGGGTGGCGGGCGGCCAGTTCGGGGGCGAGCTGCCAGTGGGTGACGGCCCGGCGGCCGTCGAGGAGGCCGGCCCGGGCGAGGACGAAGGCCCCGGCGCAGAGGGCGGCGACGGGGATGCCGCCGGTGTGGGCGGCGCGCAGGGCGTCGAGGACGGGGGCGGGGAGTTCGGCGTGCGGGTCCTCGATGCCGGGGACGACGACGAGGTCGGCGGGGGTGAGCCCGGTCAGCCAGTCGAGGGGGCGGTCGGGGGTGAGGGTGAGGCCGCCGCGCAGGGGGACGGGGGCGGCCGGGTCGGCGGCGGCGCGGTGGAGGGCGAAGGGCGGGACGCCGCGGGTGGTGCGGTCGGTGCCCCAGACCTCGGTGATGACGGAGACGTCGAAGGCCCGGATGCCGGGGAAGGCGAGGAGGGCGATGCGCTGGGGCGGCGACGCGGGCTGCGCGGGCGACGTGGGCGGCATGCCTGGCAGTTAACCATCGATCGCTGGCTTTTCTCCCTCTGGGGCGGGGAACGGGGGTGGGCCAGGATCGTGGGCATGGAGAGCTTGCAGATCGAAGAGAACGCGGCGCTGGTCGTCATCGACGTACAGAAGGGGTTCGAGGACGAGGGTTTCTGGGGGCGGCGGGACAACCCGGACGCGGAGGGGAACATCGCGGCCCTGATCGACCGGTGGCAGGAGACCGGGCGGCCGGTCGTGTTCGTGCGGCACGACTCGGTGCGGGACGGGTCGCCGCTGAAGGCGGGGACGGAGGGCAACGCCTTCAAGGACTTCGTCGAGGAGCGGCGGGGGAAGGGGCGGGGGCGCGAGCTGCTGGTGACGAAGCACGTGAACTCGGCGTTCTACGGGCAGCCCTCGCTGGACGTCTGGCTGACCGGGGAGGACGTCGCGCAGATCGTGGTCGTCGGGATCCAGACGAACATGTGCAATGAGACGACCGCGCGGATGGGCGGCAACCTGGGGTTCGACGTGGTGTTCGCGCTGGACGCGATGCACACCTTCGACCTGGCCGGGCCGTTCGGGTGGACGCAGACGGCGGAGGAGCTGACCCGGGCGACGGCGGTGTCGCTGCACGGCGGGCAGTTCGCCCGGGTCGTGAGCACGGAGGACGTGCTGAAGGGCACGTCGGCGGGGTAGCTCAGCCGTTGCCGGAGGCGAGCTCGCGGCTGCGGTCGCGGGCGGCCTCCAGGGCGGCGATGAGGGCGGCCCGTACGCCGTGGTTCTCCAGCTCGCGGATGGCGCTGATGGTGGTGCCGGCCGGGGAGGTGACGGCCTCGCGGAGCTTGACGGGGTGTTCGCCGCTGTCGCGGAGCATCACGGCGGCGCCGATCGCGGCCTGGACGATCAGGTCGTGGGCCTGGGCGCGGGGCAGGCCGAGGAGGATGCCGGCGTCGGTCATGGCCTCGACGAGGTAGTAGAAGTACGCCGGGCCGGAGCCGGAGAGCGCGGTGGCGGCGTCCTGCTGGGACTCCGGGACGCGCAGGGTCTTCCCGACGCCGCCGAAGATCTCCTCGGTGTGGACGAGGTGGGCGTGGGTGGCGTGGCTGCCGGCGGAGATCACGGACATGCCCTCGTCGACGAGGACGGGCGTGTTGGGCATGACCCGGACGACGGGGGTGCCGGTGGCCAGGCGCTCCTCGATGAAGGCGGTGGGGATGCCGGCCGCGGCGCTGATGACCAGGCGGTCGGCGGCGACGTGGGGGGGCGAGCTCGTCGAGGAGGCGGCCCATGTCCTGGGGCTTCACGGCGAGGATGAGGATGTCGGCGCGCTTGGCGGCGTCGGCGTTGCTGACGGCCTCGACGCCGTAGCGGGCGTGCAGTTCCTCGGCCCGTTCGGTGCGGCGGGCGGTGACGAGGAGGTGGGCGGGGCGCCAGCCGGCGCGGATCATGCCGCTGAGGAGTGCCTCGCCGATCTTGCCGGTGCCGAGGACTGCGACGGTCTGGGTCATGGGTCTTTCACCTCGCCGGAGGGGCCTGTGCGTGCGTCTGCGGGACATCCTCGCACCGGGGCGGGGGTCGGTGCGGTGCTTGTCCGAGGGGCGGTCACGCGGTGCGGCGGCGGAGGGTGGCGGCGCCGAGTCCGAGGACGAGCACGGCGCAGCCGGCGACGATCAGGGCGTCGCGGACGAAGGGGGCGGTGACGTCGGTGTGGTGCAGGACCTGGTTCATGCCGTCGACGGCGTACGACATGGGGAGCACGTCGGAGAGGGCTTCGAGGGCGGGGGCCATGCGGTCGCGCGGGGTGAACAGGCCGCAGAGCAGCAGCTGGGGGAAGATCACGGCCGGCATGAACTGGACGGCCTGGAACTCGGAGGCGGCGAAGGCCGAGACGAAGAGGCCGAGGGCGGTGCCCAGGAGGGCGTCGAGCAGGGCGACCAGGAGCAGCAGCCAGGGGGAGCCGACGACGTCGAGGCCGAGGAACCGGACGGCGAGGCCGGTGGCGAGGACGGACTGGACGACGGCGACCAGGCCGAAGGCGAGGGCGTAGCCGGCGATGAGGTCGCCCTTGCCGAGGGGCATGGCGAGGAGGCGTTCGAGGGTGCCGGAGGTGCGTTCGCGCAGGGTGGCGATGGAGGTCACCAGGAACATGGTGATGAGCGGGAAGATGCCGAGCAGCGAGGCGCCGATCCCGTCGAAGGTCCGTGGGCTGCCGTCGAAGACGTAACGCAGCAGGAAGAGCATCACGCACGGCACGAGGAGCATCAGGGCGATCGAGCGCGGGTCGTGGCGCAGCTGGCGCAGGACGCGGGCGGCGGTGGCGAGGGTGCGGGCGCTGCTCATGGGCGGGGCTCCTCGGCGGGGACGGCGGAGCCGTCGGGGGAGGTGGTCTCGGCGGAGGCGCTGGGGGCCGCGTTGGTGCCGGGGGCGGCGGGGGCCACGGAGGTGGCCGAGGCCACCGCCACCGCGGGGGCCGTCGCCACCCCGGGGGCCGCCGCCACCCCGGGGGCCGCCGCGCGGGCCGTTGCGGCGTCGACGAGGCGGAGGAAGGCGTCCTCGACGGTGGCGGTGTCGTTGCGGTGGCGGAGTGCTTCCGGGGTGTCCTCGGCGAGGAGTTCGCCGGCGCGGAGCAGGAGCAGCCGGTGGCAGCGCTCGGCCTCGTCCATGACGTGGGAGGAGACCAGGATCGTGGTGCCCCGGTCGGCGGCGATGCGGTGGAAGAGGTCCCACAGGTCGCGGCGGAGGACGGGGTCGAGGCCGACGGTGGGTTCGTCGAGGACGAGCAGCTCGGGCGTGCCGAGGAGGGCGACGGCGAGCGAGACGCGGCTGCGCTGGCCGCCGGAGAGGCGGCCGGCGAGCGAGTCGGCGTGGCTCGTCAGGTCGACGTCGGCGAGGGTGCGCTCGACGGCGGCGCGGCGGTCGGCGCGGCGGGCGCGGCCGGGCAGCAGGACGGCGGCGAAGTAGTCGAGGTTCTGGCGGACGGTGAGGTCGTCGTAGACGGACGGGGCCTGGGTGACGTAGCCGATGCGGGGGCGCAGGGCGGGGTCTCCGGCGGGGCGGCCGAGGACGTCGAGGGTGCCGGTGACCTTGGCCTGGGTGCCGACGATCGCGCGCATGAGCGTGGTCTTGCCGCAGCCGGAGGGGCCGAGGAGGCCGGTGATCCGGCCGGGCGGGACGGTGAAGTCGAGGCCGCGCAGGACGGTGCGGTCGCCTCGGACGACGGTGAGGCCGGAGGCGACGATGGCACCGGTGCCGGTGGGGTCGCCGGCACCACCCGTCTTATTCATCATGTGATGAATAATGCTCCGGGCCGATCCCTTTGGCTAGTCCCCGGGCGGTCAGCCCTTCTTCTTGCGCCCGCTCGGGTTGCCCGTGCTGCGCGCGCGGCGCTTCTCGAACCGGGCGAGGTCCGCCTCGTACTCCGTGCGGCGGAGCTTCTCGCCGGGGGCCTCGGTCAGGCAGCGGACGGCGTACGCGAGGAGGCTGCCGATGAAGCCGATGGCCTTCAGGCTGCGCAGCGAGTCCTCGCGGGCCTGGTCGGCGGGGCGGCGGCCGAAGCCCTCCCAGGTCTTGCGGAAGGCGATCGCGCTGCAGACCGCGAACATCACGACGACCAGCGTGTTGACGAAGCCGCCGACCTCCGCGATCACCAGTCCCTGGTACGCGAAGCGCAGCACGAAGCAGCCCGCGACGGCGGCGAGCAGCGCGCCGGCGGCGAGGCCGGCGCGGCGCAGCCCGTAGCCGTCGCTGTGGTCGACCCAGCTCGTGCCGAAGAAACGGATCTCCTCGGGCTGGGGTCCGGCGGGGGTGCGGTTCTCGTCGCTCACGGAATCGATTATCCCCGGCGGGTGACGGAAAGGGGTGAGCCCTTATGCCCCTCTTGTCCCGGGAGGGGCCGGGCCCGATCCGGACCGCACGGCCTAGCCGCAGCGGCGGGTCACGTAGCCGTCGCTGCCGGTGTGGATGTACGCGTCGGAGGCGTACTCGCCCGGCGCGATGTTGTCCCAGACGTTGGTGGTGCCGTACGGGCCGGTGACCCAGGTGCCGGGGCACTGGCAGTAGATCGCCACGGTGCTGCCCACCGCCAGCGAACGGACGACCGGGTACTGGGTGCCCGGGCCCGAACGGACGTTGAGCCGGGTGCCCGGGGCGACCGCGTACCGGACGGTGGTGGCCGAGGCCGATTCGGTGCTCATCGCAAACTCCCCCGTTGACGCAAAAGCGCTCCGCCGAGATTCACTCTCCGCGACGCGCAGGCTAGCAAGCCCCACCGACTTCGGCGCCACCATCGACTAGGCTCCGTGCGTCGCGCACGCGCGCGATTCGGACGGGGAACCCACGGGGGTCGGCGATGCCGCCGTTGCGCAGTACCGGTGCGGACCGGGAAGCGGAAGGGCCCGAGTACGCGGGCGAGTACCGGCTCCAAGCCACTCTCGGCGCCGGTGGAATGGGCGTGGTCCACCTCGCCACCTCCGCCTCCGGGCTGCGGCTCGCGGTCAAGGTGGTGCACGCACAGTACGCGGAGGACCCCGAGTTCAGAGCGCGTTTCCGCCAGGAGGTCGCCGCCGCGCGCCGGGTCAGCGGCGCCTTCACCGCCCCCGTCGTGGACGCCGACCCCGACGCCGTACGCCCCTGGATGGCGACCCTCTACGTCCCCGGGCCCACGCTCGCCGACCAGGTGAAGCGGAGCGGCCCGCTGTCCCCCGCCGAGCTGCGCCGGCTGACGGCCGGGCTCGCCGAGGCGCTGCGCGACATCCACCGGGCCGGGGTGGTGCACCGGGACCTGAAGCCGAGCAACGTCCTGCTCACCGACTCCGGCCCCAAGGTCATCGACTTCGGCATCTCGCGGCCCGTCGACAGCGACCTGCACACGGAGACCGGCAAGCTGATCGGCTCACCGCCCTTCATGGCGCCCGAGCAGTTCCAGCGCCCCCGCGAGGTCGGGCCCGCGGCGGACGTCTTCGCCCTCGGGTCGGTCCTCGTGCACGCGGCCACCGGCCACGGGCCCTTCGACTCGGACAGCCCGTACATCGTGGCGTACCAGGTCGTCCACGACGAGCCCGACCTGAGCGGCGTCCCCGAGGAGCTCGCGCCGCTGGTGGCCCGCTGCCTCGCCAAGGAGCCGGCCGAGCGGCCGGGACCCGCCGAGATCATGGCGGCGCTCAAGCCCCCCTCCTACGACGCCGCCGCCTTCATACCGGCCCAGCGCAGGCCCGCCGCCGCACCCGTGCCGTCCGGACCGGCCCCCTCCTGGGACGCCGCGACGCCCGTGCGGGCCCCCGCTCCCCCGCGCCGCCGGCGCAGGCGGCTGCCGCTCGCCCTCGGCGTCGCGCTGCTGCTCGCGACGGGCGGCACCGTCGCCGTCCTCGCCCAGCGGGAAGCGCCCGCGCCCCGGCCCCCGGCCGAGGCCACCGACACCTTCAGCGGCTGGCGGACCGTGCTGACGAAGGACGCCGACCCCGCGGCGCCGTCCTGCACCCACAGCGGCGGCGCCCTGTACTGCGCGGGCCGCGGCGTCGGCGCCGCCCGGCTCGACCCCGCCACCGGCAAGGTCGCCTGGTCGCACCCCGGACCGGCCGACCTGATCGGCCCGCAGGCCCCGGCGCCGCTCACCGGCGGCCCGCTCGCCGCCGCCACCGCCACCGGCGAGCTGCGCACCTACGCGCCCGCCGACGGCACTCCGGGCTGGCGCCGCAAGGCCGCCGCCCGTCCCGAACGGTTCACCGCCGCCGGCGACGCCCTGGTGCTCTCCGACGGCAGCCCGACCCTGCGCGGCCTCGACGGCATCACCGGACGCGAGCTGTGGCACCGCTCGCTGCCCGGCCACCACTTCCCCGTACCGGGCCCGTACGACCCCGCCACCGGCCTGCTCACCGTCTCCGAGGCGCTCACCGACGGCACCCACACCCGCGTCACCGCCGTCCGGCCGCGCTCCGGCGAGGTCGTCTGGCAGAAGCGCCTGACCGGGATGCTCACCGCCGTCGGCACCGCCCCCGGCGGCACCGTCGTGCTGCTCTCCGCCGACCGGACCGGACGCGCCGACGCCCTGGTGCGCTACGACCCCTCGGCCCGTGCCGTACGGCGGGTGCCGCTGGCGTACGTCGTCAACGAGCCGTACCTCGTCCTGCACGGCGACACCGCCTACGTGCTGACGCCCGCCGGACGGCTCACCGCCATGGACACCTCGGCCGCGCGCGGGCGGGTGCTGTGGGAACTGGAGACGGGCACCTCCAACGTCTCCCCGCCCGTCCTCGACACCGCGGCGCACCGGCTGTACCTGTCCTCCTCCGACGGGCGGCTGCTCGCCGTCGACACCGCGCGCGGCACCCTGCTCGGCGCCACCGCGCCCCGGCTGCGCGACGGGCGGCTCACCTACGCCCCGTCGGTGCCCGCGCCGGTCGCCGCCGAAGGCCGGGTCTTCGGGACGGCGCCCGACGGGTCGGTCTTCGCGGTCGACGCGAAGGACCCCGCGGCCTGGTGACCCGGTGCCGGGCACGAGGAAGGGCGGGACCCCGAGGGGTCCCGCCCTTCCTCATCCGGCCGTTCAGCCCAGCTTCGACACGTCCCGGACCGCGCCCTTGTCGGCGCTCGTCGCCATCGCCGCGTACGCGCGCAGCGCCGCGGAGACCTTGCGCTCGCGGTTCTTCGGCGCGTACACGCCGTTCATCGCCTCGCGGCGGGCGGCCAGGGTGGCCTCGTCGACGAGCAGGTCGATCGAACGGTTCGGGATGTCGATGCGGATCCGGTCGCCGTCCTCGACCAGGGCGATCGTGCCGCCCGAGGCCGCCTCCGGGGAGGCGTGGCCGATGGACAGGCCCGAGGTGCCGCCGGAGAAGCGCCCGTCGGTCACCAGGGCGCAGGTCTTGCCCAGGCCGCGGCCCTTGAGGAAGGAGGTCGGGTAGAGCATCTCCTGCATGCCGGGGCCGCCCTTGGGGCCCTCGTAGCGGATGACGACCACGTCGCCGTCCTTGACCCGCTTGTTCAGGATCTTCTCGACGGCCTCCTCCTGCGACTCGCAGACGACCGCGGGGCCCTCGAAGGTCCAGATCGACTCGTCGACGCCGGCCGTCTTCACCACGCAGCCGTCGACGGCGATGTTGCCGCGCAGCACGGCGAGGCCGCCGTCCTTGGAGTACGCGTGGGCCGCGTCGCGGATGCAGCCGGCGGCCGCGTCCACGTCGAGCGAGTCCCAGCGCTCGGACTGCGAGAAGGCCTCGGCGGAGCGCACGCAGCCGGGGGCGGCGTGGAAGAGCTCGACGGCCTCCTCGGAGGCGGCACCGCCGCGCACGTCCCAGGCGTCCAGCCACTCCTTGATGGAGCGGGAGTGGACCGCGTGGACGTCCTCGTTCAGCAGCCCGGCGCGGTAGAGCTCGCCCAGGATCGCGGGGATGCCGCCGGCGCGGTGCACGTCCTCCATGTAGTACGTGCCGCGGGGGGCGACGTTCGGGGCGACCTTGGCCAGGCAGGGCACCCGGCGCGAGACCTCGTTCATGTCGCTCAGGCCGTAGTCCAGCTCGGCCTCCTGGGCGGCGGCGAGCAGGTGCAGGATCGTGTTGGTGGAGCCGCCCATGGCGATGTCGAGGGCCATGGCGTTCTCGAAGGCCGCACGGGTGGCGATGTTGCGCGGCAGGACCGACGCGTCGTCCTCGTCGTAGTAGCGACGGGTGATGTCGACGACCGTGCGGGCCGCGTTCTCGTAGAGGGCGCGGCGGGCGGTGTGGGTGGCGAGGACGGAGCCGTTGCCGGGGAGGGAGAGGCCGATCGCCTCGGTCAGGCAGTTCATCGAGTTGGCGGTGAACATGCCGGAACAGGACCCGCAGGTCGGGCAGGCGTTCTCCTCGATGCGGAGGATGTCCTCGTCGGAGACCTTGTCGTTGACGGCCTCGGAGATCGCGTCGACCAGGTCGAGGGTGCGGACCGTGCCGTCGACGAGGGTCGCCCGGCCGGACTCCATCGGGCCGCCGGAGACGAAGACGGTCGGGATGTTGAGGCGCAGGGCGGCCATCAGCATGCCCGGGGTGATCTTGTCGCAGTTGGAGATGCAGATCAGGGCGTCGGCGCAGTGCGCCTCGACCATGTACTCCACGCTGTCGGCGATCAGGTCGCGGGAGGGCAGGCTGTAGAGCATGCCGCCGTGGCCCATGGCGATGCCGTCGTCGACGGCGATCGTGTTGAACTCGCGGGCGATGCCGCCGGCGGCGGTGATGGCCTCGGAGACGATCCGGCCCACCGGCTGGAGGTGGGTGTGGCCGGGGACGAACTCGGTGAAGGAGTTGGCCACGGCGATGATCGGCTTCCGGCCGATGTCGGCGCCCGGTACACCGGAGGCACGCATAAGGGCGCGGGCGCCCGCCATGTTGCGGCCGTGGGTGACAGTGCGGGACCTCAGCTCGGGCATCGTCGCTCGCTCCTCCGGTGACGGGTGTGCTTGCAGTCGAGCGTACGCCCCGACTCCAAGATCTGGACATGCTGTCCGCCATGCGGGACGGCTGTTCAGTGTTCGGTCAGGTACCGCTGGAGCGTCGGGGACACCTGGGCGACGATCTCCTCGGGGTCCACGGAGGCCAGCGGCTCGACCTGGATCACGTACCGCAGGATCGCGATCCCGATCATGTGCGAGGCCGCGAGCTCCGCCCGCAGCTTCGGGTCCGGCACGTCCAGCTCGGCGGCGATCCGCTCCAGCAGCCGCCGCAGCACGAAGCCGCGCAGCACCTTCGCCGCCGCCTCGTGGGTCAGCGCGGACCGCACCACGGCGAGCAGCGGGGCCCGGGTCGCCGGGTTCTCCCACACCGAGATGAAGAAGCGGGCCAGCCGCTCGCCGATCGCGTCGCGCGGGCCGCCGACGATCTGCGGGATCGCCGTCGCCGGCTCGAAGGAGACCTCGATCGCCGCCGCGAAGACCTCGTCCTTCGTCCCGAAGTAGTGGTGCACCAGCGCCGGGTCGACCGCCGCCGCCTTCGCGATCCCGCGCACCGACGTCTTGTCGTAGCCCCGCTCGGCGAACTGCGTCCGGGCCGCCTCCAGGATCCGCTCGCGCGCGCCCGGCGCGGAGTCGGCGGACGCACGGGAGGGGCGGCCGCGCCGCCGGGGGGACGGTTCCGTCACGGGCGGGGGGCCTTGCCGGACCGGGCGGCGGCCAGGTGGAGCCGGGTGAAGGCCAGCGCCTCGGCGAGGTCGGCCTCGCGTTCGGCGGAGGACATCGCCCGGCGGGTGTTGACCTCGATGACGACGTGCCCGTCGTAGCCGCTGTGGGCCAGGCCCTCCAGCAGCTCCGCGCACGGCTGGGTGCCGCGCCCCGGGACCAGGTGCTCGTCCTTGGCCGAACCCCGGCCGTCCGCGAGGTGCACGTGGCCCAGCCGGTCGCCCATGCGGTCGACCATGGCGAGGGCGTCGGTGCGGGCGGTCGCCGTGTGCGAGAGGTCCACGGTGAAGTGCCGGTAGTCGTCCTTGGTGACGTCCCACTCGGGGGCGTACGCGAGCATCTCGCGGTCCTTGTACCGCCACGGGTACATGTTCTCGACGGCGAAGCGGACGTCCGTCTCGTCGGCCATCCGCCAGATGCCGGTCACGAAGTCGCGCGCGTACTGGCGCTGCCAGCGGAACGGCGGGTGGACGACGACCGTCGACGCGCCCAGCTTCTCCGCCGCCGCCCGGGCGCGCTGCAGCTTGACCCACGGATCGGTGGACCAGACCCGCTGGGTGATGAGCAGACAGGGGGCGTGGACGGCGAGGACCGGGACCTGGTGATAGTCCGACAGGCGCCGCAGCGCCTCGATGTCCTGGCTGACCGGATCGGTCCACACCATGACCTCGACCCCGTCGTACCCGAGGCGCGCGGCGACCTCGAAGGCCGTCGCCGTCGACTCCGGATACACCGAGGCCGTCGACAGGGCGACCTTCGCATCCGGGACGCGCACCGCTGGTTCTGCCACGGAGACAGGGTACGGGGCGGGCCGGAGGACCGGGAGGTGGTTCCGGTCACCCCGCCGGCGCCCCGCGCCCGTGCTTCCGGTCACCCCGCCGGCGCCCCGCGCCCGGCCCTCCTACAGCTCGTCCGGCAGGTGGTCCAGGCGGCGCAGGATCACGCCCTCGCGCAGGGCCCAGGGGCAGATCTCCAGCTCCTCGACGCCGAACAGGTCCATCGCGCCCTCCGCGACCAGGGCGCCCGCCAGGAGCTGCGCGGCGCGGCCCTCGGAGACGCCGGGCAGCGCGGAACGCTCGGCGACGGTCATGGCGGCCAGCCGCGGGACCCACTCCTCCAGGGCCTTGCGGGACAGCGTCCGCTGGACGTACAGGCCGAAGCCCGAACCGGGGGCGCCGGCGATCCGGGCCAGCTGCTTGAAGGTCTTGGAGGTGGCCACGACGTGGTCGGGGCGGCCGAAGCGGCTGAACTCGCCGACCGTCCGCGCGATCTGCGCCCGCACGTGGCGGCGCAGCGCCTTCACGTCGGCCGTGTCCGCCGGATCGCCCGGCAGCCAGCCCGCGGTGAGGCGGCCCGCGCCGAGCGGCAGGGACACCGCAGTGTCGGGCTCCTCGTCGATGCCGGAGGCGACCTCCAGCGAGCCGCCGCCGATGTCCAGGAGGAACAGCTTGCCCGCGGACCAGCCGAACCAGCGGCGGGCGGCGAGGAAGGTGAGCCGGGCCTCCTCCTCGCCGGTGAGGACCTGGAGCGCGATCCCGGTCTCCGCCTCGACCCGGGCGAGGACCTCGTCGGCGTTACTGGCCTCGCGCACCGCCGAGGTCGCGAACGGCAGCACCTCCTCGCAGCCCTTGTCCTCGGCGGCCGTGAGCGCGTCGCGGACCGTGGCGATGAGCCGCTCGACCCCCGCGTCCGCGATGGCGCCGTGCTCGTCGAGGAGCTCGGCGAGGCGCAGCTCGGCCTTGTGGGAGTGGGCGGGCAGCGGACGGGCGCCGGGATGGGCGTCCACCACCAGCAGGTGCACTGTGTTCGAACCGACGTCGAGGACTCCGAGTCTCATGGACGGAACGCTACTGCGCGCGCCCGCATACGCTTGGCGTTGTGCCAAAGACGAAAAAGGCGAAGCCGGGCAAAGACAGTGCCGACGAGAGCGCCGCGAAGGCCGTGCGGGCCGCGCACGCGGCCAAGTCCGTGAAGGTCGGGAAGAAGGGCGCCAGGAACGGCGGGAGCGCCGAGCCCGACGAGAAGGGGCTCGACTTCCCGCGCGCCTGGGTGGAGTTCCCCGACCCGGACGACGAGGAGCAGGTCTACCGCTGCGACCTGACCTGGCTCACCTCCCGCTGGACCTGCATCTTCGGCAACGGCTGCCAGGGCATCCAGGAGGGCCGGGCGGACGACGGCTGCTGCACGCTCGGCGCGCACTTCTCCGACGAGGACGACGAGAAGCGGGTCGCCGGGTACGTGGACCGGCTGACGCCGGAGCTGTGGCAGTTCCACGGCGTGGGCACGGAGACGGGCTGGGTCCAGCTCGACGAGGACGGCGACCGGCAGACCCGCCGCTGGCAGGGCTCCTGCATCTTCCAGAACCGTCCCGGCTTCGCCGGCGGCGCGGGCTGCTCGCTGCACATCCTGGCGGTGCAGGAGGGCCGGGAGCCGCTGGAGACCAAGCCGGACGTCTGCTGGCAGCTGCCGGTGCGCCGGACGTACGACTGGATCGACCGCCCCGACGACACCAAGGTCCTCCAGGTGTCGATCGGCGAGTACGACCGGCGCGGCTGGGGTCCCGGCGGCCACGACCTGCACTGGTACTGCACGACGGCCACCTCGGCGCACGTGGGCGGCGAGCCGGTCTACGTCTCGTACCGGCCCGAGCTGGTCGAGATGATGGGCGAGGCCGCGTACGAGGTCCTCGTCGGCCTGTGCGAGGCGCGGCTGGCCTCCCAGCTGCCGCTGGTGGCGCCGCACCCGGCCGACCCGAAGTAGCCGGCGCGGCCGGCGGGGTTCACTGCGGGGCGGACGGCCCCGGGTCCTGGCTCGGGGTCCCGCCGTCCGAGGCGGTGGGTTCGGGCGTCGGCTCCGTCGTCGGCTCCGTGGTGGGGGGCTCGGTGGTCGGCTCCGTGGTGGGCTCCGTGGTCGGCGGCTGGCTCGTCGGCCCGGTCGTCGGCTCCGTGGTCGGCTCGGGCGTCCCCGGGGTGCCGGGCCGGGTCGTGGCGGGCGGCGGCGTCGCCCCGTAGCCGTCGATGCGCAGCACCGCGCCCGAGGGGTCGACGCCGACCCGGGCGCTCCAGGCGCCGGCCGGTTCGCGGGAGCGGTCGACGGAGATCCGGACCGTGACCGACTCGCCCGGGCGCAGCGTGCCGGAGGCCTGGCTCACGTACAGCCACGGGGCGTCCGACCACAGCGACCAGACGCCGGGAGCGCCGCCCTCGTTGGTGAGGGTCAGCAGGGTCGTCGCCCCGCTGCCGCGCGCGTCGACCGTGATCCGCGCGGGTGCCGGCCGCCCGGGCAGCGTCGGGGTGGCGGGCGCGCCGGGGCTGATCACCTCGACCGAGACGTCCGGCGAACGGCTGCCGCGGGTGAACCGGGGGTCGGGGGTGGTGCGGGCGTTGCCCGCGTTCTCGTAGCGCTCGTACGGACGGCCGCCGGTGCCCGCGCCCTGCGCGCCGCCCGGCTCGTCCGCCTCCCGCGCGCTGACCCGGGACCCGTCCTGCCCCTCCCCCACCTCCGGCGTGCCGCGGTACGAGCCCCACAGCGCGAGCACCGGGGCGGCGACGACCGCGGCGACCACCGTGGTGGTGACGGCCCGGGCGCGCATCCGGTCGCGGCGGGCCGCGTGGTCCTTGGGGTCCAGGGGGAAGCCGGTCGGCCCGAAGCGCGGGGCGCCGGCCCGGGCCCGCGGCACGTGCAGCATCGCCACGTAGGCGGCGGCCCGCGGCGCCTCCACCAGCGGCAGCCGTCCCGGCCGGCCCGCCGCCGCGCCCGCCGCGCCCGGCCAGGGCCCGCCCGCGCCCGCCCGCTCGGCCGCCTTGCGGCAGCGGGGGCAGTCGTCGACGTGCCGGACCAGTTCGGCCCGCAGCGCCGCGGAGAGCAGCACCTGGTGGTCGCCGGTGAGCCCGGCCACGGTCGGGCAGTCGCCCGTCTCGACGACCGCCAGGGCGGCCCGGGTGCGCTCCACCTCGCAGGCGGCGGAGGAGAGCAGCTCGCGGGCGGCGAGCGGGTCCAGGGAGAGCACCACGGCCAGCTCCCGGTGCCCGAGCCCGTGCCGGACGGCCAGCTCCAGGGCCTCGCGCTGCTCCGGGGTGGTGCCGGCGGCCTCGGGCCAGGCGAGCGCGGCCAGTTCGAGCCGGCGGCGCTCGGCGAGCTGCGGCGACACCCGGGGCGGCGCGGGCGCGGCGACCGCGGGCCGCCCGGTGTGGGCGCCCTGCCTCCTGCGGCGCTGCTCGCCGAGGCTGCGCAGACAGGCCCAGCGGGCGAGGGCGTAGAGCCAGGCCCGGCGGCCGCCCTCGTCGGAGGGGCAGCGGCCGTGGTGGCGCTCGGCGATGGCGAGGACGTCGCCGAGGACGGCGGTGGCCGTGTCGTGGTCGCACAGCACCGAGAGGCAGTAGGTGAACAGGCCGTCCAGATACTCCTCGTAGCGCGCGGGCGGCCGCTGACCGAGGGTGCGGGGGCCATCGGTGGTTCGGGTGGGGGAATCCAGCCTGCTGCTCGTCACTGGGCGACCGTAGGCAGCGGGGCGGGGGGTCTTCGTACCGCTTGCACACTTTTAATCCGTACGGGTGAAGCTATCGCTCGAAGGGGTACAGGAACCAAGGAGTCCGCCCGGTTTTCGGCGGCCAGGCCGCCGGGCCGGCCGCCGCCCGACCGCGCTCCGCCCGCGCTGTCAGTGGCGGCCGCTACGGTGTGGCGCATGGCTGCCCGTACGAAAACCGCCAAGGACCGGCCGTCCTACCGCTGCACCGAGTGCGGCTGGCAGACCGCCAAGTGGCTCGGCCGCTGCCCCGAATGCCAGGCATGGGGGACGGTCGAGGAGTACGGCGCGCCCGCCGTGCGGACCACCGCCGCCGGGCGGGTGTCCACCGCCGCGCTGCCCATCGCCCAGGTCGACGGGCGGCAGGCGACCGCCCGGACCACCGGCGTCGACGAGCTGGACCGGGTGCTCGGCGGCGGCCTCGTGCCCGGGGCGGTCGTGCTGCTCGCCGGGGAGCCGGGCGTCGGCAAGTCCACGCTGCTGCTCGACGTCGCCGCGAAGGCCGCCAGCGACCAGCACCGCACGCTGTACGTGACGGGCGAGGAGTCCGCGAGCCAGGTCCGGCTCCGCGCGGACCGGATCAACGCGCTCAGCGACCACCTCTACCTGGCGGCCGAGACCGACCTCTCCGCCGTCCTGGGACACCTGGACGAGGTCAAGCCCTCGCTGCTGATCCTGGACTCGGTGCAGACCGTCGCCTCCCCCGAGATCGACGGCGCCCCCGGCGGCATGGCCCAGGTCCGCGAGGTCGCCGGCGCGCTGATCCGGGCCTCGAAGGAGCGGGGCATGTCCACCCTGCTGGTCGGCCACGTCACCAAGGACGGCGCCATCGCCGGCCCCCGGCTCCTGGAGCACCTGGTCGACGTGGTGCTGCACTTCGAGGGCGACCGGCACGCCCGGCTCCGCCTGGTCCGCGGCGTGAAGAACCGGTACGGGGCGACCGACGAGGTCGGCTGCTTCGAGCTGCACGACGAGGGCATCACCGGACTCGCCGACCCCTCGGGGCTCTTCCTGACCCGCCGCGACACGGCCGTGCCCGGCACCTGTCTGACCGTCACCCTGGAGGGCCGCCGGCCGCTGGTCGCCGAGGTCCAGGCGCTGACCGTGGACTCCCAGATCCCCTCGCCGCGCCGCACCACCTCGGGCCTGGAGACCTCCCGGGTCTCGATGATGCTGGCCGTCCTGGAGCAGCGGGGCCGGATCAGCGCGCTGGGCAAGCGGGACATCTACAGCGCGACCGTGGGCGGCGTGAAGCTCTCCGAGCCCGCCGCCGACCTCGCCATCGCCCTCGCGCTGGCCTCCGCCGCCAGCGACACCCCGCTGCCGAAGAACCTGGTCGCGATCGGCGAGGTCGGCCTCGCGGGCGAGGTCCGCCGGGTCACCGGCGTCCAGCGCCGGCTCGCCGAGGCGCACCGGCTGGGCTTCACCCACGCGCTGGTCCCGGCCGACCCCGGCAAGGTCCCCGCGGGCATGAAGGTGACCGAGGTCGCCGACATGGGAGACGCGCTGCGGGTGCTGCCGCGCGGCCGCCGGACCCGTACGCCCGAGGAGGGGTAAGCGGACCCTCGCGGGGAGAGGTAAGGGGCAGGCGTGGGGCCCGCCCCGGGCCTCCCCCTCGGCGCGCGGGGGAGGGCGGCGGGGTGGTGTCGCTAGACTTTGCCCTGGTCTCGCCCATCCGTACGAGCCGGAGGAGTGCAGTGGCAGCCAAGGACAACGAGGCACTGATGCGTGCGTCGCTCAGCGCCGTCGCCCCCGGCACCGCCCTCCGCGACGGTCTGGAGCGCATCCTCCGCGGCAACACCGGCGGCCTGATCGTCCTCGGCATGGACAGGACCGTCGAGTCGATGTGCACCGGCGGATTCGTCATCGACGTCGACTTCACGGCGACCCGGCTGCGCGAGCTGTGCAAGCTGGACGGGGCGATCGTCCTCGACAAGGACATCAGCAAGATCCTCCGGGCCGGCGTGCAGCTGGTCCCGGACGCGTCCATCCACACCGAGGAGACCGGCACCCGGCACCGCACCGCGGACCGGGTCTCCAAGCAGTGCGGCTTCCCTGTGGTCTCGGTCTCCCAGTCGATGCGGCTGATCGCGCTGTACGTCAACGGCGAGCGGCGCGTCCTGGAGGAGTCGGCGGCGATCCTGTCCCGCGCGAACCAGGCGCTCGCCACCCTGGAGCGGTACAAGCTCCGGCTCGACGAGGTGGCCGGCACGCTCTCCGCCCTGGAGATCGAGGACCTGGTCACCGTCCGGGACGTCACCGCCGTCGCCCAGCGCCTGGAGATGGTCCGCCGGATCGCCACCGAGATCGCCGAGTACGTGGTGGAGCTCGGCACCGACGGCCGGCTGCTCTCCCTCCAGCTCGACGAGCTGATCGCGGGCGTGGAGCCGGAGCGCGAGCTGGTCATCCGGGACTACGTGCCCGAGCCCACCGCCAAGCGCTCCCGCACGGTCGCCGAGGCGCTCACCGAGCTGGACGCGCTGACCCACGCCGAGCTCCTCGAACTGCCCATAGTGGCGCGGGCGCTCGGCTACAGCGGCTCCCCCGAGACGCTGGACTCCGCGGTCTCGCCGCGCGGCTACCGGCTGCTCGCCAAGGTGCCGCGGCTGCCGGGCGCGATCATCGAGCGGCTCGTGGAGCACTTCGGCGGGCTGCAGAAGCTGCTCGCGGCGAGCGTGGACGACCTCCAGACCGTGGACGGCGTCGGCGAGGCCCGGGCGCGCAGCGTCCGCGAGGGACTCTCGCGGCTCGCGGAGTCCTCGATCCTGGAGCGGTACGTCTAGCGGTACGGCTCCTCCGGCCGGCGCCTGCGCCCCGCGTGTGCGGCAGGCGTGTGCGGCCCGTGCGTGCGGCCCGTGCGTGCGGTCGGCGCCTGCGGTCGGCGCCTGCGGTCGGCGCGTGCGGCAGGCGTGTGCGGCCGGCGCCTGCGGCAGGCGGCAGGCGTTCCCCGTCAGTCCTTGGCCAGCGTGAACGACGCCGGCAGCACCTTCACGCCCGGCATCGCCGCCTCCACCAGGTAGGTGCCCGGGCCGACCTGGCCCGCCGGGGCGGTCGCGCAGTTCGGGGCGCTCCGCCTGCGGTCCCACTCCACGGTGTGCGTGATCGTCGACTGCGCGGGGAGCTTCAGGAGCAGCGGGCCGGCCGGGCGGGGGCAGTCCTTCGACGACCAGAGGTCGGCGCTCTTGGTGTCACTGATCGTCAACACCGCGTTCGCCGGGCCGAGATCGGCCTTGCAGGCGGTCGCGGAGGTGTTCTTGACGACCAGGTGGAAGCGCGGCTTCTCGCCCGGCTCGTAGCTGACCTTCGTGCTCCGCAGGCTCAACTGCAGTGCCCCGGGAGCGCAGTTCGGCAGCGGAGAATTGGCCGGAACCCGCTGTCCCGCACCCGTCCCCGCGCCGCCGTCGCCGCCGGATCCGTCGGTGTCCCCGTTCTTGCCGGCGGTCGTGGTCCCCGCGTCCGTGCCCGCGTCCGCACCCGTCCCGGGGTCCGTACCCGCGTCGCCGCCGGTACCGTCGCCGCCCGCGCCGTCACCGCCGGTGGCCGACTCGTCGCGTCCGCCCGGCTTTTGACTGATCGCCGGACCGGTGCCGGAGGGCCCGGGGGTGATCGAGGGCGCGGGAGAAGAGCCGTTGGCGGAGTCGTTCGGCTTCTTCCCTTGCCCACCACCGGAAGTGACGGCCCAGAGGGCGATCAGCGCGAGGAGGGCAACCAGGCACAGCGCCACGGCCCTCCGACGCCAGTAGATGGAGGAGGGAAGCGGCCCGACCGGATTGCGCAGAGATCCCACGCCACGAACCTTACGAGAGATCGCGGCCGACTCCCGCCCCACCCGCCGCCCCAGGCACCAAGTTTTGCCGATGATCACATCCCGGCCGGGCCGGGAACCACCGGACGGGACCGCTCGTACCGGGGCCTGTCGCCCCACCCCCTACTTTCGTCGAGGGCGGTCCTGGCCCTTGGTGTGGAGCGCAGCACTCCGTATGCCGGTTAACGTCGACGACCATGGACAACCTCCCTGCCCTCTCCGACGGCCTGTATCTCGACATCACGGATTTCGCCCACTCCACCCCGCACTGGTTCCAGCAACTGGCGGAGGTGTGGACGGAACTCGGGCTGCTGCTCTTCGGGGTGCTGTTCGCGGCCGGCTGGTGGCGGGCCCGCCGGGGCTCGGGCGACGCGATGGCGCTGGCGCTGCTCGCGCCGCTCGCGACGGCCTTCGGCTATGTGGTGAGCGAGGGCCTGAAGTCGCTGGTGGACGAGGAGCGCCCGTGCCGCGCGGTCGCCGGGGCACCCGCCTCGCTGGTCGCCTGCCCGCCGCACGGGGACTGGTCCTTCCCCAGCAACCACTCGGCCATCGCGGGCGCCGCGGCCGTCGCGCTCGCCCTGTCCTGGCGCGGGATCGTCTGGCTGACCGCTCCGATGGCGCTGCTCATGGCCTTCTCCCGGGTCTTCGTCGGCGTCCACTACCCGCACGACGTCACGGTCGGCCTGCTGCTCGGCGGCGCGGTCGCGTTCGTCGTCGTGAAGGCGGCGAAGCGGCCTGTCCGCTCCGTCGTCGAGGCGGCCCGGTCCAGCCGGAACGGCGCGGTGGTGTGGTGTGTGGGGCGCGGGCTCCCTGCGCACGCCTCCGCGCGCCCCGCGGGCGTGCGCCACGGCGCGTACTGATCGTCCGACCGACGTGCCAGGATCGGGGGTGCCATGACTTCGACTTTCCACGGTTCCCCCGCGTCCCCCGAGTCCCCCGAAACCTCCCCCGACGCCCCCGCCGGCGGCTCCGAGCTGCACGGGCCCGTCCTCGCCTGGTTCGACCGGCACGCCCGCGACCTGCCCTGGCGCCGCCCCGAGGCGGGGGCGTGGGGCGTGATGGTCAGCGAGTTCATGCTCCAGCAGACGCCCGTCGTGCGGGTGCTGCCCGTCTACGAACAGTGGCTGGCGCGCTGGCCGCGCCCCGCCGACCTGGCCGCCGACGCGCCCGGCGAAGCCGTCCGCGCCTGGGGCCGGCTCGGCTATCCGCGCCGCGCGCTCCGGCTGCACGCGGCGGCCGTGGCCATAACGGAACGGCACGGCGGCGACGTGCCCAGCGACCACGGCCAGCTGCTCGCGCTCCCCGGGATCGGGGAGTACACGGCCGCCGCGGTCGCCTCGTTCGCGTACGGGCAGCGGCACGCCGTCCTCGACACCAATGTGCGCCGGGTCTTCGCGCGGGCGGCGACCGGCGTGCAGTACCCGCCGAACGCCACCACCGCCGCCGAGCGCCGGCTGGCCCGCGCCCTGCTGCCGGACGAGGAGGCGACGGCGGCCCGCTGGGCGGCTGCCTCCATGGAGCTGGGCGCCCTCGTCTGCACCGCGAAGAACGAGGACTGCGGGCGCTGCCCACTGGCCGACCGGTGCGCCTGGCTGCTCTCCGGGAAGCCGGCCCACGACGGTCCGCCGCGCCGCGGCCAGACCTACGCGGGCACCGACCGGCAGGTGCGGGGCAAGCTGCTCGCCGTGCTGCGGGAGGCCGCGGACCCGGTGGAACAGGCCGACCTGGACGCGGTCTGGGACGAGCCCGTGCAGCGGGCCCGCGCCCTGGACGGGCTGGTCGCCGACGGCCTGGTCGAACCCCTGGAGGACGGCCGCTACCGGCTGCCGCTCTCCTGACCGGCGCGTCCCGCCCGGTACGCCCGGCCCCGCACGCCCGCCCGGCGGACGGGGCCCGTCCCCGCCCCGTACCCCCTCCGAAACCTCGGCCCGGACCCCGTACCGCCGCTGTTACACAACCGATGGGCAGCCGTGCGTCCGCCGACGGCTGCCACGCACAGCCCCGTGACAAGCGCTCCGTAGCGTCATCGACGTAAGCAGACAGGGCTGGTCACGGGGATCGGAGGCGGTTCGGCATGGCGCACGGCGAGGTGCTCGACTTCGAGGAGTACGTACGCACTCGGCAGGACGCGCTGCTGCGCAGCGCCCGTCGCCTCGTGCCCGACCCGGTGGACGCGCAGGACCTGCTGCAGACCGCGCTGGTCCGTACGTACGGCCGCTGGGACGGCATCGCCGACAAGTCGCTGGCCGACGCCTACCTCCGCCGGGTGATGATCAACACCCGCACCGAGTGGTGGCGGGCCCGCAAGCTGGAAGAGGTGCCCACCGAGCAGCTGCCCGACGCCCGCGTCGAGGACGCCACCGAGCAGCACGCCGACCGGGCTCTGCTCATGGACATCCTGAAGGTGCTCGCGCCGAAGCAGCGCAGCGTGGTCGTGCTGCGCCACTGGGAGCAGATGAGCACGGAGGAGACCGCTGCCGCGCTCGGCATGTCGACCGGTACCGTGAAGAGCACGCTCCACCGCGCGCTGGCCCGGCTGCGGCAGGAACTGGAGAGCCGGGCCGCCGAGGGCGACACCCGCGCCCTCCGGGCGGGGGTGCTGGAGCGGACCACGACCGTACGAGGCGAACGGGAGCAGGAGCGGTGCGCGGCCTGAGTGCCAGAGAACGGGCGGCGAGCATCACGGCGGTGGCCGGGCTCGCCGCCGTCGGCGTGCTCGTGGCCGGCTGCTCGACCGGTGGGACGGGCTCCCGCGACGAGGGCGCGGCCCGCTCCGACGAGGTCGCCTCGACGGCCCCGGCCACCTCGCCGCCCGCCGCCGCCGACGTGGAGAGCGGTGCGGCCCCGGCCGCCGAGCGGGTGGATCCGATCGCGCTGCTCAAGGCCGACCCGAAGATCGGCGAGCGGACGAAGGCCGACCTGAAGCCGTGCACGGCGAACGCCTACCCGGTGGACACCTCGTACGGGAACCTCACCAACTCGACCGCGCCCGACGTCGTCGTCAACGTGATGACCTGCGGTGACGCCGTCGGCATCGGCACGTACGTGTACCGCGAGGAGAACAACAGGTACACGAACGTCTTCATGGCCGAGGACGCCGCCGTCTACGGCACGATCGACCGCGGCGACCTGATCGTCACCAAGCAGGTGTACGCGAAGGGCGACCCGGTGGCGTACCCCTCGGGCGAGGACGTGATCACCTACCGCTGGTCGGGGAACAGGTTCACCCAGCACGACTGGGTGCACAACGACTACAGCAAGGCCGTCGGCGACGGTGGTATCGACGGTACCGAGCCCTCGCCGAGCGAGCCCGCGAACTGAAGGGCGGCGAGGCGCACCATGGCCGAGACCCATGTCCTGTTCGTCGAGGACGACGACGTCATCCGTGAGGCCACCCAGCTCGCGCTGGAGCGGGACGGCTTCACGGTGACCGCCATGCCCGACGGGCTGTCCGGACTGGAGGCCTTCCGCGCCGACCGCCCCGACATCGCGCTCCTGGACGTGATGCTGCCGGGCATGGACGGCGTCAGCCTGTGCCGGCGGATCCGGGACGAGTCGACCGTGCCGGTGATCATGCTCTCGGCGCGGGCCGACTCCATCGACGTCGTCCTCGGCCTGGAGGCCGGGGCCGACGACTACGTCACCAAGCCCTTCGACGGCTCCGTGCTGATGGCCCGGATCCGGGCGGTGCTGCGCCGCTTCGGCCACGCCGGCGGCCCGGGCGCCGGGGACGGCGGCCGTGAGGAGCCCGCCGAGGGCGGCCTGCTCGCCTTCGGCGACCTGGAGGTCGACACCGAGGGCATGGAGGTGCGCAAGGGCGGGGTGACGGTCGCGCTCACCCCGACCGAGATGCGGCTGCTCCTGGAGTTCTCCACGGCGCCCGGCACGGTGCTGTCCCGCGACAAGCTCCTGGAGCGGGTCTGGGACTACGGCTGGGGCGGCGACACCCGCGTGGTGGACGTCCATGTGCAGCGGCTGCGCACGAAGATCGGCCAGGACCGGATCGAGACGGTCCGCGGTTTCGGATACAAGCTCAAGGGGTGACCCGGCCGGGTCACCGAGGACGCAGAGGATGAAGCAGGTCAGCAGGTGGTGAAGGGGCTCGCCCTCCGTACGGGGGTCCGCTGGAAGATCGCCGTCGCCATCGCGGCGGTCGGCGCTCTCATCGCGGTCACGCTCAGCCTGGTCGTCCACAACGCGGCCCGCGTCTCGATGCTCGACAACGCGCGCGACGTGCAGATGTGGCGACTGCTCTTCGCCCAGCGCGTGTACGAGACCTCCAAGCCGAAGGAACCGCGCTTCGGCACCAAGATCAACGACCCGGCGCTGCCGCCCCAGCTCGACCAGCTGATGCGCGACAAGCGGCGCGGCACCTACGTGCAGGAGCACCGCGAGGGGCCGCCGGACGTGTGGGCGGCCGTGCCGCTCGCCAACGGCGACGTCCTCTCGCTGCACGTGCCCTTCGCCGACCGCAGCGCCACGATCATGAAGGACCTGGACCGGGCCCTGATCATCGGCTCGGTGTCGGTGGTCTTCGGCGGCTGCGCGCTCGGCGTCCTCATCGGCGGCCAGCTCTCCCGGCGGCTGCGCAAGGCGGCCGCGGCGGCCGGGCGGGTCGCCCAGGGCAACACCGACGTCCGGGTCCGGGACGCCATCGGCGGCGTCGTACGGGACGAGACCGACGAACTGGCCCGCGCCGTCGACGCCCTCACGGACGCCCTGAACGAGCGGATCGAGGCCGAGCGGCGGGTCACCGCGGACATCGCGCACGAGCTGCGCACCCCGGTCACCGGGCTGCTCACGGCGGCCGAGCTGCTGCCGCCCGGGCGGCCGAGCGAACTCGTGCGGGACCGGGCGCAGGCCATGCGGACCCTGGTCGAGGACGTCCTGGAGGTGGCCCGGCTGGACAGCGCGTCCGAGCGGGCCGAGCTCCAGGAGCTCGCGCTGGGCGAGTTCGTGGCGCGCCGGGTGCGGGTGCTCGACCCGGAGGCGGCGGTCCGGGTCGTCCACGAGTCGTGGGTGAACACCGATCCGCGCCGCCTGGAGCGCATCCTCGGCAACCTCCTCGCCAACGCCGCCAAGCACGGCAAGGGCCCGGTGGAGGTCACCGTCGAGGGCCGGGTGGTCCGGGTCAGGGACCACGGCCCCGGCTTCCCCGAGGCGCTCCTCCAGGACGGCCCGAGCCGCTTCCGTACGGGCAGCAGCGACCGCGCGGGCCAGGGCCACGGCCTGGGCCTGACCATCGCGGCCGGCCAGGCCCGGGTCCTCGGCGCCCGGCTGACCTTCCGCAACGCGGCCCCCGAGGGCACCCCGGAGGGCTCCGGCGGCGCCATCGCGGTGCTGTGGCTGCCGGAGCACGCCCCGACGGCCACGGGCAGCTTCCCCGTGCTGCGGCTGGCCGACTAGTCCCCCAGGACTCCTCGTAGTCCCGCCGGCAGTCGTCGGTGCGGAAGGCGCCACTGACGACGGCCCCCTCGCCGGTGGGCGAGGGGGCCGTCGTGGGGTGCGGTCCGGGTCGGACGGGGGTCGGACGGGGTCAGACGGCCTCGGCGACCGCGGCGTCCTTCGCCGTCCCGGCGGCTTCCGGCTTGGCGGCCGGTCCGGTCCCGCGGAGCGCCACCTCCTTGACGAAGAAGGCGAGGGCGAAGCCGAGGACGGCGACGGCCGAGCCGACCAGGAAGGCGGAGTGGGTGCCGGAGGCGACGGCGTGCTGGTACGCCTCGCGCACCGCCTCGGGGAGCCGGGCGAGGCTGGCGGCGTCGAGCTGGGCCGAGTGCGCGGTCGCGGCGCCGCCGCCGCGGGCCGCCATCTCGTCCTGGACCTTGTTGGTGAACAGGGCGCCCATGATCGCGACGCCGAAGGAGGAGCCGAGGGTGCGGAAGAGCGTGGTCGAGGAGGAGGCGACGCCCATGTCCTTCATCTCGACGCTGTTCTGCGCGACGAGCATCGTGATCTGCATCAGGAAGCCCATACCGGCGCCGAGGACCGCCATGTAGACACCGGAGAGGAAGCGGGTGGTGTCGGTGTCCATGGTGGAGAGCAGGTACAGGCCGGTGACCATGAGCGCGCCGCCGATGATCGGGAAGACCTTGTACTTGCCGCTGTTGGTGGTGACGCGGCCGACGACCAGCGAGACGACCATCATCGACAGCAGCATCGGCAGGAGCAGCAGGCCCGAGTTGGTGGCCGAGGCGCCCTGGACGGACTGCTGGAACAGCGGCAGGAAGAGCACCGCGCCGAACATCACGAAGCCGGTGATGAAGCCGATCAGGGACATCAGGGTGAAGTTGCGGCTGCGGAAGATGTGCAGCGGCATGATCGGGTCGCTCGCGCGGGTCTCGACGAAGAGGAAGGCCGCCAGGGCCAGGACGCCGCCGACCGCGAGGCCGACGATGGTGGCCGAGCCCCAGGCGTACTCCGTGCCGCCCCAGGTGGTGACCAGCACGATCGCGGTGATGCCGAGGGTCAGCAGGCCGGCGCCGAGGAAGTCGATCCGGGTGCCGTCGGCACGCTGCTTCTTCGGCAGGTGCAGCACGGTGGTGATCATGGCGAGGGCCACGACGCCGAGCGGCAGGTTGATGTAGAAGGACCAGCGCCAGCCCCAGTGGTCGGTGATGGAGCCGCCGACCAGCGGTCCGCCGATCATGGCGAGGGCCATCACGCCGGCCATCATGCCCTGGTACTTGCCGCGCTCACGGGGCGGGATCAGATCGCCGATGATCGCCATCACGCCGACCATCAGACCGCCGGCGCCCAGGCCCTGGACGGCGCGGAAGCCGATGAGCTGGCCCATGTCCTGCGCCATGCCGCTGAGGGCGGAGCCGATCAGGAAGATCACGATCGAGGTGAGGAAGACGCCCTTGCGGCCGAACATGTCGCCGAGCTTGCCCCAGATCGGGGTGGAGGCGGCGGTGGCCAGGGTGTAGGCGGTGACGACCCAGGAGAGGTGCTCCAGGCCGCCGAGCTCGCCGACGATGGTCGGCATCGCGGTGCCGACGATCATGTTGTCCAGCATCGCGAGCAGCATCGCGATCATGAGGGCGAGCAGGACGACACGGACGCTGCGCGGCTGCCGGGCCTCCCCCTCGGCCGATTCCCGAACCGTTTGTTGCGTCGCCATGTCGCGCTCCCCGTTTCCTTACTTGCCGCCCGGCTAGTTACTACAATGGGGACGGTAGACCCCGAACTTGCCGGTCGTCAAGTAAGTATCTGTGGAAGCGAGAGACCATGGCCCAGGCCCGAGGCAACACCCGCCAGCGCATCCAGGACGTGGCCCTCGAACTCTTCGCCGAGCAGGGGTACGAGAAGACCTCACTGCGCGAGATCGCGGAACGCCTCGACGTCACCAAGGCCGCGCTCTACTACCACTTCAAGACCAAGGAAGACATCCTGATCGGCATCTTCGAGGACCTCACCCGTCCCATGGACGAGCTGATCGCCTGGGGCCACGACCAGCCCCGCACCCTGGAGACCAAGCAGGAGATCCTGCGCCGCTACCAGGAGGCACTGCTCGCCGCGGCCCCCCTCTTCCGCTTCATGCAGGAGAACCAGGCCACCGTGCGCGAGCTGAGCATCGGCCTCACGTTCAAGGAGCGCATGATCGCGGTGATCGGGCTGATCCAGGAGCCGGAGTTCTCCATGACGGACAAGGTCCGCTCGGTCAGCGCGATCTTCACGATGCACGCCGGCACGTTCTTCATGGAGAACATCGAGGGCGACGCCGAGGAGAAGCACGAAGCCGTCCTCGAGGTCGCCCTCGATCTGATCGGTCAGGCCCACCAGGGGGCCTGACCGGCGTCCATCCTCGCGTCAGATGGAGACGCCGTGGGACCGCAGGAAGGCGGCCGGGTTCACGGCGGAGCCGTAGTTCGGGGTGGTGCGGATCTCGAAGTGCAGGTGCGGGCCGGAGCTGTTGCCGGTGTTGCCCGAGAGGGCGATCCGCTGACCGGCGGCGACCGACTGGCCGACGTTCACCTGGATCTTCGAGAGGTGGGCGTACTGCGAGTACGTGCCGTTGGCGTGCTTCACGACGATCGCGTTGCCGTACGCCGGGCCGTCGCCGCCACCGTTGGGGCCGGCCTTCACGACGGTGCCGGCCGCGGCGGCCTTGACCGGGGTGCCGACCGGGACGGCGAAGTCCTGGCCGGAGTGCTTGTGGGCCCACATGGCGCCGCCCTGGTTGTAGCTGGCGGACAGCGTGTAGGCGCTGACGGGCTTGACCCAGGCGGCGGACTTCTTGGCGGCCACGGTCTTGGCCTGCGCCTTGACGGCGGCGGCCTTCACCTGGGCGGCGGCCTTGGCCTGGACGGCGGCCTGGTTCGCGATCGCGGTGGACGTGGCGCTCACGGGGGACGCGACGGCGGCCGTGCCCTCGGCGGCGAAGGCGGACCCGGCCCCGGCCACCAGCGACGCTCCCAGGCCGGCGGTGGCGAGGGTGGCGACGGCGGCGATACGGATGCTGGGCTTCATGACGCGCTTCGACATACGGGGGTGAACCTCCGGACAGAACGGGACCCGACGCGACAGCGGTCTGCGCCGGGCTTGCTCATCCTTGGTAACCCGGACCCCCAGCCAGCCCAAAACACCTCATCTACGACATCCCGTCGTAGCGATCTCCGGAGAAGATCGACCCTTGACGACCCGGAAGCGGGTCCACGAAATCGGACATAACCTCCCTGATCGATCGGTTTAACCCCACGTCGCGAGCGTCCCGAACCGCCCGAAAGGCTGCGCGATGTCCCCTTCGGGCCCTCCGGGACCAAAGTCCCGGAGGTTGAGCCGCATACGTCCCGGTTTCTGATGAGAACAAACGACTATTCCACTTAGTACCCTCCGAAACGCCTGTGCGGCTTGTCACCACGGCCGCACCCCGAATGGGACCTGGGTCACGCGACCGAACCCTCCGGAACCCCCTCCACGACCCTCCGCACGGCACTAACTTCCGAGCCATGACCCAGGACATCTCCACGATCGAACTCGCCGACGCGATCGCCGCCGTGCGCGACCAGCTCGTCGACGCCGCCGCCCGCGCCACCGGACAGCCCGTCGGCTTCGAGGTCGGCGACATCCAGATGGAGTTCACGATCGAACTCCGCAAGGAGCTCAAGGGCGGCACCAAGGTCAAGGCCTGGGTCGTCGAAGCCGGAGCCGACGCCTCCCGCACCCGCGGCGAGACCCACCGCGTCTCCTTCACCCTGAAGCCGCGGAACACGGCGACCGGCGGGGCGTGGCTGGTGGGGAACGAGGAGGAGGCGGACCTGTCCGGGTTCGGGCGGGCCGGGGACCAGGGCGACGGGGCTGAGGGACGGTGACGGCGGACCTCGTCTTCGCGGTCCTGGGACGGCAGCAGGGCAGCGGGGTGCTCGTGGCCCCGGGGACGGTACTGACCAGCGCCCATGTCCTCGCCGGGGCCCACAGCGCCATGGTGGTGGCGCCGGGGCAGGACCCGACCCGGTTACGGGTGGTGTGGTCGGACGACACGCTCGACGCGGCGCTCCTGCAGGGCGACACGGGCGGCACCCCGGCCCCGCCGCTCGGCACGGTCATCACCGCCCGCCCGATACCCGGCTGCGAAATCATCGGCTATCCCAGGATCCAGCGGTACGACGGACGGAAGCCGGACCTCGACCAGTACACCGGCACCGTGCTGCCCATGGCCGGCCTGCTCCGCCGCACCCTGACCGTCGAACTGGACCACCCGCCCGTCACCGCCGACGAGGACGGCCCCTCCCCGCTCGCGGGCCTCTCCGGCGCACCCGTCTTCGCCGGCGAGAAGCTCCTCGGCATCGTCCGCGCCGTCCCTCGCGGCCGGGGCCACCAGCGCCTGGAATGCGTCTCCCTCACCGCCGTCCTCGCCGACGACGAGGCACGCCAGTGGCTCCCCGCCGTCACCGTGGCGACCACCGGCGCCCACCCCCGTGACGACTTCTACGAGGAGGAGTACGGCGAAGCCCTCGGCGCCGCCTACCGCCGCACCAAGATCTTCGGGCTCGACGAGCTGGGCAAGCGCGCCTCCGAATGGGACCTCGACACCGCCTACCTCTCCCTGGAGGCCACCTCCCGCGACCGGGAGGCCGTCCCCGCCCCCCGCCGCATCGACGACCTGCTCGCCGCCCGCCCCCGCGTGCTGCTCCGCGGCGACGCGGGCGCCGGGAAGACCACCCTCATGTGGTGGCTGGCCGCCCACGCCGCCGCCGGCACCCTCGGCCCGGAGCTCGCCGAGCTCAACGGCCTCGTCCCCTTCGTCGTACCGCTGCGGTCGTTGCGGGCCCGGGGCAACGGCTTCCCGTCCCCCGCCGAGCTGCCCGGCGTGGCCGGGCTCATGATCGACACGGCGCCCGAGGGGTGGGCGGGGCGGGTGCTCGCCGCCGGGCGGGGGCTGCTGCTGGTGGACGGCCTGGACGAGGTCACCCAGGGCGACCGGGAGGACGCCCACGCCTGGCTCAGCGGGCTCCTGGCCCGCTACCCCGCCACCCGCTGCGTGGCGACCGTACGCCCGCACGCCGTGGCCGCGGACTGGCTGGGCGCCGAGGACTTCGAGGAGCTGACCCTCCTCCCCCTCCGGGGCGACGACATCCAGGCCTTCGTCGCCGCGTGGCACCAGGCCGCCCGGCTCGACGCGGGCTCCGGGGAGAACCTGGCCGACCTCGAACACGATCTGGCCCAGCAGTTCCGCCACAATCCGAACCTCGCCGACCTGGCCCGCACCCCGCTCCTCTGCGCGGTGATCTGCGCCCTGCACCGCCAGCGGGAGGGCTTCCTGCCCGAGAACCGCTGGGAGCTCTACGACTCCGCGCTCAGGATGCTGCTCGGCGCCCGCGACGAACGGCGCCGCATCGACGCCCCCGACGGCATCCGCATGACGGTGGAGGAACACACCCAGCTCCTCCAGCGCCTGGCTGCGTGGCTGGTCCGCGTCGGCCAGACCGAGTTCACCCGGGAACAGGCCGAGCAACGCCTCGAGCGCGACCTGCCGGGCATGCCCCGCGTCCGGGAACAGGGGAGCACCACCGAGATCCTCACCCACCTCGTCAACCGCAGCGGTCTCCTCCAGGAGCGCACGGACGAGGTCTTCCAGTTCGCCCACCGCACCTTCCAGGACTTCCTGGCCGCGAAGGAGTTCGTCGAGGACGACGTCCTCCCGGAACTCCTCCGCCACGCCCACGACCAGCAGTGGCACGACGTCCTCCTGCTGGCCGCCGGTCACTGCAAGCGCCGCGACCTTCCGGTGCTGGTGGCGGGCCTCCTGGAGGCGGGCTCCGCGACGCGCAAGCGGGACCTGAAGACGACTCTGTACGTCCTGGCCGCGCTGGCCGCCCAGCACGCGGCGTGGCTGGACGATTCACTGAGGTGGCGCGTGCAGAGGGCGGTGAAGTCGGTGGTGCCTCCACGGAACCCGGAACAGGTGACGCAGCTGGCCCGGCTGGGCGAGTACGTGCTGCCGTTGTTGCCAGGGCCCCAAGAGGCGTCCAAGGACAACATGGACATGATCACCGGGCTGATCTCCGCGATCGGCGGGACGACCGCACTCCCCTACGCCCGCGCGTTCGCCGAGGCCGGTGAGGCACACCGGTTCGCGTCGAACTGGGACACCTTCCCGCCGGAGGCCTTCGCCCGGGAGGTCCTCATCCACCTGCAGGACCAGGACCTGGTCAGCGCCTACGGCTCACGGCAACTGCGCTTCCTGCGGGAGCTGCCCCACCTCAAGCAGGTCCTCGTCATGGGCGACCTGCCCGCGGACGAGATCGTCGAAGCACTCGGCAACCGCCCGCTCCGTCATCTCAGCATCGCCATCAACGGGCGTCTGGACACACTCGACCTTCTGTCCTCCCTCGACTGCTCCCAGCTCCGCGGTCTGCTCGTCAGCAACTGCCCGCTCATCACACGCCTGGATGCGATAGGAGAACTGCGCAATCTCAGGTTGCTCACGCTCGGCAACGTACGGGACACCGACGGAACACTCGATCTGACGCCGCTCCACGGCTTGCCCGAAGCCCTCGCGATCATGGTCTCCGGCGTCCCGGCCAAGAGCCTCCTCGGCGCCGCCGCCCTGGGCGACCGCCTGACCGTCAAATGACAAAGGGGCGGCCCCGGAACCCACAGGTTCCGGGGCCGCCCCTCACGGCATCAGCCGAGCGTCACGCTTCCTTGGACAGGTTCGGACCCGCCCCGCCCGCCGCCTCGATCGGAGGGACGTCCGGCAGGGCCGACTTCTCCTCGCCGCGGAAGGTGAAGGTGCGCTCCTCGCCCTCGCCCTCCGTGTCCACGACCACGATGTGACCGGGGCGCAGGTCGCCGAAGAGGATCTTCTCCGACAGCGTGTCCTCGATCTCGCGCTGGATCGTCCGGCGGAGCGGACGGGCGCCGAGCACCGGGTCGTAGCCCTTCTTGGCGAGCAGCTCCTTCGCGGACTGGGAGAGCTCGATGCCCATGTCCCGGTCCTTCAGGCGCTCGTCCACGCGGCCGATCATCAGGTCGACGATCTGGAGGATGTCGTCCTGGGTCAGCTGCGGGAAGACGATGATGTCGTCCACACGGTTGAGGAACTCCGGGCGGAAGTGCTGCTTCAGCTCGTCGCTGACCTTCGCCTTCATCCGCTCGTAGTTGGACTTCGTGTCGCCCTGGGCGGCGAAGCCCAGGTTGAAGCCCTTCGAGATGTCCCTGGTCCCGAGGTTGGTCGTCATGATGATGACCGTGTTCTTGAAGTCCACGACCCGGCCCTGGGAGTCGGTCAGGCGACCGTCCTCCAGGATCTGGAGAAGGGAATTGAAGATATCGGGGTGGGCCTTCTCGACCTCGTCGAAGAGGACCACGGAGAACGGCTTGCGGCGCACCTTCTCGGTGAGCTGGCCGCCCTCTTCGTAGCCGACGTATCCGGGCGGAGAACCGAAGAGCCGGGAAACCGTGTGCTTCTCGCTGAACTCCGACATGTCGAGGGAGATCATCGCGTCCTCGTCGCCGAAGAGGAATTCGGCGAGCGCCTTGGACAGCTCGGTCTTACCGACACCGGACGGACCGGCGAAGATGAACGAGCCACCGGGGCGCTTCGGGTCCTTCAGACCGGCCCGCGTACGGCGGATGGCCCGCGAGAGGCCGATGACGGCGTCCTTCTGGCCGATGACGCGCTTGTGGAGCTCGTCCTCCATGCGCAGCAGGCGGCTCGACTCCTCCTCGGTCAGCTTGAAGACCGGGATGCCGGTGGCGGTCGCGAGGACCTCGGCGATCAGCTCGCCGTCGACCTCGGCGACGACGTCCATGTCGCCGGCCTTCCACTCCTTCTCCCGCTTGGTCTTCGCGGCGAGGAGCTGCTTCTCCTTGTCGCGCAGGGAGGCGGCCTTCTCGAAGTCCTGCGAGTCGATCGCGGACTCCTTGTCCCGGCGGACGGAGGCGATCTTCTCGTCGAACTCGCGGAGGTCCGGCGGCGCGGTCATCCGGCGGATGCGCATCCGGGAGCCGGCCTCGTCGATCAGGTCGATCGCCTTGTCCGGGAGGAAGCGGTCCGAGATGTAGCGGTCGGCCAGGGTCGCGGCCTGGACCAGCGCCTCGTCCGTGATGGAGACGCGGTGGTGGGCCTCGTACCGGTCGCGCAGACCCTTGAGGATCTCGATCGTGTGCGGCAGCGACGGCTCCGCGACCTGGATGGGCTGGAAGCGGCGCTCGAGGGCGGCGTCCTTCTCCAGGTACTTGCGGTACTCGTCGAGCGTGGTGGCACCGATGGTCTGGAGCTCACCGCGGGCCAGCATCGGCTTGAGGATGCTGGCGGCGTCGATCGCGCCCTCGGCGGCGCCCGCACCCACCAGGGTGTGGAGCTCGTCGATGAACAGGATGATGTCGCCGCGGGTGCGGATCTCCTTGAGGACCTTCTTCAGGCGCTCCTCGAAGTCACCGCGGTAGCGGGAGCCGGCGACCAGCGCGCCGAGGTCCAGGGTGTAGAGGTGCTTGTCCTTGAGGGTCTCGGGCACCTCGCCCTTGACGATGGCCTGCGCCAGGCCCTCGACGACGGCGGTCTTGCCGACGCCGGGCTCGCCGATGAGGACCGGGTTGTTCTTGGTGCGGCGGGACAGCACCTGCATGACCCGCTCGATCTCCTTCTCGCGCCCGATGACCGGGTCGAGCTTGGACTCGCGGGCCGCCTGGGTGAGGTTGCGGCCGAACTGGTCGAGGACCAGGGACGTCGAGGGCGTGCCCTCGGCAGGACCGCCGGCGGTGGCGGCTTCCTTGCCCTGGTAGCCGGAGAGCAGCTGGATGACCTGCTGCCGCACCCGGTTGAGATCGGCGCCCAGCTTCACGAGGACCTGGGCGGCGACGCCCTCGCCCTCGCGGATCAGGCCGAGCAGGATGTGCTCGGTGCCGATGTAGTTGTGGCCGAGCTGGAGGGCCTCCCGGAGCGACAGCTCCAGGACCTTCTTGGCACGAGGGGTGAAGGGGATGTGGCCGGACGGGGCCTGCTGGCCCTGACCGATGATCTCCTCCACCTGCTGGCGGACCGCCTCGAGCGAAATCCCGAGGCTCTCCAGGGCCTTAGCGGCGACACCCTCACCCTCGTGGATAAGGCCCAGGAGGATGTGCTCGGTGCCGATGTAGTTGTGGTTGAGCATCCGGGCTTCTTCCTGAGCCAGGACGACAACCCGCCGCGCGCGGTCGGTGAACCTCTCGAACATCGTTAATCGCTCCTCAGAGCGGTCAGTCAGTTAGGGGTCGATCCCCTCCCTGTCCTTCCGCAGCTTAGTCCCGCAAGCGGGGACCGCTCATTCCAACTGCCGACATCCGTCCGGATCACCCCCTTACTTCTTGGGGAGACCTGCTGCCGAACAGCCGACAAATGCTCCAACTCGATGGTGCGAGACGATGTTCCCGCAGGCCAAGTAGTTACCCGCACCTCCAGTACGCCGATGGCGAACGTGAGACGCGGCGGCCCGCGAGGCACCCCTCCTCACATGGAATGTCTTACCCGTAAGGACCGACACTCCATGCGGCACACCCCGGTTCCCTCCGCTACGGGCGAACACCCTTGCGCTCTCGAATGCACCCGTACGCCCCCATCATGGACACTCCGCGCATCGGATCAAGGACCTTCCGCCACCGGGTGCGTCCACCGACGTAACCAAGAAGCCCCCGAAGGCGTTCCTCCGGTATGGCCCTCACCGTCCCGCTCCCCCGCTCGCCGCTCGACGGCGGCACGGCCGGGTGGTACGAGACCGAGCTCGGCTGGGCGACCGTGGCCGGACCTCCGGTGCAGCTCGTGACGGGGCTGCGCTTCGACGTGCTCGAAATGCCCGCCGCGGCCGGTCGCGGGGTGCTGCGCCGGATGGGCGCCGGCACCGGACCCGTGGCCCTCATGGGGCGGCGGATGCGGCTGCTCGTGGCAGCGGGGAGCGCGGAGGAGCTGCCCGGACTGCTCGAGTGGCTGGAGTGGGGCGGGATCTCGCTGGATCTCGCGGCGCTGGGCACCGACGGCCGGATGACCGCGCCCGTTCCCCCTGGCTGGAGCCGTTCCGGTGCTCCCGGCGCCCCGGTGTGGCTGCGGGCCCCGGAGCCGGGACGCGAGGTGGAGTCCTCGCTGCCGGCCCTGCGGCCCACGGTGCGCGGGCGCGCCGCGGCCGAGGGGTCCGCCCCCTGTCTGGCGCGGCTCGTGGCCGCCGCCGCCGCGGAGTGCCACCGGGTGCGGCTGCTGAGTGCCGCCCGGAACCACCCGCGGGGGGCGGGCCCGGCGACTCGGCAGCCGGCGCCTCAGCGGTTGGCGTCCTCGTAGGCAGCCTTGATCTCCGCGGGCACGCGGCCGCGGTCGTTCACGTTGTAACCGTTCTCCTTGGCCCACGCGCGGATCTTCGCGGTGTCCGGGCTGCCGCCGGAGGCGACGACACGGCCCTTGCCCCGGGCGCCGGCGCTGCGGCCACCGGTGCGACGACCGCTCTTGGTGTACGGCTCGAGCAGGTCGCGGAGCTTGTCCGCGTTGGCGGTGGTGAGGTCGATCTCGTAGGACTTGCCGTCCAGAGCGAACGTCACGGTCTCGTCCGCCTCGCCGCCGTCGAGGTCATCGACAAGAAGGACCTGAACCTTCTGTGCCACCGGATTTCCTTTCATCGAAAATGCAGTACGCGGAAAGGAAACCGCTTTTCCCGGAAAAACACAAACCCCTGGCAGAGGTTCAGAACCCCGGCAACGCGGGAAACGTGCGCGATTCGGACATAGGCACCGGCTCACAGGTGCAGAAGCATCCGGCTGTTGCCCAAGGTGTTCGGCTTCACTCGTTCGAGACCGAGGAACTCCGCGACGCCCTCGTCATAGGAACGCAGGAGCTCGCTGTAGACATCTCCGTCGACCGGAGTCTCACCGATCTCGACGAAGCCGTGCTTCGCGAAGAAGTCGACTTCGAAGGTGAGGCAGAAAACCCTGCGGACACCGAGCCATCGGGCGGTGTGGAGCAACTTGTCCAGCACCTGATGTCCCACTCCGGAGCCCTTGAAGCCGGGATCGACGGCGAGAGTACGGACTTCGGCGAGGTCTTCCCACATCACGTGGAGCGCGCCGCAGCCGACGACCGTCGCGTCGTCGTCGCGTTCGGCGACCCAGAACTCCTGGATGGACTCGTAAAGCGTCACGGTCGCTTTGTCGAGCAGGATGCCGCGTCGCACGAAGGGGTCGACGAGACGGCGCACGGCGGCGACATCGGAGGTGCGGGCCCGGCGTACGGTGACGGCATTGGCGGAAGGCATGGGGGGACGTTATCGCCCCCGGCCCCCCGGCTCGGCGCCGCCCTGCTCAGGGGCCGCGGCCGGCTCGGGACTGTCCCGCTGGACCATACGCACGGCGTCGTTCAGGGCCTCGCGCTGTTCGGGCGACATCATGCCGAAGAAGGCGACCAGGGCGGCGGCGGGGTTGTCGCTCTGCGCCCAGGCTTCGTTCATCAGTGCGGCCGAGTAGGCGGCTCGGGTGGAGACCGCCGTATATCGATAGGCGCGGCCTTCGACTTCCCTGCGGACCCAGCCCTTCTGATGGAGATTGTCCAATACGGTCATGACGGTGGTGTAGGCGATGGACCGTTCCTGCTGGAGATCCTCCAGGACTTCCCGGACGGTCACCGGGCGGTTCCATTGCCAGACGCGGGTCATGACGGCGTCTTCCAGCTCTCCCAATTGGCGGGGCACAGCGTCACCATAGTGCGCGGCGACCGGATAATCCCCCATCGGCGCACATTCGCGAAGAAAACGCCCTGCAAGAGCGCAAAAAGGACGTACGGCCTGACGGCGGTCGTACGTCCTCGGGGCTTGCGGTCCCGTTACGGGGTGGCGTCGCCCTGCTGCCGGGTGGACTCGGCGCGGGCCAGCGCGGCGTCCACGATCGCGTCCTCCTTGGCCTTGTTCGGGCCGCCCTGGCTCTTCACGATCGTGACGACCAGGCCGATGAAGAAGACGGCCATCACGACGGGGGGCAGGAGCGCGGATACGTAGTCCATGGCATCCAGACTAGCTAGCCCGCGACGCGTTCCTCGGGCGGGGGCGGGGGTACCGGCCGCCGGCGTGGCGGGAAGACCTCGGAGGGCTTGGGCACCGGGCGCTCGCCGGGCGCCGGCGGCTTGGGCGCGGGCTTCCCGGGCGTGCCCGGCCCGGATCCGCCGTCGGCGGCGGCGCGACCGCCGGGCAGGGCGAGCAGCCGGGCGCGGGGGGCTCCGGAGACGGCGCGGACCGGGGCCTGCGCCTGGGCCACGCGGGCCAGCCGGGCGCGGACGGATCGTTCCGCCAGCACCTGGCAGCGGGCGAGCAGCGCACCGGCGGCGGGGTTGGCCCGCAGCGCCCGCAGGGCCGCGAGGTCGTCGGCGCCGGGGTCGTAGCCGGCCGCCAGGGCGTCCTGGAGAAGCTCCAGGTAGCCCGTCAGGGAGCCGGGCAGGGCCTGCCGGTAGCGGACCAGGTCGGCGAGGAGGAAGGCGCGCAGCCGGCCGGCCTCGGCCACCGTCTCGTCCACGGATTCGGCCAGGCGCAGGCAGTCCTGGACGTCGTCGTCCTGAAGGGGGGCGGGGTTGAGGGCAGTGGCGAGGGCGCGGCGGAGGACACGCAGCTCGTCCGCGCTGAACGCCATGCCGCCGCGGGATCCGTAGGGCGTGGGCATGGACCGACGATACGCGCTAATCGGACAAATCTCCCGCTTTTCGATCTTCCCGGCGGGTCGGCCCCGCCGGGAGGATCACAGCCGCGAGACGTTGCGTTCGTACACCAGCCGCAGGCCGATCAGGGTCAGCCACGGCTCATGGGCGGCGATCTCCTTGGAGTCGGCCAGCACCATCGGCGCCAGGCCGCCGGTGGCGATCACCGTCACCTGCGAGGGGTCCCCGTTCGGGCCGGCCAGCTCGCGCTTCATCCGCCCGACCACGCCGTCGACCTGCCCGGCGTAACCGAAGACGATGCCCGACTGCATGGCCTCGACCGTGTTCTTGCCGATCACGCTGCGCGGCCGGGCCAGCTCGATCTTGCGGAGCATGGCGCCCTTGACGCCCAGCGCCTCCACCGAGATCTCTATGCCCGGGGCGATCGCGCCGCCCGCGTACTCGCCGCGCGCGGTGACCGCGTCGTACGTCGTCGCCGTGCCGAAGTCGACGACGATCGCCGGACCGCCGTACAGCTCGACGGCCGCGACCGCGTTGATGACCCGGTCGGCGCCGACCTCCTTCGGGTTGTCCGTGAGGACCGGGACGCCCGTCTTGACGCCCGGCTCCACCAGGACCGCCGGGACGTCCCCGTAGTAGCGGCGCGTCACCTCGCGCAGCTCGTGCAGCACCGAGGGGACCGTCGCGCAGATGGCGATCCCCCCGATGCCGTCGCTCAGCTCGACGCCGAGCAGCGGATGCATGCCCATCAGGCCCTGCAGCAGCACCGCCCACTCGTCGGCGGTGCGGCGCGGGTCCGTGGAGATGCGCCAGTGCTCCACGATCTCGTCGCCGTCGAAGAGGCCGAGGACCGTCTGGGTGTTGCCGACGTCGATCGTGAGCAGCATCAGACGGCCGCCTCGCGCAGGTCGAGCCCGATGTCCAGGATCGGGGACGAGTGGGTGAGCCCGCCCACCGCCAGGTAGTCCACGCCGGTGGCCGCGTACGCCGCCGCGTTCTCCAGGGTGAGCCGGCCGGAGGACTCCAGGACCGCCCGGCCCGCGACCAGCGCCACGGCCTCCTCGGTCTCGCCCGGGGTGAAGTTGTCCAGCAGGATCAGGTCGGCGCCCGCGTCCAGGACCTCGCGGACCTGGTGCATCGTGTCGACCTCGACCTCGATCGGGACCTCCGGGAACAGCTCCCGCACGGCCTTGAAGGCCTCCGCGACGCCACCGGCGGCCACCACGTGGTTGTCCTTCACCAGCGCCGCGTCCGACAGCGACATGCGGTGGTTCACGCCGCCGCCGCAGCGCACCGCGTACTTCTCCAGGGCGCGCAGGCCCGGAGTCGTCTTCCGGGTGTCACGGACCTTCGCCCGGGTGCCCTCCAGGGCGTCCGCCCAGGCGCGGGTGGCGGTGGCGATGCCGGACAGGCGGCACAGGATGTTCAGGGCGCTGCGCTCGCCGGTGAGCAGGTCACGGGTGCGGGCGGTGACGCTCAGCAGCTTGTCGCCGGCCTCGACCCGCTCGCCGTCCTCGACGTGCCGCTCGACCTCGAACTCGTCGGTGCAGACGATCGACAGCACCGCCTCGGCGACCCGCAGACCCGCCACCACACCGGCCTCACGGGCGGTGAAGTCGGCGGTCGCGACGGCGTCCTCGGGGACGGTCGCCACGGTCGTCACGTCCACGCCGCCGTCGAGGTCCTCGGCGATGGCCAGGTGCGCGATGTCCTCGACCTGCACCGGGTCGAGCCCCGCGTCGGCGAGCAGCTGGGCGAGCGCCGGGTCGAGCCCGCACTCGAACTCCTCCGCGCCGCCACAGCCGCAGCCGTCGCCGCAGCCGCCGCCCTCGGCGGGCGCGTTGATCTGGATGAGGGGGACGTCCACGGGCTGCGGACGTGCTTCTTCGGGCGTGCTCACGACTGCGGCTCCATGGATGCGTCGGGGGTTACGGGAGGAAAGTCTGCGGTGGCGGTGCGGCGGACCACCAGTCGGCGGTCGGACGTCAGCCGGACGACCAGGTGGCGGCGCCAGTGCGCGTCGTCCCGGTCGGGCCGGTCCTCGCGCCAGTGGCAGCCGCGGGTCTCCTCGCGCTCCTGCGCGGCGGCCACCAGGACCCGGGCGACGCACAGCAGATTGGTGGTCTCCCAGGAGTCGACCCCCGGCTCGGCCGCCTTGCGCTCGCCCTCGGCGTCCAGCCGGAGCGCCTCCAGGGCGTCGGCCGCGTCGGACAGGCTCCCGGCCGACCGCAGCACGCCGGCGCCCTCGGTCATGGTCCGTTGGATGTCCCGGCGGACCTCGGGGCCGAGCAGCGTCAGCACCGTGGACCCGTCCTCGGCGACCGGCAGCCCCTCGCGGTGCGGGCCGTGCGCCGTGATGTCGTCGGCGATCCGCTCGGCGAAGACCAGGCCCTCCAGGAGCGAGTTCGAGGCGAGCCGGTTGGCACCGTGCACGCCCGTGCAGGCGACCTCGCCGCACGCGTACAGGCCCGGCACCGTCGCCCGGCCGCGCAGGTCGGTGCGGACGCCGCCGGAGGCGTAGTGGGCCGCCGGGGCGACCGGGATCGGCTCCGTGACCGGGTCGATGCCGTGCGCCCGGCAGGCCGCCAGGATCGTCGGGAAGCGCTGCTCCCACATCTCGGCGCCGAAGTGGCGGCCGTCGAGGTACATGTGCTCGGCGCCCTGCTCCTGCATCCGGCGCGTGATCGCCTTGGCGACGATGTCCCGGGGCGCCAGCTCGGCCAGCTCGTGCTGCCCCAGCATGAAGCGGACCCCGTCGGCGTCGACGAGGTGGGCGCCCTCGCCCCGTACCGCCTCGGAGACCAGCGGCTGCTGGCCCTCCGAGCCGGCGCCGAGGAACAGCACCGTCGGGTGGAACTGCACGAACTCCAGGTCCGAGATCTCCGCCCCCGCGCGCAGCGCCAGCGCCACGCCGTCGCCGGTGGAGACCGCGGGGTTGGTGGTGGCCGAGAAGACCTGCCCCATCCCGCCCGTGGCGAGGATCACGGCCGGCGCGCGGACGGCACCGACGCCGTCGTGCTGACCCTCGCCCATCACGTGCAGGGTCACGCCCGCCGTACGGCCCTCGGCGTCCTTCAGGAGGTCCAGGACGAGCGCGTGCTCGATGGTGTGCACACCCCGGTCGCGTATCGCCTCGACCAGCGCGCGGGAGATCTCCGCGCCGGTCGCGTCGCCGCCGGCGTGCGCGATCCGGCGGCGGTGGTGGCCGCCCTCGCGGGTCAGCGCGATCTCGCCCCCGTCCGTACGGTCGAAGTCGGCGCCCGTCGCGATCAGCCGGCGCACCGCGTCCGGCCCCTCGGTGACCAGCGCCCGCACGGCCTGCTCGTCGCAGAGCCCGGCGCCCGCCACCAGGGTGTCGTCCAGGTGCTGCTCGGGGGTGTCGCCCTCGCCGAGCGCGGCGGCGATGCCGCCCTGTGCCCAGCGGGTCGAGCCGTCGTCGAGCAGGGCCTTGGTGACGACGACCGTGCGCAGCCCCGCGGCGGTGCAGCGCAGGGCCGCGGTCAGCCCGGCGACACCGGAGCCGACCACGACGACGTCGGCGTCGATGGACCAGCCCGGGGCGGGCGCCTGCAGCCGTATTCCGGTCACTTCACGGCTCCGAAGGTCAGGGGGATGTTGTCGATGAGCCGCGTGCTCCCCACGCGCGCGGCGACGGCGAGGATCGCCTCTCCGTCGTGCCCGTCCTCGACCTCGGTGAAGTCGGCCGGGTCGACCAGGGCGAGATAGTCCAGGGTGAGCGGCGGCTCGGCGCGCGCCGCGTCCTCGAGCACGCCGCGGGCGGTCGCCCGCACCGCCTCGGCGCCCCTGCCCTCGGCCGCCTGGGCGACCGCGTGCGCGTCGGCGGCGGCCCGGGCCTCGCCGAGCCGCGACAGCGCCTCCGCGCGGGCGTCGGCCCGTCCCTGGGCACCCGGCAGCGCGGCCGCGCGGGCGCGCAGCGCCTCCTGGGCGGCCAGCCGGTCGCGGGCGGCGAACAGCGCGCGGGACAGCGCCAGCGCCGTACGCCGCTCCTCGGCCGACAGGTAGCGGTTGCGGCTGGACAGGGCGAGGCCGTCGGACTCGCGGACGGTCGGCACGCCGACGATCTCGACCGGGAAGTTCAGGTCGCGGACCATGCGGCGGATCAGGGCCAGCTGCTGGGCGTCCTTCTGACCGAAGAAGGCCAGGTCGGGCGCGGTCAGGTGGAGGAGCTTGGCGACGACGGTGAGCATCCCGTCGAAGTGCCCGGGCCGGGAGGCGCCTTCGAGGCGCTCGCCCATGGGCCCGGCCGTGATCCGCACCTGCGGCTCGCCCCCCGGGTAGACCTCGTCGACCGCCGGGGCGAACACGGCGTCGGCGCCGGCCGCCTCCGCGAGCGCCAGGTCGGAGTCCAGGGTCCGCGGATAGCGGTCGAGGTCCTCGCCGGCACCGAACTGGAGCGGGTTGACGAACACGGTGACGACGACGGTGCCGTCGGCCCCGACCCGTTCCCGGGCGGCCCGCACCAGCGTGGCGTGGCCCTCGTGCAGGGCGCCCATGGTCATGACGACGGCCCGCCGCCCGGCGCCCTTCAGCGCCCGCAGCTCCTCACCCGTACGCACCGGAGCGATGGTCATCGGCGGTCATCCCCCTCGGCGAGCACGCCCAGCAGATCCTCGGCCAGCTCGGGCTTGAGCAGGCCGTGCGCGAGCGCCCGGTCGGCGGTCGCGCGGGCCATCGCCAGATAGCCCGCGACGGTGCCGGGCGCGTGCTTGTGCAGCTCGGCGACGTGCGCCGCGACCGTCCCGGCGTCGCCGCGGGCGACCGGCCCGGTCAGGGCGGCGTCGCCGGACCGCAGCGCGTTGTCCAGGGCGGCGCCGAGCAGCGGCCCGAGCATCCGGTCGGGAGCGGAGACCCCGGCCGAGCGGAGCAGCTCCATGGACTGGGCGACCAGGGTGACCAGGTGGTTCGCACCGAGGGCGAGGGCCGCGTGGTAGAGCGGCCGGTTCTCCTCGGCGATCCACTCGGGCTCGCCGCCCATCTCGATGACGAGCGCCTCCGCGGCGAGCCGCAGCTCGTCGGGGGCGGTGACGCCGAACGAGCAGCCGGCCAGCCGCTGGACGTCCACGGAGGTGCCGGTGAAGGTCATGGCGGGGTGCAGGGCGAGCGGCAGCGCACCCGCGCGGCGCGCGGGGTCGAGCACCCGGACCCCGTACCGCCCGGAGGTGTGCACGATCAGCTGTCCCGGCCGTACGGCCCCGGTGTCGGCGAGCCCCTCGACGAGCCCGGGCAGGGCGTCGTCGGGCACCGTGAGCAGCACCAGGTCCGCCACGGCGAGCACCCGGACGGGCTCCATGACGGGCACGTCGGGCAGCAGGACGGCGGCCCGGCGGCGGGAGGCCTCGGAGACCGCCGACACGGCGACGGTGCGGTGCCCGGCGAGCTGCAGCGCCGCGGCGAGGACGGGTCCCACCCGCCCCGCTCCCACGACGCCGACGGCGAGCCGGGCGGGCCGGTCCTCGGCCCGGGGCTGCCGGTTCTCTGGTGGTGCGTTCACGATCGGGTCGGCCTTCCGTTCCAGTCCGCGGGGGGTACCGGACGATTTCTGGTCATGCTACGCCAGCGTTTCGCGCGGCCCCGTGGCTGTCCACAGGGTGTGGGCGACGGTGTGATGATCTGCCCATGGAGACAGACCAGCAGACCGACACCGGCACCACCCCCGACGCGGCGGACCCGACGGCCGCCCTCCGCCGGGCCCTGCGCGAGGCCCCGCGCAAGCTGTGGGACGCCTCCCCCGACGGCACGGTCGCGGCCCGCCTGCGCGAGCTGGCCGACTGGGCGGCGGAGAGCCCGCACGCGGACGCCCCGCTGGACCTCTACGGCGACGGCGTCGTCGCCGAGCTGGAGACCCGGATCGCCCGCGAGCTGGGCTTCCCGGCGGCGGCCTTCTTCCCCACCGGGACGATGGCCCAGCAGGTGGCGCTGCGCTGCTGGGCCGCCCGCACCGGCAACCCGGTCGTGGCCCTCCACCCCCTGGCCCACCCCGAGCTCCACGAGGACCAGGCCTTCACGGCGCTCTCCGCCCTCCGCACGACCCACCCCACGACGGACCCCCGCCTGCCGACGGCGGAGGAGATCCGCGAGCACCCGGAACCGTTCGGCACCCTGATGCTGGAGCTCCCCCTGCGCGACGCGGGCTTCGTGCTCCCGTCCTGGGAGGAGCTGACCGACGCGGTCGAGGCGGCCCGCGAGCGCGACGCCGTGATCCACTTCGACGGCGCCCGCATCTGGGAGACGCCGACGCATTTCGGCCGCGAGCTCCCCGAGATCGCGGCGCTCGCCGACACCGTGTACGTGTCGTTCTACAAGTCGCTCGGCGGCATGTCGGGCGCCGCCCTGGCCGGCCCCGAGGACCTGATCGCCGAGGCCCGCCTGTGGCGCCACCGTTATGGCGGCGACGTCTTCCAGCAGTACCCGGCGGCCGTGTCGGCCCTGCGCGGCCTGGACACGGAACTCCCCCGGCTCCCGGCCTACGTGGCCCACGCCCGCATGGTGGCGCAAGCCCTCCGGGAGACCTTCGAGGAAGCGAAGCTCCCCTGGTTCCGCGTCCACCCGGACCAGCCCCACACCCACCAGTTCCAGGTCTGGCTCCCGTACCCCCCCGAGGCCCTCACCGCGGCCTCGCTGGCCCTCGCCGAGGAGGGCACCGCCCTGTTCCGCCGCTGGTTCCCGGCCCCTGCGGGCGGCCCGCCCGGCCTGTCGGTCACCGAGGTGACGGTCAGCGCCCCGGGCCTGGACTGGACGGCGGACGACGTGAGGACGGCGACCCGCGGCTTCCTGGCGCGGCTGACCGGCCACTAGGCGCCCCACCGGCGGGAGCGGGGGCCGGGCCGGGGGGGCCGCGTCACCGCACGGGCCGCCGCAGCAGCCACCGCACCACCGCCCGCAGCACGGCGACATCGTGCGTGCCCGGCACGGGAGGCGGGGGCTGACGGCGCTGATCGGCCCGGTAGCTGTCCAAGAGGTACTGGTGAAGGGCGTTCATGAGCACACCGTGCGCCCGGCCGGCCCGCCCGGGCCCGCCGATTGACGCCCCTGGTCAAATGGCGGGACAGCACCCCCGTCCGCCCCCGCACCATAGGGGGGTGAGCGTGACGATCGACATCACCGGACTGCCGCACGAGCGGATCAGCTTCTGCCCCTCGCCGCTGGCCGAGCTGGGCAACGCCCTGCACGCGCTGGCCGAGCCTGCCCACCACGCCCGGCTGCACGCCTGGACGACGACGACCTCCGCCGGCCTCAAGCCGGAGCTGGCGGACCGGCTGCACGAGGCCGACTTCATGTGGCGGTCCACCCGTTCCGACTTCCTGCTGCCGGCGGAACCCCGCGAGACCCTGGCCGAGGAGCTGGACGACCTCGACCGTCTGGACGACGAGAAGTTCGTGGGCGCGGCCCTGGAGATCTCGTGCAGCAGCCGCTACTCCGAGGGCATCCCGTCCCCGCTGGTCGACGAGCAGAGCCGCCGCCGCGCCCTGGACCTGGCCGCCGCGCGGGGCCCGCGCCAGGCCGCGTTCGTGGAGCGGATGCTGGCCGAGCCGACGGCGGTACGCGCCTGGATACGCCGCCTCCTGGAGGACTGCGACGACGCGTTCTTCGCCGACACCTGGCGCCGGGTGCGCGTCCAGCTCGCCGCCGACGCCCGCCACAAGACGGAGCTGCTGCGCCGCAAGGGCCTCGGGGAGGCGCTGGCGGCGGCCTCCCCGGCGCTCAGCCTGGAGGAGGGCCCGCACGGCAGCCGGATCGTCGTGGACAAGCTGGTGCACGGCAGGACGGAGGCCCTGGGCACCGGGGTGACGCTGGTGCCGACGGCCTTCGGCTGGCCGCACCTGTTCGCGACGAGCGCGCCCGGCTGGCAGCCGGTGATCCAGTATCCGGCGGCGACGCGTGACGTCGGCGGCGCGGAGCCGGTGGAGACGGTCAAGGCACGCCTGGAGGCGATCGCCCACCCGATGCGGATGCGGCTGTGCCGGAACCTGGCGCGCGGCCCGTACTCGACGAGCGAGCTGGCCGACGCGTACGGCATCACGGCCCCGGAGGTCTCCCGCCACCTCTCCGTCCTGAAGAAGGCGGGCCTGCTGACGACCCAGCGCCGGGGCCGCTACGTGCTGCACCAGCTGGACTTCTCGGTGGTGGCGAGACTGGGCAGCGACTTCCTGGAGTCGGTACTCCGCTGAAGCCGGTACTCCGCTGGAACCGGTACTCCGCTGAGGCCGGTACTCCGGCGAATCCGAGACCCCGACCCCGGCGAGGCCGGGGCTAGAGCGACCCGCCCCCGGCCCGTACGAGACCGGTCTCGTAGGCGAGGACGACGACCTGCACCCGGTCGCGCAGGTCGAGCTTGGTGAGGATCCGCCCCACGTGCGTCTTCACGGTCGCTTCGGACAGCACGAGCCGGGCCGCGATCTCGCCGTTGGACAGCCCCTGGGCGACCAGCAGCATGACCTCGCGCTCGCGGTCGGTGAGCCGGTCGATGCCGCTGTCGGCGGCGCGGCTCTCGCGCCCGGTCGACGGCAGCATGGGCGAGAAGCGGTCGAGGAGGCGCCGGGTGGTGGAGGGGGCGACGACGGCGTCGCCGCTGTGCACGGACCGGATGGCGCCGAGCAGCTCGGCGGGCGGCACGTCCTTGAGCATGAAGCCGCTGGCCCCGGCCTTGAGCCCGGAGAAGGCGTACTCGTCGAGGTCGAAGGTGGTGAGGATCAGCACCTTGGGCGCGCCGGGCTGGGAGCAGATCCGGCGGGTGGTCTCGACCCCGTCGAGCTTGGGCATGCGCACGTCCATCAGGACGACATCGACCTCGGTCCCCCGCAGCACCTCCAGGGCCTCCACGCCGTCGCCCGCCTCGGCCACGACCTCCATGTCCGGCTGGGCGGCGAGCACCATGCGGAAGCCGGTGCGCAGCAGCACCTGGTCGTCGACGAGCATCACACGGATGGACATGCTGTTCCTTCGGGTCTGCGGGGTCGGGGTCGGGATCAGTGGGCGGGCTTGAGCGGAAGCAGGGCACTGATGCGGAAGCCGCCGCCGGGCCGCGGCCCCGCGTCCAGGGTGCCGCCGACCATGCCGACCCGCTCCCGCATGCCGATGAGCCCGTGGCCGCGCCCGTCGGCACCGCCGTCCTCGTACATCTCCTGGGGCGCGCCCCGCCCGTCGTCCTCGACGAGCAGCCCGAGCCCGTCGTCGAAGTAGACCAGGCGGACGCTGGCGCCGACGTCGGGGCCGCCGTGCTTGCGGCTGTTGGTGAGGGCTTCCTGGACGATCCGGTACGCGGTGAGCTCGACGCCGCTGGGGAGCGGACGCGGGGTGCCCTCGATCTTGAAGTCGACGGCGAGGCCGGCGCCGCGGACCTGCTCGACGAGGTCCTCGATCTGCTGCACGTCGGGCTGGGGGACGTACTCGCCGGCCTCCTGGTGCTCGCCGGTGCGCAGGATGCCCAGCAGGCGGCGCATCTCGGCGAGGGCCTGGCGGCCGGTGCCGGCGATGGTCTCCAGGGCCTGCTTGGCGGTCTCGGGGGAGGAGTCCATGACGTAGGCGGCGCCGTCGGCCTGGACGACCATGACGGAGACGTTGTGGGCGACGACGTCGTGCAGCTCGCGGGCGATCCGGGCGCGCTCGGCGGCGACGGCGACCTTGGCCTGGGCCTCGCGTTCCTTCTCCAGGCGGGAGGCACGTTCCTCCAGCTGGGCGAAGTAGGCGCGGCGGGTGCGCAGGGAGTCGCCGAGCACCCAGGCGAGGGCGAAGGGCACGGTCATGATGACGGTGAAGAAGACGGTGGCCGCGGAGGAGCGGGACCCCTCCAGTGGCCAGCGCAGCTGGGAGAGCGTGGCGGCGGCGAGGCCGCCGGCGAGGGCGAGCCGGGAGGCCCAGCGGGGCCCGTCGTGCGCGGCGACCGTGTAGATGATCACGAGCATGGCGAAGTCGGCCATGAACGGGACGATCCCGAAGGCGAGCTGGACGAGGCCGAGGACGACGGCGAGGACCAGCATCTTCTCGGGCGCGCGCCGCCGGAGGGCGATGACGAGCGAGTAGAGCACGGCGACGCCGAGGTAGCCGGCGACGGCGGTGCCGGCCGGGGCGCCGCCGCCCACCCACAGCAGGGAGAACCCGAACAGGACGACGGCCCAGAAGGTGTCGACGCCGGTCGGGTGTCTGCGGATGAAGTCGTAGAGGCGCTGCACGTGACCCAGCGTAGGGAAAGCCGATAGGTGCAGGGGTCAACCGTGGGGTCGATCCTTTCCGTGAGGCCCGTACTCCCCAAGGTGGAGACTGGGGCGCGTGACGGATGAGACGTGTCAGTGGCAGGGGTGGCGCGAGGCCACGGAGCGGGCGCTGTACGGCCCGGAGGGCTTCTTCCTGCGGCCGGAGGGGCCCGCGGGGCACTTCCGCACCTCGGTGCACGCCTCGCCGCTCTTCGCGGGGGCGGTGGCCCGGCTGCTCGCCCGTACGGCGGAGGAGCTGGACACGGAGGAGCTCGCGCTGGTGGACGTGGGCGCGGGGCGGGGCGAGCTGTTGACGGGGGTGCTGGCCGCGCTGCCGCCGGGTCTGCGGGTCCGGCCGTACGGCGTGGAGCGCGCGGCCCGGCCGGCCGGGCTGGACCCGCGGATCGTCTGGACGGACCGGGTGCCGGACGGGGAGCGGGGGCTGCTGTTCGCCAACGAGTGGCTGGACAACGTGCCGGTGGACGTGGCGCAGGCCGACGGGGACGGCGTCGTCCGGTACGTCGAGGTGCGGGCGGACGGTACGGAGCGCCTGGGCGGGCCGGTGACGGGGCCGGACGCGGGGTGGCTGGAGCGCTGGTGGCCGCTGCGGGAGCCCGGGGAGCGGGCGGAGATCGGGCGGCCGCGGGACGAGGCGTGGGCGGGGGCGGTGGGGGCGCTGGCCGCCGGGACGGCGGTGGCGGTCGACTACGGGCACCTGCGCGGGTCGCGGCCGCCGTTCGGGACGCTGGCCGCGTTCCGGGAGGGGCGGGAGGTGGCGCCCGTGCCGGACGGGAGCCGCGACCTGACGGCGCACGTGGCGATCGACGCGTGCGCGGAGGCGGGTGGCTGGGCGGCCCGCGCGGACGCCCCCGGTGGCCGCAGGGCCCCGGAGGTCCTCACCCAGCGGGAGGCCCTGCGGGGGCTCGGGGTGAGCGGGGGCCGGCCGCCGCTCGCCCTCGCGTCGAGCGACCCGCGCGGGTACGTGCGGGCGCTCGCCGCCGCGGGGGAGGCGGCGGAACTGCTGGCGCCCGGGGGGCTGGGCGACTTCCTGTGGCTGGTGCAGCGGGTCTGAGCGCACGGGCGCCCCGCCCGGGGCGGGTGCGGGGCGGGGGGATACTGGTCCGCATGACGGAGACGACGGTCGGTATCGGCGGCGCGGCGGAGAGCACCGACATGGTGCTGAACATCGGGCCGCAGCATCCCTCCACCCACGGTGTGCTCCGGCTGCGGCTCGTGCTCGACGGCGAAGTGGTGCGCGAGGCCGAGCCCGTGGTCGGGTACATGCACCGCGGCGCCGAGAAGCTGTTCGAGGCGCGGGACTACCGGCAGATCATCATGCTGGCGAACCGCCACGACTGGCTGTCGGCGTTCTCCAACGAGCTCGGCGTCGTGATGGCCGTGGAGCGGATGCTGGGCATGGAGGTCCCGGAGCGCGCCGTGTGGACGCGGACGCTGCTCGCCGAGCTGAACCGGGTGCTCAACCACCTGATGTTCCTCGGCTCGTACCCCCTCGAACTGGGCGGCATCACCCCCGTCTTCCACGCCTTCCGCGAGCGCGAGGAGCTCCAGGCCGTCATGGAGGAGGTCTCCGGCGGCCGGATGCACTACATGTTCAACCGGGTCGGCGGCCTCAAGGAGGACCTGCCGGCCGGCTGGCTGGGCCGGGCGCGGCAGGCGGTCGCGGACGTGCGGTCGCGGATGGACGTGTACGACCGGCTGGTGCTCGGCAACGAGATCTTCCGGGGCCGGACCCGCGGGGTCGGGGTGCTGTCGCAGGAGGCCGTGCACGGGTACGGGGTGTCCGGGCCGATCGCCCGCGCCTCGGGCGTCGACTTCGACCTGCGCCGGGACGAGCCGTACCTCGCGTACGGGGAGCTGCAGGACGTCCTGCGGGTGGTGACCCGGACGGAGGGGGACTGCCTGGCCCGCTTCGAGTGCCTGCTCGACCAGACGCACAACGCCCTGGAGCTCGCCGACGCCTGTCTGGACCGGATCGAGGACCTGCCGCAGGGGCCGATCAACCAGCGGCTGCCGAAGGTCCTGAAGGCGCCGGAGGGGCACACCTACGCCTGGACCGAGAACCCGCTGGGCATCAACGGCTACTACCTGGTCTCCAAGGGCGAGAAGACCCCGTACCGGCTCAAGCTGCGCTCGGCCTCGTACAACAACATCCAGGCGCTGGCCGAGCTGCTGCCGGGGACGCTCGTCGCCGACATGGTGGCGATCCTGGGCTCGCTGTTCTTCGTCGTGGGCGACATCGACAAGTAGCGTCCCGGGACGGGACGGAAACGGCGGAGGCGGCGGACCCTGGGGGTCCGCCGCCTCCGCCGTTCGTACGTCGCGCGCCTCGCTACGAGTTCACCGCGCCGCGCAGCTCCGCGACGTCGATCTGCTCGGTCTCGTCGTGCGCGGTCAGGTCGATGACCTGGCCGATGGCCCGCTGCTCCGGGGTGCGCCCGGCGACGGCCGCGAGGACCTCCTCGCCCACGACGTCGGCGAGGTCGGCGTGCTGCACCGCCTCGATGGCCGCGGCGGCCTTCTGGGTGCCGAAGTAGTCGAAGCCGCCCGCGGGGCGCGGGGCGGGACGCCGGGCGGCGTACGGGACGATCGCGGCCGCGGCGGGCACGTGCCGCATGGCGGGCGCCTTGGTGTGCTCGTCCGAGGCGGGCTCGACGGGGGCGTCGGCCCCGGAGGCACCGTCCGCGGCGGCGGCCACGGTCACGTCGGTGCCGGTCACGTCGGTGCCGGTCACGGCGGCATCGGTCACGGCGGCATCGGTGACATCGGCCGTCGCGTCGGTGCCGGTCACGTCCGCGGCCGCGTCGTCGCCCGCCGCTGCCACCGGTGCGGCGCCGGCGTCGGCCTCGCCCCGGGTCTCGTCCTCGGCCGTGTGCTCCCCCCGCGCCTCCAGGTTCCGCAGCGCCTCCGCCGCCCTGCGGTAGGCCTCGGGGGTCGGGGTGGAGCCGCCGGCGGGCAGCGCCTTGGCCTCCGGGGCGGTCGCCTCCAGGGCGAGCACGCGGCGGCCTTCGAGGGCGCTGGCGCGCTCGGTCTCGGCGGTGGCGTAGCGGCGCAGGAGGTCGGCGTGCTCGCCGCGGAGCCCGGCGAGTTCGACCCGCTTGGCGCGCAGCTTGGCGTCGAGGCGGGCGCGCAGCTCGCGCGACTCCTCCAGGTCGGACTCCAGCTCGGCGACGCGCTCGTCGTTCTTCCACTGGTCCGCCGTGCGGGCCCGGTTCAGCTCGGCGACCTGACGGCCGGCGCTCTGGTCCCAACTCCGCATGAGGACGGCGCCGGTCACGGCGGTGGCCGCCGCGGCGGCGACGAGCAGCCGCAGCACCAGGGTGTCGCCGAGCAGCCAGGCGCCCGCGGCACAGGCGACCGAAGCCCCGGCGACCGCCGAGGGCGGCAGGAGCTTGTGGAGGGGCGGGGAATGGCGGTGGCGTCCACGTGGCATGGCCTGAAATTTACCGTGCGTAGGCGCCGTATGGGGCCCCGGCCCGGCAATCTCTTGGCGAGTTCTCGCCGTCATGGGCCGGAGCGGAGCGATTCCGGACTGAATCGCTCCGATTCCCCCCGTGCCGTGCCTACTTCTTGAGCAGCCCCTTCGACTCCAGATAGGCCTTCGCCACGTCCTCCGGCTTCGCCCGCTCGGCGTCGACCTTGCGGTTGAGTTCGGCGAGATCCGCCGTCGTCAGAACCTTGGTGATCTTGTCGAGGGCGGCGGCGATCTCGGGAGATCCGGCGTCCGCGGCATTGACCACGGGCAGCACGTTGTCCGCGTTCTGGAGCTTCTTGTCGTCCTCCAGGAAGACCAGGCCGAAGGAGTCGACGGTCGCGTCCGTCGTGGTGGTGAGGACCAGTTGGTCCACGCCGTCCTTGACCGCCTGCTTGGCCTGCGGGGTGCCGACGCCCTTGGGGTCCACGCCGGTGACGTCGATCCCGTACGTCTTCTTCAGACCGGGGGCGCAGAAGGGGCGGATCTCGCATTCGTCACCGGCCGCGATCTTCACCTTCAGCTTGGCGCGGCCGAGGTCGGAAAGGGTCTTCAGCTTGTTCTTCTCCGCGAATTCCCGGCTCACCGCGAAGGCGTTCTGATCGACGGCCCCGCCGACCGCGAGCACCTTCAGTCCGCGCGGCTCGGCGAGCTTCTTCAGCGCCTCCGTGGTGGCGGCCGGGTCACCGGAGGCGACCGGCTTCTCCTCGGGCGCCTTCGGCCCGTTCACCTTCGCGTTGAGGGATTCCGCGAGCGTCGCCGCGTATTCCGGTACGACGTCGATCTCGCCCTTCTCCAGAGAGGGCTCGTACAGCTCGCGATTCTTCACCGTGGTGACGGTCGCGGAGTATCCGGCGTCGTCCAGGACCTGGGCGTAGAGCTCGGCGAGGACCTTGGACTCGGTGAACGCGGCCGCGCCGACGACCAGGGAGCCCTTGCTCCCGCCGCCGCCCGCGGAGGCGCCGCCGCCGGACTTCGACTTCTCCAGGCTGTCGCCGCCGCACGCGGCCAGCGAGACCGTCAGCGCCGCGACGCCCACTACCGCACCCGCGATACGCGAGGTCCTGCTCACAAGATCACCCATCTCAAGTCGTTGTCCGTCATGGCGCGTCCGTCCCGGCGCGTCTCCCCTGGCGCGACCCGCCACCGGCGCGCGCGTCACCGGCGCAGCAGCCGGTCCGCGCCCACCAGCAGCGCCTCCACCAGGAGCGCGAGCAGGGCCACGAGCACGGCGCCCGCGACCACCTGCGGCGTGTCGTACGTGTTGAATCCGGCGGTGATGATCCGCCCGAGGCCGCCCTGGCCGACCATCGCGGCGATGGTCGCCGTGGCGACCACCTGCACCGCGGCCGAGCGCAGACCCGTCATCAGCATGGGCCGGGCCAACGGCAGTTCGACCCCGCGGAAGAGCTGTCCGCCCGACATCCCCATCCCGCGGGCGGCCTCCACCACCGCGCGGTCCACCTCGCGCACGCCCACGTAGGCGTGGGTGAGCAGCGGCGGTATCGCGAAGAGCACGAGCGCGACGACCGTCGGCACGTACCCGGCGTTGCGCAGCGGCGAGACCATGAAGAGGGCCAGGACGGCGAAGACCGGGATGGCCCGGCCCACGTTGGAGAGGTTGACCGCCAGCGTCCCGCCCTTGCCGAGGTGCCCGAGCCACAGACCCAGGGGCAGCGCCACGGCGCAGGCGAGGAGCAGCGCGGCCCCGCTCACGTACAGGTGCTCGGCGAGGCGGTGCCAGACGCCGCTCTCCCCCGACCAGTTGGCGCCGGTGGTCAGCCAGGACCAGGTGTCCGCGACGACCTGCATCTCAGGCACCCCCCGCCCGTGCGGCCCGGATCCGGCTCCAGGGCGTGAGGAGCCGCTGGAGGCCGAGGAGCAGCAGGTCGGCGGTCACGGCGAGCAGCACGCACAGCACGGAGGCGGTGAGCACCTGGGCCTTGAAGAAGGTCGGCAGGGCGTCCTCGATCAGGTTGCCCAGGCCGCCGCGTCCGACGATGGAACCGACCGTGGTGAGCGCGATCGTGGAGACCGTCGCCATCCGGATGCCGGCCATCAACGCGGGCAGCGCGAGCGGGAGTTCGACCTCCCACAGCAGCCGGCCCGACCCGTACCCCATGCCGCGCGCGGCCTCCTTGGTCTCGGCGGGCACGGCCGCGAGGCCGGCCAGGACGCCGCGCACCAGGATGGTCAGCGAGTAGAGCACCAGGCCCGTCACGACCAGCGCCGAGGACAGCCCCAGCAGGGGCAGCAGCAGCGAGAACAGGGCGAGCGAGGGGATCGTGTAGAGCAGGGTGGTCAGACCGAGGACGGCACCGGCCAGCCGGGGCCGCGCCCGCACGAGCAGGGCGAGCGGGAAGGCGACGGCGAGCCCGAGGAGCACCGACGCCGCGGTGATTCCCACATGCTGGACCGTGGCGTCGGCCAGTTCCTGGGAGCGGGTGCGCAGATACTCCCCGCAGATCCAGTCGTTGGTCACCAGGCAGTTCGTCCCGGCCATGCGCACCCCCCTCGGCGTCTGTCGGCCCGCTCGGTGCCTGTGGCTCCCCACGCGCCTCACGAACATCTGTCCGGCGACCCTAACCCCGGCCACTGACATTCACCGGGGAACGCCACAATGTGGAAATACTTCCTTCACACAATGCGGGCCGCGAAGGGTCAGAATGGGGAACCATGATCCGGTTCGAGCAGGTGACCAAGCGGTACGCGGACGGGACCACCGCCGTCGACGACCTCTCCTTCGAGGTCGCCGAGGGGGAGCTGGTGACCCTCGTCGGCCCGTCCGGCTGCGGCAAGACGACCACGATGAAGATGGTCAACCGGCTCGTCGAGCCCACCGGGGGGCGGGTCCTGCTCGGCGGTGAGGACGTCGCCGGCGTCGATCCCGTACGGCTGCGCCGCACCATCGGCTACGTCATCCAGCAGGTCGGCCTCTTCCCGCACCGGACCGTCCTCGACAACACGGCCACCGTGCCCGCGCTGCTCGGATGGAAGAAGGCGAGGGCCCGCGAGCGCGCCGCCGAGCTCCTCGACCTGGTCGGCCTCGACCCCGCCGTGTACGGCCGGCGCTATCCCGAGCAGCTCTCCGGCGGCCAGCGCCAGCGGGTCGGCGTGGCCCGCGCGCTCGCCGCCGACCCGCCCGTCCTGCTGATGGACGAGCCGTTCGGCGCCGTCGACCCGGTGGTCCGCGAGCGGCTCCAGACCGAGTTCCTGAACCTCCAGGCGACCGTCCGCAAGACGGTGCTGCTGGTCACCCACGACCTGGAGGAGGCGGTCCGGCTCGGCGACCGGATCGCCGTCTACGGGCAGGGTCGCATCGAGCAGTTCGACACCCCGGCCACGGTGCTGGGCGCCCCCGCCACCCCGTACGTCGCCGACTTCGTGGGCGCGGACCGCGGCCTCAAGCGGCTCGCCGTCACCCGGGTCACGGAGGCGGACCTGGAGCCCGCGACGGACGGCCGCCGACCCGCCGGGGACGGCCCCGGCGCCGCGGAGGGTCCCGGCGCCGCGGGGGGTCCCGGCACGGCGGACGGCCCCGGCACCGCCGGACGGGCCCCCGGATTCCCGCTGGGCGGCTCCCTCAAGGACGCCCTGGCGCTGCTCCTCCAGCACGACACCGGCCGGATCACCGTGCACGCCCCCGGGGATCCGGGGCGCGTCCTCGGCTCGCTCACCACGGACGGCGTCCACCGGGCCCTGCGCCGGGCCCGGCCGGAGCTCAGCTCGCGCTGAGCTTCCCGCTCATCCAGACCAGCCCCGGCGGGATCTCCCGGTTCCAGGTGTTGAAGTTGTGGCCGCCGCTCTCCAGCGTGATGGAGGAGACGCTCGCCGGGTCCTTCACCTTCTTGATGAAGGCCAGCGTCCCCTTGAGGTTGCTCTCGCCGTGCTTGGACGTGGTCACCAGGAAGGACGACCTGCCCTGGGGCAGGTGGTCCAGGCTCCACAGCAGGTCGGCCCGCTTCTTCGCGTCCTGGTCGCCCTGGAACAGGTCGCCGGTCGTCACGTCGTCCGCCGCCCGGTAGTACGCGGAGAAGCCGGCGGCCGCGGAGAAGCGGTCCGGGTGGTGCATCGCGATCTTCAGGGCGCAGTAGCCGCCGGTCGAGTTCCCCATGAAGCCCCAGTTCCGCGGCTTCGTGCCCACCCGGTAGGTCTCCGAGATCGCCTTCGGCAGGTCCTGGGCGAAGAAGGTCTCCGTCTGCGGGCCGCCCGGGACGTCGACGCACTCGGTGTCCCGTGGCGGCGCGACCGTCGGCCGCAGCATCACCAGGATCATCGGCTGCATCTTCTTGTCCTTGGCCTGCTGGAAGGCCGTCTTCGGGTACTTCAGGCCCTTCAGCAGGTTCTCCGCCGTGCCCGGGTAGCCGGTCAGCACCACGGACGCGGGAAAGGTCGACTTCGCGTACTTCCCCTGGAAGTACTCCGGCGGCAGGTACACGTACGCCTGGGAGTCGATCCTCGACTTCTCGCCCGCTATGACGATCTTCTGTATCTGTCCGCCGACCGAGGGACGCCCGCCGCCCGGCACGTCCACCGCCTGGGTGCCGACGACCTTGACGTCCTTGGAACCGGCCGAGTGGTCGACCACCACGCCCATGTCCTGCTCCTGGCCGAACAGGTCCGCCCAGGAGCCGTAGAAGAGGAAGGAATTGTTGGCGGCGAGACCGAGCGAGGCGAACAGGGCCACCTGGGTGGCGAGCAGCAGCCCGACCCGCCCCAGGACCGTGCGCCAGCCGCCGCGCGCCAGCCTCGGCCACAGCCAGACCGTGGCGGCGAAGAGCACCACGGCCAGCGTGACCGCCAACGCGAGAACTGTGTTGCTGGTGAGACCCATGAGACGTCCGAGCTTTCTGCCTGATTTTTCCCTGAGATTTCCCTGACGGGCAATGAACCCGCCCCATCGCTGCTCCGTCCTAGAAGGCGCAAACCCTCCGGTACGCCCAGATCCGCGCGGCCTACCGGATCAACGATCTCTCGCGGAGCCACGGGAAGCACGGGAAGCGATGTCTGTCACGGTAGATGGGGACAAATCCGGATCGGTTCCGGATCACGTACGCCGGATTCTGCGCGGACCCCGACCCGAAAGGGTCCCGGCCCTGATCGGAACGGCCTGCACACTGATCGGTCTGATCGACATCGCCGCGGGAGTCTTCCCCCGGTTCCGCGCCAGCCGCATGCACGCCGTCGCGGAGATCCTCCCCGGCACCCTGGGCCCGCTCTCCGCGGCCCTCTCCCTCAGCGCCGGCGTCCTCCTGCTGCTGCTCGCCCACGGCCTCAAGCGCAACAAGCGCCGCGCCTGGCGCGCCGCCGTGATCCTGCTGCCGATCGGCGCGGTCGCCCAGTTCGTCTGGCGCCACTCGATCATCGGCACGCTGCTCTCCGTCGCGCTCCTCGCGCTGCTGGTCCGCCACCGCGACCAGTTCGCCGCCCTGCCCGACCCCCGCAGCCGCTGGCGCGCCCTCGCCAACTTCGTCCTCATGGGCGCCGGATCCATCGCCCTCGGCCTGGTGATCGTCAGCGCCCACCCGCGCCGCGTCGTCGGCAGCCCCAGCCTCGCCGACCGCCTCGAACACGTCCTGTACGGCCTCTTCGGCGTCGAAGGCCCCGTCGCCTACACCGGCAACGTCGACTGGACCGTCGGCTACTCCCTCGGCGCCCTCGGCATGCTCACCGCCCTCACCACCATCTACCTCGCCTTCCGGCCCGAGCACCCCGCCGCCCGGCTCACCGAGGACGACGAGACCCGCCTGCGGGCCCTCCTCGACAAGCACGGCGCCCGCGACTCCCTCGGCCACTTCGCCCTCCGCCGCGACAAGGGCGTCGTCTTCTCCCCCAGCGGCAAGGCCGCCGTCTGCTACCGCGTCGTCTCCGGCGTCATGCTCGCCAGCGGCGACCCCATCGGCGACGTCGAGGCCTGGCCCGGCGCCATCGAACGCTTCATGGACGAGGCCAAGGCCCACTCCTGGACCCCCGCCGTCATGGGCTGCTCCGAGACCGGTGGCCAGGTCTGGACCCGCGAGACCGGCCTCGACGCCCTCGAACTCGGCGACGAAGCCGTCGTCGACGTCGCCGACTTCTCCCTCTCCGGCCGCGCCATGCGCAACGTCCGCCAGATGGTCAAGCGCATCGAACGCAACGGCTACACCACCAAGGTCCGCCGCGTCGCCGACCTCAGCGACGGCGAACTCGCCCGGGTCCGCCGCGCCGCCGAGGACTGGCGCGGCACCGACACCGAACGCGGCTTCTCCATGGCCCTCGGCCGCATCGGCGACGCCGGCGACGGTGACGCCGTCATAGCGACCGCCCACAAAGACGACCCCGACGGCGCCGACTCCCCCTACGGCGACCTGAAGGCGATCATCCACTTCGTCCCCTGGGGCAAGGACGGCATGTCCCTGGAGCTCATGCGCCGCGACCGCAGCGCCGACCCCGGCATGAACGAGCTGCTCATCGTCGCCTCCCTCCAGGACGCCCCCCGCCTCGGCATCAAGCGCGTCTCCCTCAACTTCGCCATGTTCCGCGCCGCCCTCGCCCGCGGCGAGAAGATCGGCGCCGGCCCCGTCCTGCGCCTCTGGCGCGGACTCCTCGTCTTCCTCTCCCGCTGGTTCCAGATCGAGTCGCTCTACAAGTTCAACGCCAAGTTCCAGCCCCGCTGGGAACCCCGCTTCGTCGTCTACCGCAAGAGCCGCGACCTCCCCCGCATCGGCTTCGCCGCCATGCAGGCCGAGGGCTTCGTGAACGTCACCCTCCCCCGCCCCCTGCGCCGCCGCTCCCACCCGCCGGCCCCGCGCCCCTGCGCCCACATCGTCCCGGCCCAGACCGAACAGCACGAGGTCCACGCCGCCTGAGACCCGCCCCCGGCCCCACCGCGCCCCGAGCACGGCCCGACCGGCACCACACCCCCTAGGCTGGACGCATGAGTAAGACGATCGGCCGGGGCACGGCGCTCGGCCTGCCGGAGTGGGACCGCTGCGCGGTCATGGGCGTGGTCAACGTGACCCCCGACTCCTTCTCCGACGGCGGCCGCTGGTTCGACACCACGGCCGCCGTCAAGCACGGCCTCGACCTCGTCGCCGAAGGCGCCGACCTCGTCGACGTCGGCGGCGAGTCCACCCGCCCCGGCGCCAGCCGCGTCGACGCCGAGGAAGAACTCCGCCGGGTCATCCCCGTCGTCCGCGGCCTCGCCGCCGAAGGCGTCACCGTCTCCGTCGACACCATGCGCGCCACCGTCGCCGCCCGGGCCGTCGCCGCCGGCGCCACCCTCGTCAACGACGTCAGCGGCGGCCTCGCCGACCCCGGAATGATCCCCGCCGTCGCCGCCGCCGAAGTCCCCTTCGTCGTCATGCACTGGCGCGGCTTCAGCGAGAACATGAACAGCCTCGCCGTCTACGACGACGTCGTCGGCGAAGTCGTCACCGAACTCCGCACCCGCATGGAGGCCGTCGTCGACGGCGGCGTCGCCCCCGAGCGCATCGTCCTCGACCCCGGCCTCGGCTTCGCCAAGCTCGCCCCCCACGACCTCGCCCTCGTCGCCCACCTGGACCGGCTGCGCGCCCTCGGCCGCCCCCTCCTCGTCGCCGCCTCCCGCAAGCGCTTCCTCGGCCACGTCCTCGCCCACGACGGCGCCGCCCCGCCGCCCGCCCGCGAACGCGACGCCGCCACCGCCGCCGTCTCCGCCATCGCCGCCCACGAGGGCGCCTGGGCCGTCCGGGTCCACGAGGTCCGCGCCACCGCCGACGCCGTACGGGTCGCCAGAGCCGTCGAGGGAGCCGCGTGACCCGCGCCCGCGAGGCCGACCGCGCCGCCGTCGAGGCCGCCAACACCGCCTTCTACGAAGCCCTCGAACAGGGCGACTTCGACGGCATCACCGAGCTCTGGCTCGACGACGGCGCCACCCCCATCTCCTGCGTCCACCCCGGCTGGCCCGTCCTCTCCGGCCGCGGCGAGGTGCTCCGCTCGTACGCGCTGATCATGGCCAACACCGACTACATCCAGTTCTTCCTCACCGACGTCGAGGTCTCCCTGGCCAAGGACGTGGCGGTCGTCACGTGCACCGAGAACATCCTCAGCGGCGGCCCCGCCGAGGACGGCGCCGCCCTCGGCCCCCTCGTCGGACAGCTCGTCGTCGCCACCAACGTCTTCCGCCGCACGTCGGAGGGGTGGAAGGTCTGGTCCCACCACGGCTCCCCGGTGATCCCCGAGAGCCCCGACGGCACCCCCGACGACACCGCCGACACCGCCGACTGAGCGCCCCGACCGGCCGGACACCCCCGGCCGCCGACCCGGCTGTCGGTACCCGAAGGTAGATTCGGTGATGGACACCCGGCCGTCCGCACCCGGCTGCGTGGCCACCCGTACTACGACAGCAGGAGTGATTCGCGTGGATCGTGTCGCGCTGCGCGGCCTCAAGGCCCGAGGACACCACGGCGTCTTCCCCAAGGAGCGCGAGGAGGGCCAGACCTTCATCGTCGACCTCACCCTCGGCCTGGACACCCGCGCCGCCGCCGCCGGTGACGACCTGACGAAGACCGTGCACTACGGCGTCGTCGCCGAAGAGGTCGTCGACGTCGTCCAGGGCGAGCCCGTGGACCTCATCGAGACCCTCGCCGAACGCATCGCCCAGCAGTGCCTCAAGCACGCCGGCGTCCAGGAGGTCGAGGTCGTCGTCCACAAGCCGGACGCGCCCATCACGGTCCCCTTCGACGACGTGACCGTCACCATCACCCGGAGCCGCGCATGAAGCCCCAGCACAGCGATCCGACCGTCCAGCCGGTACCGGCGGCCGTCACCGCCGCCGTCGACGCGGCCGACGTCACCCTCTCCAACCCCCGATGGGCCGTCCTCGCCCTCGGCGCCAACCTCGGCAACCGCCTGGAGACCCTCCAGGGCGCCGTCGACGCGCTGGAGGACACCCCCGGCCTGCGGGTCAAGGCCGTCTCCCGCGTGTACGAGACGGAGCCCTGGGGCGTCGAGCCCGGCAGCCAGCCCTCCTACTTCAACGCGGTCATCCTCGTGAAGACCACGCTCCCCCCGGCCTCGCTGCTGGAGCGGGCCCACGCCGTCGAGGAGGCCTTCCACCGGGTCCGCGACGAGCGCTGGGGCGCCCGCACCATCGACGTCGACATCATCACGTACGCCGACGTCGTCTCCGACGACCCCGTCCTCACCCTCCCGCACCCGCGGGCCCACCAGCGCGCCTTCGTCCTCGCCCCCTGGCACGACGTGGACCCCGAGGCCCAGCTCCCCGGCCACGGCGCCGTCGCCGAGCTCCTCACCTCCCTCGGCAGCGAGGGAGTCGCGCCGCGCACCGACCTGGACCTGCGGCTCCCCGAGTAAGATCGTCGCCCCGACCACGCGAAGGACACCCGGTGAAACAACTGCGGCTCAAGGTGCTCGCCGGACTCTTCGTCGTCGCCGGCGTCCTCTCCTGGGGCGCCGCCCGGCTCTGGGACTCGGTCGGCACCCTCCCCAGCGTGCCGCTCGCCGCGCCCATCGTCCTGGCGGCCATCGCCGTCGTCCTGACCGCCACCGCCCTCTCGCTGCGCGCCCGCCTCAGGGCCCAGCGTGAGCGCCGCCCCGGCGCCAAGGGCGTCGAACCCCTGATGGCCGCCCGCGCGGTCGTCTTCGGCCAGGCCAGCGCCCTGGTAGCCGCCCTCGTCGCCGGCATGTACGGCGGCACGGGCGTCTTCCTGCTCGGCTCCCTCGACATCCCCGCCCGCCGCGACCAGGCCCTCTACGCCGCCTTCGCCGTCCTCGCCGGCATCGCCGTCATCGCCGCCGCCCTCTTCCTGGAACGCGTCTGCAGGCTCCCGGAGGACGAGGACCAGAACGGCCCCGGCCGCGCCCCGGTGAGCTAGCCCCTACCAGGGCTCCCGCACCAGGTGCCCGTTCACCAGGAACGTGGGGTGCGGGGACAGCCGGTAGCTGTAGAACGTGAAGGGCTTGGTTCCGGCCGCCGGGCGGGGACGGACTTCGCGGACCTGGACCCAGGTGGATTCGGGCGGGGCGGTGGGATGGTGCTCGGGGGTGAAGGTGTTGCGGTTCTGCCAGCGGTTCGAGACATAGAGCCTTGACGCAGCCTCCCGCTTGGAGGGAGTGAAGCGCGCTCCGATGATCCGCGCCAGCTCGGCCAGGAACGGGACGTTGGCACTCACGATGATGCGCCCGTAGCCATGCTTGAGGTCGCAGCCGTCGCCGTCGATATAGCCGTCGAGGAACCCCTGAAAGGTGTCCGCGTCCCGCATGACGACACGGGGAAAGCCCTGCCTCATGTGATGGGGGTCCCCGCCGACGTAGTGCCGCATAGCGTCCGAGAGGTACGACGACACCACGCGCACCCGGAATCCCGGCAGGTCGCGCTTCAGATAGCCGGACGGCCGAGACACCGCCTCAAGCCTTGCAGGAAGGCCCGTGCAGGCCGTCAAAGCCGCCGCATAGCGCGCGGCGAAGCTCTTCTCATTCACGATGAGGGAGACGTAGTTCTTGTAGACCGTCCCGTCTGAGCAGGTGGCGCCGACGAAATAGCCGAACTCGTATCCCGGCCTGATCCTGAAGCGTTCTCGGCAGAGCTTGCGAGCCGGCGTCCATGCGGCCGTGGCCCCTGCGGCGTCCCCGGCGGGTGTCCAGCCATCCGGCGTGGCCAGGAGGAGGTTCGGGCTGGCAATGAAGGCAGTGCGATCCGTGACCACCTCGACAGCGTCACGGCCTTTTACCGCCGTCACATCCACTACGGTCGTCCGTACGGTCCGGTCACGGTCCAGTGTCCACAGCTCGTCGCCCGCAGCCACGTTCTTCGCCTGAGCCCAACCGCCCACTCGGTTCACCAGCATCTTGCTGGAAAGCCCATACCCCATACCGATCCCCTTGATCAGCGATCAACTCGACTGATCGGGACGGTATGGAGCAGGACGGACACGCCGCTACTAACGTGCCAATATCAAGGACATGGCCTCGGCTCGTGTAGTAGCGTCACGCAGTTGGCCACGTACCGCCGAGGTCGTCGTCTTCGCGCCCGGCTTGCGGATGCCGCGCACGGACATGCACATGTGCTCGGCCTCGATCACCACGATCGCACCACGGGCCTCGAGGATCCGCATGAGCGAGTCCGCGATCTGCGTCGTCAAGCGCTCCTGCACCTGTGGCCGCCGGGCGAACACGTCGACGAGACGCGCCAGCTTGGACAGTCCCGTGATCTTCCCGCTCTCGGCCGGGATGTATCCGACATGAGCGACGCCGTGGAACACCAGAAGATGATGCTCACAGAAGCTAACGAATTCGATGTCCTTCACGAGGACCATCTCGTCGTGACCGAGGTCAAAAGTGGTGGTCAGGACATCTTCAGGCTCTTGCCGCATCCCCGCCAGGAGTTCCTTGTACGCACGTGCAACGCGTGCGGGAGTTTCCAGCAAACCCTCGCGGTCCGGGTTCTCGCCGACCGCGATCAGGAGCTCCCGTACGGCGTTCTCGGCGCGCTTCTCGTCGAACTCGCCGATCGGGCTCTCGCCGTCCAGCGTCACCGGGTCGGTCATCTGTGCCTCGTTCCGTCTGTCTGAACCTGACGCGAAAAAGCCGCGCCCCCACAGGCTAGAACCTGTGGGGGCGCGGCATCCATTCCGGGTCCGGGGATCCGGGGGTCAGACCTCGGGGTGCTCCTCGGGGAGGGCGTCCGTGGTCTTGGTGGTGTCGACCGGGGTCGTCGCCGAGGAGGAGCCGTTGGCGCTGTTGGTCAGGGCCAGCTCCTTCGGGGAGAGGACCGGCGGGCGGGTGGACGGGGTGCGGCGGGCCGAACCCGTCCAGGCCGGGCGGGCCGGGCGCCGGACGATGGGGGCGAAGATCTCGGCGATCTCCTCCTTGCCCAGGGTCTCCTTCTCCAGGAGCGCCAGGACCAGGTTGTCGAGGATGTCGCGGTTCTCGACCAGGATCTCCCACGCCTCGTTGTGCGCGGTCTCGATGAGCTTCTTGACCTCTTCGTCCACCAGCGCGGCGACCTCTTCCGAGTAGTCGCGCTGGTGCGCCATCTCACGGCCGAGGAAGGGCTCGGTGTTGTCGCCGCCGAACTTGATGGCGCCGAGCCGCTCGGTCATGCCGTACTGGGTGACCATCGCGCGAGCGGTGGCCGTGGCCTTCTCGATGTCGTTCGCCGCGCCCGTGGTCGGGTCGTGGAAGACGAGCTCCTCCGCCGCGCGGCCGCCCAGCATGTACGCCAGCTGGTCGAGCATCTCGTTGCGGGTGGTCGAGTACTTGTCCTCGTCCGGCAGGACCATCGTGTAGCCCAGGGCGCGGCCGCGGGACAGGATGGTGATCTTGTGGACGGGGTCGGAGTTCGGCGAGGCCGCCGCGACCAGGGCGTGACCGCCCTCGTGGTACGCGGTGATCTTCTTCTCCTTGTCCGACATGATCCGGGTCCGCTTCTGCGGGCCCGCGACCACGCGGTCGATCGCCTCGTCCAGCGCCTTGTTGTCGATCAGCTTCTGATCGCTGCGGGCGGTGAGGAGCGCCGCCTCGTTGAGGACGTTGGAGAGGTCCGCACCGGTGAAGCCGGGGGTGCGGCGGGCGACGGCGCCGAGGTCCACGTCGGGGGCGACGGGCTTGCCCTTCTGGTGGACCTTGAGGATCTCCAGGCGGCCCTGCATGTCGGGGCGGTCGACGGCGATCTGCCGGTCGAAGCGGCCCGGGCGCAGGAGCGCGGGGTCGAGGATGTCGGGGCGGTTCGTGGCGGCGATCAGGATGACGCCGCCCTTCACGTCGAAGCCGTCCATCTCGACGAGCAGCTGGTTGAGCGTCTGCTCGCGCTCGTCGTGCCCGCCGCCGAGGCCGGCGCCGCGGTGGCGGCCGACCGCGTCGATCTCGTCGACGAAGACGATGGCCGGGGCGTTGGCCTTGGCCTGCTCGAAGAGGTCGCGGACGCGGGAGGCGCCGACGCCGACGAACATCTCGACGAAGTCGGAACCGGAGATCGAGTAGAACGGCACGCCGGCCTCGCCGGCGACGGCGCGCGCGAGGAGCGTCTTGCCGGTTCCGGGCGGGCCGTAGAGCAGGACGCCCTTGGGGATCTTCGCGCCGACGGCCTGGAACTTGGCCGGCTCCTGGAGGAACTCCTTGATCTCGTGGAGTTCCTCGACGGCCTCGTCGGAGCCCGCGACGTCGGCGAAGGTGGTCTTCGGGGTGTCCTTGGTGATCAGCTTCGCCTTGGACTTGCCGAACTGCATGACGCGGGAGCCGCCGCCCTGCATCTGGTTCATCAGGAAGAGGAAGACGACCACGATCAGGACGAAGGGCAGGAGCGAGAGCAGGACCGAGACGAACGGGGACTGCTTCGTCGGCGAGACGGTGTAGCCCTTCTCGATCTGTCCGGCCTCGAACTTCTCCTGCAGCTTGTCGGCGAGGTCGGCGCCCTGGGTGCCGATGTAGCTGGCCTGGACCTTGCCCGACTTGTTGATCTGCTGACCGTCGACGAGGTCGATCTTGATGACCTGCTCGTCACCGGTGGTGAGCTTTGCGGATTTGACCTGGTTCTTGTCGATCGCCTGGACGACCTGGGAGGTGTCCACCGTCTTGTAGCCCTCGGACGAGCCGACGACCTGCATCAGCACGACCACGGCGAGGACGGCCAGCACGATCCACATGACCGGCCCACGGAAGTATCGCTTCACGTCCATCCATACGGGGCGCTAGCGCCCCGTCCCTCCTGCCCGTAGGTAAATGCTGCTGAGTGAGAAAAAGCTGTTCTTCGGACGGTACCCCAGCATTGTCACCCGCGACCGTCTTCCCTTGCTTCAACGGAGGGAAGACGGTGCGGGTTCCCCTTGGGGCGGCGGGTGTCAGCCGCCGTAGACGTGGGGGGCGAGGGTGCCGACGAACGGGAGATTGCGGTACTTCTCGGCGTAGTCGAGGCCGTATCCGACGACGAACTCGTTCGGGATGTCGAAGCCGATCCACTTCACGTCGATGGCGACCTTGGCCGCGTCCGGCTTGCGCAGGAGGGTGCAGACCTCGAGGGAGGCCGGCTCGCGCGAGCCGAGGTTGGACAGGAGCCAGGACAGGGTCAGGCCCGAGTCGATGATGTCCTCGACGATCAGGACGTGCTTGCCCTTGATGTCGGTGTCGAGGTCCTTGAGGATGCGGACGACGCCGGAGGACTGGGTGCCCGCGCCGTAGGAGGAGACGGCCATCCAGTCCATGGTGACGGGGGTGGACAGCGCGCGCGCCAGGTCCGCCATCACCATCACGGCGCCCTTGAGGACGCCGACGATGAGCAGGTCCTTGCCCGCGTACTCCGTGTCGATCTTCGCGGCGAGCTCGGCGAGCTTCGCGTCGATCTCTTCCTTGGTGATGAGCACCGACTTGAGGTCGGTGCCCATGTCCTTCTCGTTCACCCGGGTCACTTTCGTTGCAGCCTTGCGTCAGCCTTGCCGAATGACCAGTCTGCCACCCTGGCGGCGCGCCTCGACGCGCCCGGGCAGGTTGATGGCCCCTTGGCCGCGCCAGCCGGTGATGAGCCGGTCGACCTCCTCGATGTGGCGGGCGAAGAGGGAGCCGGCGGGGGCGCCTTCGGCGATGACGGCGCGGCGCAGGACCCGGCGGCGTACGGCGGGGGGAAGTCCGAAGAGTTTGGCGCATTCGAGGCGGCCGGTGTCGTCCCGTACGGAGGCCTCGGCGTCGGCGGCCCAGGAGTCGAGGGCGTCGGCGTCGTCGCGGGAGAGTTGGGCCGTTCGGGCGAGGGCTTCGACGACACCCTTGCCGAGGGCCTTCTCGAGGGCGGGGAGGCCCTCGTGGCGGAGGCGGGAGCGGGTGTAGGCGGGGTCGCTGTTGTGGGGGTCGTCCCATACGGCGAGTTCCTGGGCGATGCAGGCCTTGCGCACGGTCTGGCGGTCGAGCTCCAGGAAGGGGCGGCGGTAGCGGCCGGCGGTGCCGGAGACGGCGGCCATGCCGGAGAGCGAGCGGATGCCGGAGCCGCGGGCGAGGCCGAGGAGGACGGTCTCGGCCTGGTCGTCGCGGGTGTGCCCGAGGAGGATCGCGGTGGCGCCGTGCCGCTCGGCGGCGGCGTCGAGGGCGGCGTAGCGGGCGTCGCGGGCGGCGGCTTCGGGGCCTCCGTCGCGGCCGACGGTGACGGTGACGGCTTCGACGGGGTCGAGGCCGAGCGCGGTCATGCGGTCGGCGACTTCGCGGGCGCGCTGCGCGGAGCCGGCCTGGAGGCCGTGGTCGACGGTGATGCCGCCGGCGCGGACGTCGAGCTTGCGGGCCTCGAAGGCGAGCGCGGAGGCGAGCGCCATGGAGTCGGCGCCGCCGGAGCAGGCGACGAGCACCAGGGGGTGTGCGTCGGGCCGGGCGTCGTGGCCGCCGTCGGCGTGCTGGGTGGTGTGCTCGGTGAGAACGTCGTGGAGTACGCGGCGGACCGCCAGGCGTATCGCCGCGACCGCAGGATGGGGACCCATGTCCGGTGCCCTTCGTGGAGAGAGTGCAGTGCCTCGGTCGGAGTCTTAACGGTCGGAAGTGGGGGTTCGGTCACTCAGAGTGCGTCGATGGTGACAGAACCTGGCCGTTACCCGAGCATTGCACGCCTCACCCGCCGTCTACGGTCCCTCGGATGGGTGATTGGTGGGGTGTTCTTCCGCCATCCGACGCATCCGTCTCACGAGTCTGCCTTACGGTGCACCCTCGCCACCCAGTCGGCCGGGCGGGCGATCTCGGTCTTGGTCGGGAGCGTGTTGGGGGAGGTCCAGACGCGGTTGAAGCCGTCCATGCCGACCTGGTCGACGACGGCCCGGACGAAGCGCTCGCCGTCGCGGTACTGGCGGAGCTTGGCGTCGAGGCCGAGGAGCTTGCGCAGGGCGAGGTCGAGGCGGGAGGCGCCGCGGGCGCGGCGCTGCTGGAACTTCTCGCGGATCTCGGCGACGGAGGGCACGACGTCGGGTCCGACGCCGTCCATGACGTAGTCGGCGTGGCCTTCGAGGAGGGACATGACGGCGGTGAGGCGGCCGAGGATCTCGCGCTGTTCCGGGGTCTGGACGAGTTCGACGAGGGAGGGTCCGGGTTCGCCCTGTTCGCCTTCGGGGCGGCCGCCGGCGAGGGCCTGGGCGGCTTCGCGGAGGCGTTCGACGACGGTGGAGGGGTCGACGTCGGTGGCGGCGAGGAATGACTGGATCTCGCCCTGGAGGTGGTCGCGCAGCCAGGGGACGGCGGTGAACTGGGTGCGGTGGGTCTCCTCGTGGAGGCAGACCCAGAGCCGGAAGTCGTGCGGGGAGACGTCCAGCTCGCGTTCGACGTGGACGATGTTGGGGGCGACGAGGAGGAGGCGGCCGGCGCCGTCGGCTCCGGCGGGCAGGTCGCGGCCGGCGGGGGCGAAGGTCTCGTACTGGCCGAGGATGCGGGAGGCCAGGAAGGACAGCAGCATGCCGAGCTCGACGCCGGTGACCTTGCCGCCGACGCTGCTGAGGACGGTGCCGCCGGTGGAGCCGGAGCGGCGTTCCTGCATCTTGTCGAGGAGCGGGGAGAGCAGTTCGCGGAAGCCGGCGACGTTGGCCTTGATCCAGCCGGCCCGGTCGACGACGAGGACGGGGGTGTCGGGGGTGTCTGCGGGGTCGCGGTCCTCGGGGATCATCCGGGTGTAGGCGCGGACGTGTTCCTCGGCGGCCTTGGCGTGTCTGCGGAGCTCGGCGACGACCTCGCGGGCCTCCTCCCGGCTCACCTCGGGGCCCGGGCGCACCAGGCGGGTCGCCGTCGCGACGGCGAGATTCCAGTCGACCATCCCCGATGTGCCTGCACCACCGATGCTCGTCATGCGTCAACGGTACGGGCTCGGGGCCGGTTCGGTGAGGGTTCGGGCGACTGTTCCCCCGGGTCAGCGGGGTGGGGCGAGGGCCGCGGCGAGGCGGTCGAGGGCGGGCTGGGCGGTGTCGGGGGAGCTGGTGCGGCCGGCCAGGAAGGCGAAGGCGAGGAGGCGGCCGTCGGCGGTGACGACGGTTCCGGTGAGGGTGTTCACTCCGGTGAGGGTGCCGGTCTTGGCGCGGACGAGGCCGGCGCCGGGGGCGGTGGCGTCGGTGCCGAAGCGTCCGGCGAGGGTGCCGCTGAAGCCGCCGACGGGGAGTCCGGTGAGGACGGGGCGCAGGGCGGGGCGGGCGGGGTCGGCCGCGCGGGTGAGGATGCCGGTGAGCAGGGCGGCGGAGACGCGGTCGTTCCGGTCGAGTCCGCTGCCGTCGGCGAAGCGGGCGCCGGCGACGGGGAGGCCGAGGCGGGCGAGCTCGTCGTGGACGGCCTTGGCGGCGCCGGTGGCGCTGGCGGGCTGTTTGCGGGCGAGGGCGGTCTGCCGGGCGAGGGCTTCGGCGAGGTCGTTGTCGCTGGTGGTGAGGGTGCGTTCGACGAGGTCGGCGAGGGGTGCGGAGTCGGTGCGGGCGAGGGGCGCGGCCTGCGGGGCCTTGGGGGCGCGGCCGGGGGCGGGGCTGCCGTGGACGGTGACGCCGGCGGCGCGCAGCAGGGCGGCGAAGGCGGTGGCGGTGTCGCCGGCCGGGTCGGCGGTGCGGGGCGCGGGGCCGCTGCGGCTGCCGTCGAGGCGGCCCTCGTCGGTCATGAGGGCGCTGAGCGGGGCCAGGTTCTCGTTGGGGCCGATGGGGTGGAGCGCGGGGCCCTGGTAGAGGCTGGTGTCGTAGGCGAGCCGGACCGGGCGGGGGGTGCCGCCGCGGGCCTTGAGGGCGCGGGCGGTGGCGTCGGCGAGGGCCTTGAGGCGGGTCTTGTCGAGCGTGGGGTCGCCGCCGCCGACGAGGGTGACGGTGCGTCCGTCGGCGCCGGTCACGGTGGTGGTGGCGATGCGGTGGTCGGGGCCGAGGGCGGAGAGCGCGGCGGCCGCGGTGGCGATCTTGACGGTGGAGGCGGGGGTCATGGGGGTGGCGGCGCCCTCTCCGTACAGCCGGCGTCCGGTGGCGACGTCGACGACGGAGGCGGTGCGCAGCGGGCCGAGGCCGGGGTCGGCGAGGAGCGGGACGAGGACGGCCGCCCAGTCGGTGGGGCGGGCGGGGCCGGTGGGGTCGCCCGTCCGGGTGGAACCGGGGGCGTCCGGGGTGCCCGGGGTGTCGGCGGTGCCGGTCGTTCCCGTGGTGCCGGGGGCGCCGAGGGCGCGCAGGACTCCGGCGGCGCTCGGGGCGGGCGCGGGGACGGCGGCGGGGTGGCGGGGGGCGGGTCCGGGGGCTCCGGCGTGATGTGCGCCACCCCTGGGGTCGGCGGCGGCCGCGCGGGCCCGCTCGGCCTTACGCTGACCGGAGTCCCACGGACCGGCCGCGGTCACCGCTCCGGCGGCCAGGGCCAGACCGAGTACGGCGGAGCCCGCCACGAGCTGCCAGGTTCTGGGCTCCGGCATGTGATGACCAGCCCCTTTCGCGATCAAGACCGTGCGTGAGAGACACTTAACCATCGCGCGTCATCGCGAGCATTGACATGTGTTGATTCAGGAGGAGATCCACCCGTGGAGTTCGACGTTCTCATCGAGATCCCCAAGGGATCGCGGAACAAGTACGAGGTCGACCACGAGACCGGTCGGATCCGCCTGGACCGCCGTCTCTTCACCTCGACCGCCTACCCGACGGACTACGGCTACGTCGAGAACACCCTCGGCGAGGACGGCGACCCGCTGGACGCGCTCGTCATCCTGGACGAGCCCACCTTCCCGGGCTGCCTCATCAAGTGCCGCGCCATCGGCATGTTCCGCATGACGGACGAGGCCGGCGGCGACGACAAGCTGCTGTGCGTCCCGGCGACGGACCCGCGCATGGAGCACCTGCGCGACATCCACCACGTGGCCGAGTTCGACCGCCTGGAGATCCAGCACTTCTTCGAGGTCTACAAGGACCTGGAGCCCGGCAAGTCCGTCGAGGGCGCCGACTGGGTCGGCCGCGCCGAGGCCGAGGAAGAGATCGAGAAGTCCTACGCTCGCGCCAAGGAGCAGGGCGGCCACTGAGCCCCTGTCCGGCTGAGCCTGTGAAGGGCGGTGCACCTGCTGAGGTGCACCGCCCTTCGCGCGTTCATACTGGGCTGGACAGTGGCGTGATCGTTTGCCCCGTGGCGTGATCGTGCGGGTGCCCGGCCGGGAGTGGGTGCGGAGACAGTGGTGGCGAAGCCGGACGGTCCGGAGCGGGACCCGGAGGACCGGAAGCCGCCCTCGGACGAGGCGCGCAGCGCCTTCGCCCCGCCGACCGGGGTCGAGCAGCCCGCGCCGCCGGAGGAGGAGCACCCGACCTCCGAGTTCGCCCTTCCGGAGGGGCTCGCGCCGGAGCCGCCCGCGGAGCAGGAAGGTTCCGCCTTCGCTCCGCCCTCGACGTACTCGGCGAAGAGCTCCCCGCCGGCGTTCACGCCCGCGTACGGGGTGCCGATGGTCCGGCTGGCGCAGGACGCGCCCTGGCAGGACCGGATGCGGACGATGCTGCGGCTGCCGGTGGGTGAGCGGCCGGTGCCGGAGTCGCCGCGCAAGGAGGACGAGACCGGTCCTTCGGTGCCGCGCGTGCTCGACCTGACCCTGCGCATCGGCGAGCTGCTGCTCGCGGGCGGCGAGGGGGCGGAGGACGTCGAGGCGGCGATGTTCGCGATCTGCCGCGCCTACGGGCTCGACCGGTGCGAGCCGACGGTCACGTTCACGCTGCTGTCGATCACGTACCAGCCGTCGCTGGTGGACGACCCGGTGACGGCGAACCGCACGGTCCGGCGCCGGGGCACCGACTACACCCGCCTCGCGGCCGTCTACCAGCTGCTCGCGGACATCAACACGGGTGCGCACGACGTGACGCCGGAGGAGGCGTACCGGCGGCTGGCGGAGATACGGCGCAACCGGCACCCGTATCCCGGCTGGGTGCTCACGGCGGCGGCCGGGCTGCTGGCCGGGGCCGCGTCGGTGCTGCTGGGCGGTGGGCCGACGGTGTTCTTCGTGGCGGCGCTGGGCGCGGTGCTCGGCGACCGGCTGGCGTGGCTGTGCGCGGGGCGCGGGCTGCCGGAGTTCTACCAGTTCCTGGTGGCGGCGATGCCGCCGGCGGCGATGGGGGTGGCGCTGACGCTGCTGCACGCCGATCTGCGGCCCTCGGCGGTCATCACGGGTGGCCTGTTCGCCCTGATCCCGGGGCGGGCGCTGGTGGCGGCCGTGCAGGACGGTCTGACCGGCTTCTACATCACGGCCTCGGCCCGGCTGCTGGAGGTCGGCTACTTCTTCGTGGCGATCGTGGTGGGCGTGCTGTCGGTGCTGTACCTGGCGGTGCAGTTCGGGGCGCAGCTGAATCCGGAGGGGGCGCTGCGGCCGGTCGAGCGGCCGGTGACGCAGATCGTGGCGTCGATGGTGCTGTGCGCGACCTTCGCGATCCTGCTGCAGCAGTCGCGGGCGACGGTGCTGTTCGCGACGCTGAACGGCGGGGTGGCCTGGGTGATCTACGCGTCGATCGCGGTGACCGCGGGCGGCTCGACGGTGATGGCGACGGCGGTGGCGGCCGGTCTGGTGGGTCTGTTCGGGCAGCTGATCGCCCGCTACCACCACACCTCGTCGCTGCCGTACGTGACGGCGGCGATCGGTCCGCTGCTGCCCGGTTCGGCGACGTACTTCGGGGTGCTCGCGATCGCGCAGAACAACCTGGACGGGGGCTTCGCCTCGCTGGCGAAGGCGGCGGCGCTGGCCCTGGCGATCGCGATCGGGGTGAACCTCGGGAGCGAGCTGGCCCGCCTCTTCATGCAGGCCCCGGGTGCGGCGGCGGCCCGCCGGGCGGCGAAGCGGACCAGGGGCTTCTAGAGGCCGCTACGGCCCCGGGAAGCCCCCGGTCGGTGGTGCACGGGTCATCCCGCGGGGTGCCGCGGGGAGCGGTCAGCGCTTGGCGTGGCGGCCGCGCTCGGACGGCGGGTTCGGGGTGCCGGGGGCGTCGTGGCCGCCGCCGTGGCCCTCGGCCTGCTGCTTCTTCTTCGACTGGGCGCGGGCCCGCAGGTACTCGATCACGATCGGGACGACCGAGATCAGCACGATCGCGACGAGGATCAGCTCGATGTGCTTGTGCACGAAGTCGATCTTGCCGAGGGAGGCGCCGAGCAGGGTCACGCCGGCGCCCCACAGGACGCCGCCGATGATGTTGAAGGTGATGAAGGAGCGGTAGTTCATCCGGCTCACACCGGCGATGATCGGCGTGAAGGTGCGCACGATCGGCACGAAGCGGGCCAGGATCAGCGACTTCGGGCCGTGCTTCTCGAAGAACTCGTGCGCCTTCTCGACGTTCTCCTGCTTGAAGAGCTTGGAGTCGGGGCGCCGGAAGAGGGCGGGTCCGACCTTGCGGCCGAAGAGGTAGCCCACCTGGTCGCCGATGATCGCCGCGGCGACGATCAGGGTGCAGACCAGCCACAGCGGGGTGTCCAGCTTGCCCGTGGTGACCAGGAGGCCTGTGGTGAAGAGGAGCGAGTCGCCCGGCAGGAAGAAGCCGATGAGGAGTCCGGACTCGGCGAAGACGATGACGAGGACTCCGATCAGACCGAAGGTCTGGATCAGATAGTCCGGGTCCAGCCAGCTCGGTCCGAGGGCAAGCGTGTTCACGGGTTCCGGGCTCCTGCGGTCTGTGGGGGCGAAGAAGGACGGGCGGTGCGGGCGGTGCGGGCCGTACGGGGGAAAACGGGGAGGACGCGGGGGCGCGTCCAGGAGATTGTCGTACGGACTGCGGCCCCAAGCTATCAACGCGGGGTGAACCCCTCGGGTTCCACATGGCGGCACGAGGCTCCGCACGGCCCCGCGGGCCCTGCCCGAGGACTCCGCACGGCCGCCTTCCGGATGCGCCGCCGTCCGCCCGCCCGCAGGCTGAGGGCCAGGAGGTGGATGCGGATGGGCATCGACGAGTACGGCGGCGGCCAGGGTCCCCAGTCGGATGTGCTGGTGGTCACGACGAACGACGTGCCGGGGTACGAGGTGCGCCAGGTGATCGGCGAGGTCTTCGGCCTGACCGTGCGCTCCCGGCATCTGGGCAGCCAGATCGGCGCGGGCCTGAAGTCGATGATCGGCGGTGAGCTGAAGGGTCTGACGAAGACCCTGGTGCAGACCCGCAACCAGGCGATGGAACGGCTGGTGGAGCAGGCGAAGGCGCGCGGCGCGAACGCGGTGCTGATGTTCCGCTTCGACGTCACGGAGGCCGCCGACGTGGGCACCGAGGTGTGCGCCTACGGGACCGCCGTGGTGATCGCGCCGCGCGCCTAGGGCCTGCGCCCTCGGACCGGACCGGACAGACCCGAGCAGACCCGGGCAGACCAGACCAGACCGGGCAGACCGGGCAGGCCCGGACCGGACCGGCAGGAACCGGACCGGCCGGGGTCAGCCGGCGAGGCGGCGGGCGTTGGCGTGGATCGCTTCGCGCAGGTGCTCGGCCAGGCCCTCGTGCAGGGAGTCGTAGAAGGCCCGGAAGTTCTCGTCGGAGACGTACATCTCGGCGAGGCCCTGGTGGATCTTCGGGTGGCAGTCGAAGAACCACTTCGTGATGTGGGCGCGGTGGGCCTCGGCGAGCTCCATGGCGGCCGGGGAGCCGGGGGCCCCGCCCGCGTCCATGAGGGCGCCGTAGGCGGCGCCCCAGGCGTCGACCTCCTCCTTCATGCGCTGCCAGTCGTCCTTGGTGTACGTGGCGACGCGGGCCTGCGTCTCCTCGTGGGTGTGGGTGCCGCCCCAGCGGCGGGCGGACTCCTCCGCGTACCGCTCGGGGCCCTTGTGGCCGAAGACCTCGAACTTCTCTTCGGGGGTGAGGTTGATGCCCATGCGTCGCGCCTCCATGGCGTGTTCGACGGCCGCCGCCATCCGTCGCAGTTCCCCGATGCGCTCGGTCAGCAGCCGGTGCTGCCGTCGCAGGTGCTCCCGCGGGTCGGCGCGGGGGTCGTCGAGGAGGACGGCGACCTCTTCGAGGGGGAAGCCGAGCTCCCGGTAGAACAGGATCTGCTGCAGTCGGTCGAGGTCCGCGTCGGCGTAGCGGCGGTGGCCCGCCGGGCTGCGTCCGCCGGGCGAGAGCAGCCCGATCGCGTCGTAGTGGTGCAGGGTGCGCACCGTGACCCCGGCGAAGCCGGCCACCTGTCCCACGGAGTAGCCCATCGGCCGCCCGCCCTTCTCGTGTGTCGGTCCGCGGCCCAGCCTGGGTCCTGACGCGGCGTGAGGTGCAAGCCGGATCCGCCCGATCCCTGGACGCTCTCGGGATGTTGTGTGGCATTTGTCCACTTATGGTGGGTCGGTGGCCACCGATACTCCCGCCCCCGAGGCGCCCCACCGGATCCTGCTGCCCCAGATCCTGCCCGCCCTCGTGGTCGGCGTGGGCTCGGCCCTGCTGTTCCTCGGGATCAGCGCGATCGCCGAACAGCTCCAGCACGTCCTGTGGAACACCCTTCCGGACGCGCTCGGCATCGGGAACTACTCCTCGCTCTGGATGATCTCCATGCTGACCGCGACCGGCATCGCGGTCGGTCTCGTCGTGTGGAAGGTGTACGGGCACGCCGGCGGCGACCCGGCCGAGGGCGGGCTCGGCGGCGCGCCCATCGCCGTCCCGGTCGTCCCCGGCCTGCTCATCGCCGCCACCTTCGGACTGGCCGGCGGCGTCAGCCTCGGCCCGGAGAACCCGACGATCGTCTCCGCCATCGCCCTCGCCTTCTGGATCGGCACCAAGCTGCTGCCCGCCGTGCCGGGCGTCCTGTGGGTGTCGCTGGCCACCGCCGCCACCTTCGGCGCCCTGTTCGGCACCCCCGTGGCCGCCGCCCTCGTCCTCTCCGAGGCGCTGGCCGGACAGCCGGGCAAGGGTTCGCTGTGGGACAAGCTCTTCGCCCCGCTGGTGGCCGCCGGGGCCGGGGCCATGACCACCCAGCTGATCTCGGACCCCAGCTTCGACATCGGGCTGCCGCCGCTGGACGACCCCGGCTTCGGCGACCTCCTCGCCGCGCTGATCGTCGCCACCCTCGCCGCCGCCTTCGGCCTGCTCGCCTGTTACGCCTTCCCGTACGTCCACCGCGCCTTCGGCCGGCTCAGGCACCCCATGGTGATGCTGCCGGTCGGCGGGCTCGTCCTCGGTCTCCTCGGCGCGCTGGGCGGGCACCTGACCCTGTTCAAGGGCCTGGAGGAGACCCGGGAGCTCGCCGCCGACATCGGCGTGTTCGGCTCCGGCGAGCTGGCCAAGCTGGCCGTGGTCAAGACGCTCGCCCTGCTGGTCGCCGCGGCCAGCGGCTTCCGCGGCGGCCGGGTCTTCCCCGCCGTCTTCATCGGCGCCGCCTTCGGCCTGTGCGCCCAGGCGCTCGTCCCCGAGATCCACCCGGCGGTGGCCGTCTCCGCCGGCGTCCTCGGCATCCTGCTCGCCACCACCCGGCAGGGCTGGGTGAGCCTCTTCGTCGCCGCCGTGCTCGCCTCCTCCCCCTCGATGGTCGCCGTGCTCTGCATCGCGATCCTGCCCGCCTGGCTGGTCGTCACGGGCCGCCCGGTCCTCGAGCTCGACGAGCACGGCGACTCCCTCCGCTGAGCTTCCCGTCCCCTCTCTCCCCCGAAGAAGGAGCCCACCGTGGCACTGCACAAGGGACCCGCCGACCAGGAGACCGAGCACCACCGCCGGCTCTCCTTCAACCCGTTCTACGGCGAGGCCAACCCCGTCGGCGGCATGACCGAGGCCCCGCCCCGCCACCGGCTCCCCGACGGTCCGCTGCCGCCCATGAGCGCCTATCAGCTGGTCCACGACGAGCTGATGCTCGACGGCAACTCCCGCCTCAACCTGGCCACCTTCGTCACCACCTGGATGGAGCCCCAGGCCGGGGTGCTGATGGCCGAGTGCCGCGACAAGAACATGATCGACAAGGACGAGTACCCGCGCACCGCCGAACTGGAGCGCCGCTGCGTCTCGATGCTCGCCCACCTGTGGAACGCCCCCGACCCGTCCGCCGTCGTCGGCTGTTCCACCACCGGCTCCAGCGAGGCCTGCATGCTCGCCGGGATGGCGCTCAAGCGCCGCTGGACCCAGCGCAACGCCGACCGCTACCGGGGCGGCGCCCGCCCCAACCTGGTGATGGGCATCAACGTCCAGGTCTGCTGGGAGAAGTTCTGCAACTTCTGGGAGGTCGAGCCCCGGCTCGTGCCCATGGACGGCGACCGCTTCCACCTCGACGCCGAGACCGCCGCCGCCCTCTGCGACGAGAACACCATCGGCGTCGTCGCCGTCCTCGGCTCCACCTTCGACGGCTCCTACGAACCGGTCGCCGACATCTGCGCCGCCCTCGACGCGCTCCAGGAACGGACCGGGATCGACGTCCCCGTCCACGTGGACGGGGCCTCCGGCGCCATGGTCGCCCCCTTCGTCGACGAGGACCTGGTCTGGGACTTCCGGCTCCCCCGGGTCTCCTCGATCAACACCTCCGGCCACAAGTACGGGCTCGTCTACCCCGGCGTCGGCTGGGCGCTGTGGCGCTCCCCCGCCGAACTTCCCGAGGAACTGGTCTTCCGGGTCAACTACCTGGGCGGCGACATGCCCACCTTCGCCCTCAACTTCTCCCGCCCGGGCGCCCAGGTGGTCGCGCAGTACTACACCTTCCTGCGGCTGGGCCGGGAGGGCTACCGGGCGGTCCAGCAGACCAGCCGGGACGTCGCCCGGGGCCTGTCCGAACGGATCGAGGCCATGGGCGACTTCCGGCTGCTGACCCGCGGCGGCGAACTCCCCGTCTTCGCCTTCACCACCGCGCCCGACGTGACCAACTTCGACGTCTTCGACGTCTCCCGGCGGCTGCGCGAGAGCGGCTGGCTGGTCCCCGCCTACACCTTCCCCAAGAACCGGGAGGACCTGTCGGTGCTGCGGATCGTCTGCCGCAACGGCTTCTCCGCCGACCTGGCGGGCCTGCTCATCGAGGACCTCAACCTGATCCTGCCCGAACTGCGCCGCCAGCCGCGCCCGTTCACCCACGACAAGCAGGCCGCGACGTCCTTCCACCACTGACCGGCCGGGCCGGCCGGGGCCGGGGCGGGGGGCGCCCGCGACGACACCCCCGCCCCGGCCGTCCGGCCCGCCCGAGCAGCCGCGCCACCGCCCGAGCCGGCGCGCCACCGGCCTAGCCGGCGCGCCACCGGCCTAGCCGGCGCGCTACCGGCCTAGCCGGCCGAACCTCCGTACCGCCAGCGGGAAGAAGACCGCGAGCAGGACCAGCGGCCAGATCAGCGCGGCGCCGGTCCAGCCCGGTTCGCCGCCCGGGCCGCCGAGCAGTTCCCGCACCGCCGTCGCCGTCGCCGACATGGGGTTCCACTCCACGACCGCGCCCAGCCAGCCCGGCATGGACTCCGGCGCGGCGAAGGCGTTGGACAGGAAGCCGAACGGCCAGACCAGGATCTGCACCGCCTGCACCAGCTCCGCGCGGCCCGCCAGCAGCGCCAGGTGGATGCCGATCCAGAGCATCGCGAACCGCAGCAGGAGCAGCAGCCCCATCGCCCCGAGGAACGCGCCGGGACCGCCGTGCGTCCGCCAGCCGATCGCGTAGCCGACGCCCGCCATCAACAGCAGCCCGACCGCGGACTGGAGCATGTCGGCGGCGGAGCGCCCCACGAGGACCGCGCCGTCGGCCATCGGCATCGAGCGGAAGCGGTCGATCACGCCCTTGTCCAGGTCGCGGGTCACCGCCGTCATCGTGCCTTCGAGGCCGAAGACCATGGTCAGCGTGAGCATCCCCGGGACGAGGAAGTCGACGTAGTCGCCCTCGACGGCCCGCCCGCCGCCGACCAGATAGCCGAACATCAGCAGCATCATGACCGGGAAGACCAGGCCGACGATCACCTGGACGGGCTGCCGCGCCCAGTGCGCCAGCTCCCGCCGGGTCATGGTCCAGCAGTCGCCCACCGCGTACGCCGCGCTCATGCGGCCACCTCCGTCTCTTCGGTCCGCTCGGCACCCGGCCCGGTGAGGTGCAGGAACACCTCGTCCAGCGTCGGCCGCCGCAGGGCGACGTCCTCCGCCTCGATCCCCGCCGCCTCCAGGGCCCGCACGGTCTCGGCGAGCGAGGCCATCCGGTCCCGCACCGGGGCGCTGATCCGCCGCCGGTCCCGGTCCACCTCCGCGTCCCGCGGGCCGAACGGGAGCAGCCGCACCGCCTCGTCGAGCCGCGCCCCGTCCCGTACGACCACGTCGATCCGGTCCCGGCCGGCCCGGGTCTTCAGCTCGTCGGGGGTGCCGTCGGCGACCACCCGGCCCCGGTCGACCACCGAGATCCGGTCGGCCAGCTGATCCGCCTCCTCCAGGTACTGCGTGGTGAGCAGCACCGTCGTGCCTCCGCCGACCAGCGAGCGCACCGAGTCCCAGACCTCGGCCCGGCCGCGCGGGTCCAGACCGGTGGTCGGCTCGTCCAGGAACAGCACCTCCGGTTCGGTGATCAGCGAGGCGGCCAGGTCGAGCCGCCGCCGCATGCCGCCGCTGTACTTCCGTACGGCCTTGGGGCCGGTGTCCGCGAGCCCGAAGCGCTCCAGGAGCTCGTCCGCCCGCTGTCCGGAGCGGCGCGCGCCCAGGTGGTGCAGGCGGGCGAACATCTCCAGGTTCTGGCGCCCGGACAGCTCCTCGTCGAGGGCCGCGTGCTGGCCCAGCAGCCCGATCCGCCGCCGGACCTCGCGGGCCCGCTCCCGCACGTCGAAGCCCGCCACCCGCACCCGGCCCTCGTCGTGCCGCAGCAGGGTGGCCAGCACCCGTACGGTCGTGGTCTTGCCCGCTCCGTTGGGGCCCAGCAGGCCGTGCACCGTGCCCCGCCGGACGGCCAGGTCGAGGCCGTCCAGGGCGTGCTTGTCGCCGTACCGCTTCCGTGCGCCCTCGACGAGGACCACGTCCTCCACTGACATCCCGATTCCTCCCGAAATCATGTAGTCAAACTTGACGAGTTGCCCGCGGCGGAGGGTATGCCCGTCCGGGCAGCTAGTCAAACTTGAATAGACGGTGGGCGACGAGCCCGGCCCTCCGGCCGCCGCCTCACTCCGCGAACGGGTTCTCCTCGCCCTCCGCCAGCACGCCGACGAAGGGGTCGCCCTCCCCCGCGAACACGTACGCCCCGCCCTCGATCCGGTCGATCAGGCCGAGCGTCCACACCCGGCCCGCGTCCGCCGAGTGGACCCAGAGGTGCATGATCTCCCCGATGTGGCCGAGCTGCTCCGGCCCTCCCTCGGGGGTGTAGTACTCCGTCACCGCCGTCCGCCAGGCGTCCAGGGCCCGCAGCCGTTCCCGCAGCAGCTCCAGCGCCTCGGCCCGCGGCAGGTCCACGATGAAGCCGATGCCCGCCGACAGCACGTCCATGTCCTGGTCGTACGTCGACACCGCCGCGCGCAGCAGCCGCAGGTACTCCTCGCGGCCCGCCTCCGTGATCTCGTACTCGACCCGCGGCGGGCCGCCCGCCGTGCTGGGCGCGATCTCGTCGGCGCGCAGCAGTCCCTGCTTCGCCATCTGCTTGAGCGCGTGGTAGATCGAGCCGGGCTTGGCGTGGGACCACTCGTGCGCGCCCCAGTACTCCAGGTCGTTGCGCACCTGGTAGCCGTGGGCGCGGCCGTGCTGCTTGACCGCGCCCAGGACGAGAAGGCGGATTGCTGACATGCCCCGAGTCTAGGAAGTCCGCTTCTCCAGGTCGATCAGCTCGAAGGAGCCCTTGCCGTCCAGGGACTCCCGGACGATGTCCGCGTGCCCCGCGTGCCGGCCGATCTCCTGGACCAGGTGCAGCAGCATCCAGCGGACGCTGACCCGGCCGTCCACCGGGAACCAGGGCGCGGGCGGCAGCGGGAAGGTGTCGTCCAGGCTGGGCACGCTCCGGACGAACTCCTCGGTCTCCTTGGCCACGCCCTGCCAGAAGGCCACGACCTCCGGGATCGTCTCGCCGTCGACGAGCCGGAAGGCCTCGCCCCAGGTCTCCTCGCTGCGCTGCCGCTCGTTCGGGCGCCCCTGGGCCAGCCGCAGCCAGTTGAGCTCGACCTCGGCGCAGTGCTTGATCAGGCCCGAGAGGCTGAGCTCGCTGACGCTGGGGCGGCTCGCCGCCTGCTCCTCGGTGAGGCCGTACGAGGCCCGGACGACCGCCTGGCGCTGCGTCTCGATGAAGTTGAGGAACGCTCCGCGCTCGTCGCCGGGGGCCTCCGTGGGAACCAGGGCAACCATGATGTCCGCCTTTCGTGGATACAGCCGAGGGGCGCCGGGCGGGGAGTCCGTCCCCGCCTTTCGACACCCCTCACGCTACGGACCCTTGCGGACAGCTGCTGTCCGCAACCGGAAAGCCCCGGGAACTAGAACGGGAAGCGGCTGCGGCCGTACTGGATCGAGATCCACTTCTGCGTGGTGAAGGCCTCGATCATCGCCTCGCCGTTGAGCCGGCCGATGCCCGAGTGCTTCTCGCCGCCGAAGGGGACGATCGGCTCGTCGTGCACGGTGCCGTCGTTGATGTGGATCATGCCGGTGTGGATGCGCTTGGCGACCCGCACGCCCCGCTCGATGTCACCCGTGTGGACGGCGCCGCTGAGCCCGTACGGGGTGTCGTTGGCGATCCGTACGGCCTCGTCCTCGCCGTCGAAGGCGACGATCAGGGCCACCGGGCCGAAGATCTCCTGGTTGAGGACCGGCGCGTCGGCGGGGATCCCGGCGAGGACGGACGGCGAGACGACGTTGCCCTCGACCGAGCCGCGCAGCAGGGCGGTCGCACCGGCCTCGACGGTCTGGTCGACGAGCGCCGAGACGGCCTCCGCCTGCTGGGAGTTGATCAGCGGGCCGATGTGAGTGCCGGGGTCGGCCGGGTCGCCGACCCGCAGGGTCTTCACCTTCGCCACGAACTTCTCGGTGAACTCCGCCTCCACGGCGCGGTCCACCAGGATGCGGTTGGCGGCCATGCAGACCTGGCCCTGGTGCACGAAGCGGCTGAAGACGGCCGCGTCCACCGCGTAGTCGAGGTCGGCGTCGTCCAGGACGATCAGCGCGCTGTTGCCGCCGAGTTCGAGCACGGCGTGCTTGAAGTTCTGGGCGCAGACGGTGGCGACGTGGCGGCCGACCCGGTCGGAGCCGGTGAAGGAGATGACCTGCGGGACCGGGTGGGTCAGCAGGGCGTCGCCGATCTCGGCGATGTCGGTGACGACCACGTTGAGCAGACCGGCCGGCAGACCGGCCTCCTCCAGGACCTTGGCGACCAGGGTGCCGCCGCAGATCGGGGTGTTCTGGTGCGGCTTGAGGACCACGGCGTTGCCGAGCGCGAGGGCCGGGGCGACCGACTTGATCGACAGCAGGAAGGGGAAGTTGAACGGCGAGATGACGCCGACGACGCCGACCGGCAGGCGGTAGACGCGGTTCTCCTTGCCGTCCACCGGCGAGGGCAGGATGCGGCCCTCGGGGCGCAGCGCCAGCTGGATCGCCTCGCGCAGGAACTCCTTGGCCAGGTGCAGCTCGAAGGCGGCCTTCAGGCGGGTGCCGCCGAGCTCGGCGACGATCGCCCCGGCGAGCTCGTCCTCGCGGTCCTCGACGATCCGCAGCGCGCGCTCGAAGACGAGCCGGCGGGTGTACGGATTGGTCTCCGCCCACTCCGCCTGGGCCCGCTCGGCGGCCCGGTAGGCGTGGTCGACCTCGGCGGCGCTGGCCACGGTGATCGAGGCCAGCTTCTCCCCGGTGTAGGGGTTGAAGTCGATGATGTCCCACGAGCCGCTGCCCGGCTTCCACTCGCCGTCGATGTACTGGTGGGCCAGCTCGGTGAAGAGGGACGGGACAGACGACATGGACGAGACCCCTTACCCGCGGTGGCGGACGTCGGCACGGACGGACGCGTCGGTGACGCACTGACCCACTGACGCACTGATGTCACGTCATCGTACTTACGTCTCAGGAGAGTTGGAGGAGTCCCCGCAGAAGGTCCCGACTTTCCGCCGGGTCGGGGCTGTCCTCGCGCAGCCGCTCCATCACCCGGGCGTACTGGGCGACCTCCTCGCGCTTGTCGAGGTAGAGGGCGCTGGTCAGCTGTTCCAGGTAGACGACGTCGGAGAGGTCGGACTCCGGGAAGCTCAGCATGGTGAAGGAGCCGCTCTCGCCCGCGTGGCCGCCGAAGCTGAAGGGCATCACCTGGAGCGTGACGTTGGGGTGCTCGGAGATCTCGATGAGGTGCCTCAACTGGCCCTGCATGACGGACCGGTCGCCGTACGGGCGGCGCAGCGCGGCCTCGTCGAGCACGGCGTGGAACTGCGGGGCGCGCTCGGAGACCAGGACCTTCTGGCGCTCCAGGCGCAGCGCGACCCGGCGCTCGATCTCGGCGCGCGGGGCGCCGGGCATGCCCCGGGTGACGACGGCCTGGGCGTAGGCCTCGGTCTGCAGCAGTCCGTGGATGAACTGGACCTCGTAGATGCGGATGAGGGAGGCGGCGCCTTCGAGGCCGATGTAGGTCTGGAACCAGCCCGGCAGCACGTCGCCGAAGCTGTGCCACCAGCCGGCCACGTTCGCCTCGCGGGCCAGGCCGAGGAGCGAGCCGCGCTCGGTCTCGTCGCCGACCCCGTAGAGCGTGAGCAGATCCTCGACGTCCCTGGCCTTGAAGCTCACCCTTCCCAACTCCATACGGCTGATCTTGGATTCGGACGCGCGGATCGAATAACCGGCCGCCTCCCGGGTGATGCCACGCGATTCGCGCAGTCGCCTCAACTGGGAGCCCAGCAGGATGCGGCGCACCACGCTCCCGCTCGCCCCGCTCGATTCGCCTGCCGTCACGGCTCCAGCCTCCCCATCACGGTGCTCCCCGCCCCTCAAGATCAATATGGATCAATCCGATGCCGAGCCCCCGTCGAGCCCCGGATTCTGCCACTAAACGCTTCAGCGCGTACACATTCGATTACGGATCGGGGGCGGGTTCCGGGCAGCCGGGTCACCCGGGCGGGGCGACTTATGCACAGAATCGGCACGTGGGCGGACAGGTCCGGCGCGTGCACGTGCATCTGCCCTTGCATCCCTCCGGCGCATTCGGAACCATGGAGCCCGCACAGCCGTGTACTCGCGCGTGCTGCCGCACCGTTGTCGCACCAGTTGTCGCACCACAGTCGCGATTCCCGGGAGTGCCTCGCATGGGACCGAATGGATCGACCATGCTCGAGCCGTTACGGCAGGGTCTCCCGCCGATCGATCCCGCGGCCGTCTCCAACTCCGCCTCCTGCGCGCTGCCGCCCCGCTACGAAGCGGTGCGCGGCGCACGGAAGTTCACCAGTCGGACGCTCACCAACTGGGACCTCGCGGACCGCTTCGACGACGTGGCCCTGGTGGTCTCGGAGCTCGTCACCAACGCGCTGCGGCACGCGGTGCCGGCGGAATCGACCTCGGCGTACGAGGAAGGCCTGAATCCACCGGTCCGCCTGCACCTCATGCGCTGGGCCTCACGCCTGGTGTGCGCCGTGCGCGACCCCAGCCAGGAGAGCCCGGAGGCGCGCGAGGGCGGCGAGGACTTCGCCGCCGAGTCGGGCCGCGGGCTGTTCCTGGTGGAGTCCTTCAGCGACAGCTGGGGCTGGCACCCGCTGGCGGGCACGCTGCACGGCAAGGTGGTGTGGGCGCTGTTCCGGCTGGGACCGGAGTAGCGGACGGTACGGAACAGGACGTACGGGAGGGCCCCGGCGGCGACTGCCACCGGGGCCCTCCCGTACGTGCTCCACCGCGCCCTCCCGGGCCGCCGCGCCTCACACCAGGTGGTCGAACTCCCCGTCCTTGACGCCGAGGAGGAGGGCCTCTATCTCGGCGGGCGTGTAGACGAGCGCGGGGCCTTCGGGATGGCGCGAGTTGCGCACCGCGACGTCACCCCCGGGCAGCTTGGCGAACTCCACGCAGGACCCCTGGGAGTTGCTGTGCCGGCTCTTCTGCCACACGACACCACGAAGCTCCGTGGCCGCCATGCCGTTGTACGCGTGGTGCGCGTGGTGCACTGGTAGCTCCCCGAGATGTTTGGTGCATGTGTCAACTTCCTCGGATCATAGCTGTGTTCATATGCCGCTGCATGAGCAGATGCACGTGCACGGGGGGTGGCGTAGCGACTACGCGACTCACCGTGCGGGGAGTTGACCTGCCGTCAGGCCGCCCCTCCCCCGGCGGGCGGGTTGCGCCGCCCGTACCGCTTCTCGAAACGCTCGACGCGCCCCGCGGTGTCCAGGACCCGGGCCGTGCCGGTGTAGAAGGGGTGGCTCGCCGAGGAGATCTCGACGTCGACGACCGGATAGGTGTGCCCGTCCTCCCACTCGACGGTCCGGTCGGAGGTGAGGGTGGAGCGGGTGAGGAAGGCGAAGCCGCCGGCCTTGTCGCGGAAGACGACGGGGCCGTACGGGGGGTGGATTCCGGGCTTCATCGGGGCTCAGCGCTCCTCTCGGAAGTCGACGTGGCGGCGGGCGACCGGGTCGTACTTGCGCAGGGTCAGACGCTCGGGATCGTTGCGGCGGTTCTTGCGGGTGACGTAGGTGTAGCCGGTTCCTGCGGTGGACCGGAGTTTCACGATCGGGCGGAGTTCGTTGCGGGCCATGATGTGTAGAGTAAATGAAAACGATTCCCATTACCAAAGGCAGGTCCTGATGTCCGCCCACTGCCAGCTCACCGGGGCGCGGCCCGGCTTCGGCAACCGCGTCTCGCACTCCCACCGGCGCACCTCCCGCCGCTTCGACCCCAACATCCAGCGCAAGCGCTACTGGCTCCCGAGCGAGGGGCGTCACGTGCGCCTCACCCTGAGCGTGCGCGGGATCCGGACCGTCGACGCGATCGGCGTGGAGGCGGCCGTGGCCCGCATCCGCGCCCGGGGGGTGCGGGTCTGATGGCCAAGGCGAGCAAGATCGCGCGCAACGAGCGGCGTCGGCGCGTCGTGGCCCGGTACGCCGAGCGCCGCGCCGAGCTGAAGGAGATCGTCCGCCGCCCGGCGACGCCCGGGGCCGACCGGGAGGCGGCCCTGCGCGAACTGCGCCGCCAGCCGCGCGACGCGAGCCCCACCCGGCTCCGCAACCGCGACGCCGTCGACGGGCGCCCCCGCGGCCACCTGCGCAAGTTCGGCCTCTCCCGGGTCCGACTGCGGGAGCTGGCCCACGCGGGGATGCTGCCGGGGGTGCGCAAGTCGTCCTGGTGAGACGGGGGCGTCGGACGGGACGCGCGGGCCGGGAGGCCGGGAGGGCAGGTCGCCGGGAGGGCGGGCGGCGGGAGGGCAGGTCGCCGGGAGGGCGGGCGGCGGGAGGGCAGGTCGCCGGGAGGGCGGGCGGCGGGAGGGCAGGTCGCCGGGAGGGCAGGCGGCGGGAGGGCAGGTCGCCGGGAGGGCAGGCGGCGGGAGGGCAGGTCGCCGGGAGGGCAGGCGGCGGGAGGGCAGGTCGCCGGGAGGGCAGGCGGCGGGAGGGCAGGTCGCCGGGAGGGCAGGCGGCGGGAGGGCGGGCGGCGGGAGGGCAGGCGGCGGGAGGGCCTCTAGTCCTTGACCCGGGACGTCTCCGTCAGCGCCGTCGTCAGGTCGTCGAGCGCCTCCAGGAGGAGCGGGGCGCCCTTGCGCAGCAGGAAGTGGTCCGGGGCCCCCTCCCCCGCCGACCAGGCGTCGACCGTCGCCCGCAGGTCGTCCCAGCGGGGCGCCTTGCGCTCCCGGACCGCCTTCGCGCCCCGCTCGGTGGAGCGCCGCAGCGCCTCCGCGAGGGCCGCGGCCTCCGGGACGGGCGGGGCGCCGCGCTCGGGCAGATGGGCCTCCAGGAGCATGGCGACCCGGCCCAGCTGGGCCAGGGCGTGCTCGGCGTCGTCCGCCGCCGCGTGCGACAGGCCCCGGTGGCGGACCGGCTCGTGGGTGGCCCGGGCCAGCCCCTCCTGCCACCCGATCCGGGCGGCGCGGGTACCGAGCAGCGCCTCGCGCACGTCGGGGCAGGAGGGTCCGGCCGGGTCGGCGTAGTGGGCGACGACGGAGGCCGCGTACCGCCCGTCGGCCACCAGCCAGTCCGCCAGCCGGCCGCGCAGCCGGGGCGTCTCCCAGGCCGGGTAGACCGCGTACGCGAGCATCGCGAGGACGCCGCCGAGGAGGGTCAGCAGGACCCGGTCGCGGATGGTCTGGGAGAGGCCCTCGCCGGCCATGCCGAGCAGGAAGACGACGTACGCGGCGACGAAGACCTGGCTGGCCGCGTAGCCCGTGCGCATCAGCAGGTACATCCCGAACGCGCAGACCACCGCGAGCGCCGCCGAGCCGTACGCGCCCGGGTGCGCGGCCTGCACGATGCCGGAGGCGAGGGTGACGCCGACGAGGGTGCCGCCGAAGCGGGCGACGGAGCGCGCGTACGTCTGCGAGAAGTCCGGGCGCATCACCATCACCGAGGCCATCGGCGCCCAGTAACCGTGCCCGAGGGGCAGGGCGGTGCCGATCAGGTAGCCGGCGCAGGCCACCGCCGTGACCCGGATCGCGTGGCGCAGGATCGGCGACTCGTGGCGCAGCTCGGCGCGCATCCTCCCGAGCGCCACCGGGACCAGCCGCACCAGGGTCGGGCGGCTGCGGGCCTCGGCGGCCGTCTCGGTGCGGGGCTCGGCGGTCTCCACGACGTCGCCGAGCAGCGCGGCGAGCCGGGTCGCGGCCCGGCGGGGCGCGCCGGTCAGGATCGCCCCGGTGTCCGGCGTGCGCAGCGCGGCGACGGCGGCGGGCGGCAGGTCGACCGGTTCGCCGTGCCGGATCGCGTGCGCGGCGGCGTCCAGCAGCTCGCCCGCCGCGGCCAGCAGCTCGCGCACCCGGTCCCGTTCCGGGCCCTCGGCGGGCGCGCCGACGGCCGGGTCGGCGAGGGAGGCGAGCACCGGCCGGATCCGCTCGGCGAGGCCGCGCGCCCCGTGCAGTTCGGCGGGCCGGCGGCGGGCCTGGCGCGGGGTGACGGCGGCGGCGCTGCGGGCCGTCATCAGCGGCACGGGGTCGAAGGAGGCGGTCGGGTCGTGGCGCAGCCGCCGGGCGTAGTCGGCCACGGCCGCGAGCGCGTCGGCGAGCGCGTCGCGCTGGGCGCCCCAGCGGCGCACCGGCATGGTGACGATCAGCGCGGCCTGGACGAGACCGCCGACGGCGATCATCGCGGCGTGGCCGGCGGCGGTGGCGACCGAGGTCGGCAGGGTGACCGTGACCAGCATGATCGCCACGTTGGAGGCGGCGATGATGCCGACGGTGGGGCCGACCGCCCAGGCCAGGCCCGCGAGGAAGGTCCACAGGCCGAGCAGGATCAGGAAGGGGACCGGGTGGGAGGCGGTGAGGTAGCCGAGGAAGGTCGACACGGCGAGGCTCGCGCCGGAGGCCAGCGCGAGGGTGGGGCGGGGGCGGTACGAGCGCTGGAAGGTCGCGATCGCCGCCTGGAACGCGCCGAACGCGGACGAGGCCGCCACCGCGGGCCCGAACAGCGCGAGCGACACCCCGACGACGAGCGCCAGGCCCAGCGCCCCGCGCGCGGCCACGGCGGGCTCCAGTCGCCGTCGCTCGACGGAGAGCCCCGAGCGCGCGGTCTCCTTCAGCGCCCGGAGCCAGCTCATGGGGCGAGCCTATCCGCGTTCTGGGGCGAAACGGGCATTCGGCCCGGACGGCCCCCGTCCGAGGGGCTCGGGCGGGGGCCGTCCGGGGCCGGGTCAGGTCGAGGTCGGCGTCAGCGCCGCCCGGACCGCCGCCTCGACCCGGGCGGCCGTGTGGCGGTGACCCGCGGCGTTGGGGTGCACGAGCGTGGCCCGGTCGCCGTCGGAGCACTTCAGGGCGAGGAAGCCGACGGCGAGCCCGCTCGGCCAGTACGGACCGGCCTCGCCGCAGACGCCCTCGACCCACTTGGCGCCCTTCGGCTGACAGGCGTCGTGACCGACGCTGCCGGTCGCGGTGTCGACGAAGGTGCCGTCGCTCAGCTCGGTGATCGCCTCGATGATCGAGTTGAGGTGGGTGTTCACCTCGTGCAGCCAGGCGACGTCCCCGTGGGTGGCCGCGAGCCGGCCGGCGCCCTCGACGTCCACGGCGAGCTCGTGGGTGTCCCGGCGGTCACAGGACGTGCCGTCCTCGGGGACGATCGTGGGGTAGCCGACCGTGATGATCCTGGCGTGGGGAGCCGCCTGCCGCACCGCCCGGAGCATGCGCGCGTACTCCCGGGTGACCCGGTCGTACTTGTCGTGGATCGACTCCTGGTCCAGGACCGGGCCGCCGCCCTCGTACGCGTCCCGGCACGGGGTGGCGTCGTCCGCCTGGCCGAAGCCCAGGAGCAGGCAGGACGTGAACATCTTGCCGAAGGGCAGGCTGTTGCCGCCGATGCCGATCGTGACCACGTCCGTGCGCGCGCCCAGCCCGGCCCGCCGCACCTGCTCGGCCACGCCGGGCCAGCCGCCCTCGGGGGGCTCGACCGGGCTGATCGGGGTCTGCCGGGCGGAGGCGATCTCGGCGATGGTGGCGGCGCCGCAGCTGACGTCCGTCAGCGTCACCGCCCGGCCGCCCGGCGGGGTGGCCGCCAGCCCGGCCGCGACGAGGTTCGGGTAGGCACCCGTGCTGCGGTCGCAGCCGTCCCGGTCCGTGCTGCCGAGCGCGGGGCTGGGGTCGCCCACGAACACGCCGGACGTGTACGAGTCGCCCAGCGCCGCCCACTGGACCGGCTCGGGTGCCGCCGCGGCGGCACCTCCGGGAACGGCGGCCGCGAGCGTCAGCGCGGCGAGCGCGCCGAGAGCGGCCCTCCGCACGAAGGAAGTCTTGAGGTGGAACACGTGGCTCTCCTGGAAACAGGAACAAGAAACAAACCGGATCATCGGTTACGTTCCGTACTCAAACAGCCACGTTCCGCACCCGTCCAGCGCGGTGATGATCATTCACTCCACCGCGCGCGGAGGCCCCCGCATGCCCACCCCTCAGCGGATCTCGCCCCGCCCCGGCGCCCCCAGGCCCGCCCGGTCGGCCGCCGTCGTGCCGTGCGACCAGCCCTCCTCGTCCCAAGCGGCCCGCACCCTGCTGGTGCGGGTCTCGGGAAAGAGTTCGTCGGTGCGGGCGGAGACCGCGACCTCACGGGTGGCGAGGGCGGGGAGGAGGGTCGGGGCCTCGGCGGCGACGCGGCGGGAGGTGGCGGAGAGGCGGGCGCCGAGCCGGTTCGCGTAGGCGAGGAGGAAGGACTGGCGGAAGGACTTGGTGCGCTTGCGGCCGCCCGCCCGCTGCTCCGCCTCCGCCCGGGTCATCGCGGCGGTGCCCTGCACGAGCAGCGAGGTGTAGAGCAGCTCCACCGGATCCAGGTCGGCCTCGAAGCCGACGACCGTCGAGAAGCCGAGGCCGTCGTTCCACACGGCCCGGCAGTGGTTCGCCGTCGCCACCGCGTCCAGCAGGATCGCCTTCGCCTGCTCGTACGGCGCGTCGACGCCGATCCGGAGCGCCCCCGGCGTCTCCGGCGAGGGCGCGCCCGCCGCCAGGGTCGCCTCGTCGAGGCTGTGGCGGGCCATCAGCTCCTGGGCCTTGGCGGTCAGGGCCTCGGCCTCCTCCGCGTACGTGGTCGCCTCGGCCTTCGCGAGCAGCGCGCGGATCCGGCCCAGCGTCTTGGGCTCGCCCGCGACGGGCGGCGGCAGCGGTTCGCCCGGCACCGGGCCGACCGCGTCGAGGCGGGGCAGCCGGACCAGGAGCCGGTACAGCTCCAGGACGGCGGTCGCGTACGAGAAGCGGTCGGCGGTCCAGCCCTCCGGTTCGAGCGCGTCGAGCTGCGCCCGCCAGCGGTGCGGGAGGCGCTCGTAGCGGGCCGTCTCGGCGCGGACGATCCCGGAGAGGAGCCGGACGTGCTCCTCCGCCAGCTCGCGGCGGGCCGCACGGGCGAGGTCGGCCGGCTGCCAGCCGCGGGTCCACAGGGAGCGGACGAACTCCTCGCCGCGCCGGGCGAGTTCGGCGTCGGCGCCGGGGGCGGCGGCGAGCAGCGAGGCCGCCGTGTCCAGCGCCCTGTCGTCGTTCCCGTACAGCGCCCCGAGCGCCGCCTCGACGGTCCGGGCGGCCTCGCCCGCGCCGTCGCGGGCGCCGTCGCCGCTCCCTCTGCCCGTACCCGTGCCCCTGCCCATGCCGGGTGCCTCCTCACGCCCTGTGTTCCGTCGCCATCGTCCCAGGCCGGGAGCCGGGGGTAGGGCCGGCCCTACCCCCGGGACGCCCTCCAGCGGTCGTGACCGCGGGGTGCCGCGGACGGTTCGCTGGGGCCATGACCACCTACGCCGTCCGGCTCCGCGGCCTGCGCCGCCACCACCGGGACGTCCACGCCCTCGACGGCGTCGACCTCGACTTCCCCACCGGGACCTTCACCGCCGTCATGGGACCCTCCGGCTCCGGGAAGTCCACGCTGCTCCAGTGCGCGGCCGGGCTCGACCGGCCGACGGCCGGGACCGTCGAGGTCGACGGGGTCGCCCTCGACGGCCTGAGCGAGCGGCGGCTCACGCTGCTGCGGCGGGACCGGATCGGTTTCGTCTTCCAGTCGTTCAACCTGCTGCCCTCGCTGACCGCCGCCCAGAACGTGGCCCTGCCCCTGCTGCTCGCCGGGCGCCGCCCGTCCCGGGCCCGGGTGCGGGAGGCCCTGGCCCGGGTCGGGCTCGCGGGGCGCGAGCGGCACCGGCCGGGCGAGCTGTCCGGCGGCCAGCAGCAGCGGGTCGCGCTGGCCCGTGCGCTGATCACCGCGCCCGCGGTCCTCTTCGGCGACGAGCCGACCGGCGCGCTCGACTCCACGACCGGCCGCGAGGTCCTCGACCTGCTGCGCGGGCTCGTCGACCACGACGGCCGGACGATCGTCATGGTCACCCACGACCCGGTGGCCGCGGCCCGCGCGGACCGGGTGGTCTTCCTGGCCGACGGGCGGGTCCGGGGGGAGCTGCTCGGGCCGACGGCGGCGACGGTCGCGGGGCGGATGGCGGGACTGGAGGGCGTGCCGTGCTGACCGTCGTGTGGGCCGGGCTGCGGGCCCGCTGGGCCTCGTTCCTCGGCGGGTCCACCGCGCTCGCGCTGGGCGTCGGGCTGCTCGTGGTCATGGGACTCGGGCTGTCCGCCACCGCCCACGCGCCCGAGCGGGCGCCGGAGCGGTTCGCGTCCTCGCCCGTGGTCGTGCAGGGTCAGGACCGGCTCTCCGTCGAGGTGCGGCGCGGGCCGGGGACCGCCGTGGTCGGCCTGCCGCTGGACCGTCCACAGCCTGTGGACACCGAACTGCTGCGCGAGCTGCGGGCCCGCTGGACCGTCACCGCCGCAGGCGGGCCCGACGCCGTCGGGGTCGACGCCCCCGCCGCCGAGGTCCGGGCGCTGGCCGCCGGGCGGGCCCGGGTGCTGACCGGCGCCGAGCGGCGGCTGGCCGACCCCGGGGCCGGCCGGGACGCACAGGCCCGGGTCACCCTCGACGCCCTGCTCGGCACCGCCGGCGGCGTCACCGCGTTCGTCTCCGTCTTCGTGGTCGCCTCGACCTTCGCCTTCGCCGTCGCACTGCGCGGGCGCGAGTACGGGCTGCTGCGCACCGCCGGGGCCACCCCCGGGCAGGTGCGGCGGATGCTGCTCGGGGAGGCGGCCTGCGTCGGCGTCCTCGCCTCGGCCGCCGGGTGCCTGCTCGGGGCGCTGGGCGCGCCCTGGCTCGGCCGGGTCCTGGTGTCCGGCGGGGTGGCGCCCGACGGGTTCGCGATCGGCGGCGCGGGCGGCGGAGTCGTCTGGCCGTTCCAGGCGGCGTTCTGGACGGGGGTGACGGTCGCCCTCGCGGGCGCCTTCGCCGCCTCCCGGCGGGCCGGGCGGGTCGGTCCGGCGGCGGCGCTGCGCGAGGCGGACGTGGACGCCGACGTCCTCCCCCTCGGCCGGGCGCTGCTCGGCGCGGTCCTGCTGCTCGGCGGCCTCGGCCTGCTGGTGTGGACGTGCGCGACGGAGCCGTCCGAACTCCTGAAGCGCAAGACGTACGTCACCCAGCCCATGCCGCTGATCGGCGGCGCCGCCCTGCTCGCCCCGCTCCTCGTCCGCCCCGCCGCCCGGGCGCTGCGGCTGCCGGGGGCGGTCGGCACGCTCGTACGGGCGAACGGCACGGCGGCCGTGCGGCGGACCGCGGCGGTCGCCGCCCCGGTCCTGGTGACGGTCGCCCTCACGGGCACCCTGCTCGGCTCGGCGGCGACGGTGACCGGCGCGAAGGCGGCGGAGGCGCGGGGGCAGACGGGCGCCGCGTACGTCACGACGGGCGAGGACCTGCCGCGGACCGGCGGCGGGTCGGCCACCGGGGCGACCTCCCTGTTCGTACGGGACGGGGCGGAGGCCGTGGTCGGGTACCGGGCGCGGGCCGTGGCCGACCCCGCCGCCTGGGCCTCGTACGCCCGGCTGCCGGTCGTCGCGGGCGACCTGCGGGACCTGGACGACCGGTCGATCGTCGTGAACGAGGAATTCGAGCGGCACGCGGTCGGCGCGGCGGTGGAGGTGTGGACGGCGGACGGCCGGGGGCCGGTGCGGCTGCGGGTCGCGGCGGTGCTCGCACGCGGGACCGGCTCCAACGGGCCGTTCGTGACCTGGGCGAACGCCCCGGGCGCGACGGTGGACCGGATCGACGCCGACCGGCCGGTGCCCGTGCCAGGCGGCACCGTGCGCACCGCCGACGCGTGGGCGGCGGCGGCCTTCCCGGAGTCGTCCGGCTCGTCCGGTCCCTTCGGCTCCTTCTCCGGCAGCCCGCAGACCCGCCTCGGTCTCCTCCTGGTGCTCGGCATCGCCCTCGTCTACACGGTGATCGCCCTCGCCAACACGCTGCTCATGGCCACCTCCGTGCGCGGCCGCGAGCTGGCCTCCCTGCGGCTGGCCGGGGCCACCCGGCCGCAGGTGCTGCGGGTGGTAGCGGGCGAGGCGCTGCTGGCCGTCGGGATCGGCGCGGTCCTGGGCCTGGCGGTCGCCTCGGTCTGTCTCGGCGGTCTGGGCGCCGCGCTCGCGGCCCTCTCCGCGCCGGTCGCGCTCGCCGTGCCGTGGGCGCCGGCGGGGCTCGCCGCGGGGGTGTGCGCGGTGGTCGCGGCGGTCTCCTCGGCGCTCCCCGCGTGGCGGCTCGCGCGCTGAGGGGCGAGGCTGGGAAGCCGGGACGGGACAGGGACCGGGGTCGGAGCCGGGTCCCCGTCCCGTGCCGTCCGGCGGGGCCGCACCCCCGTGTCGTCCCCTCCGGGCCTTCGTGGTTCCCCCCTTCCGGCGCCCTGACCGGGGCGCTTGTCGGTGCCGGCGGGTAGGTTGCGGCTGTCGGTCCGATGTGCGGACCGTCGAACGGGGGATCCATATGCACATGCATCTGCGCGCGGCGGCGCAGGCGGAGATCAGGGACGACCACTCCTGGCTCGAAGCCTTCATGGCCACCGCCTGGGCGCACCACGAGGTGGAGTGCGCGGCGGGGGTCGCCGCCTCGATCGAGAAGGACTTCGGTCTGCTCCACGAGCTCTGTTCGGCGGGCGCCGACGCAGCCGGGTGGCTGCCGGTGTTCGGCGGGCGGCAGCCGGCCGGGGCGCCGGCCGACGAGCTCCCGCACCCGCCGCTGCTCCTGCTCGAACCGGCCGAGGTCCGCACCGCCGCCGCGTTCCTGGCGGCCGTCCCCTTCGACGGGCTGTGGGACGCGGCGGGCGCCAAGATCCTCGCCTCCTTCGGCCCCGGCTGGGCGGAGGCCCTGGTCGTGGAGGTCTTCCGGGGCCACCACCGGGACCTGCGGGCCTTCTACGGGCGGGCCGCGGCGGCCGGGCACACGGTGGTGAAGGCGGGCTGGTTCCAGGGGGCGGCTACAGGAGGATGACCAGCTTGCCGCGCACGTGGCCCGACTCGCTCAGCTCCTGGGCGCGGGCCGCCTCCTTCAGCGGGAAGGTCTCCGCGAGGTCGAAGCGCAGCCGGCCCTCGGCCACCAGGGCGGCCTGGTCGGTCAGCAGCCGGCGCGCGGCGGACTCCCCGACGGTGACGCCGGAGAAGACGATGCCGTGCTCGGCGGCGTCCGGGGCGGCGATGGTGACGATGCGGGACCTCTCGCCGCCGAGGAGCTCGATCGAGACCGGCAGGGTGTCGTGGCCCGCCGCGTCGAAGACCGCGTCGACGCCCTGCGGGGCGGCCTCGCGGACCCGGTCGGCGAGGCCGTCGCCGTAGGTCACGGGGGTGACGCCGAGCTCGCGCAGGAAGGCGTGGTTCCGCTCGGAGGCGGTGCCGATCACCGTCACGCCCGCCGCGACGGCCAGCTGGGCGGCCACCGCGCCCACGGCACCGGCGGCTCCGTGCAGGAGCAGCGTCTCGCCCGCGCGGACGTCCAGCAGGTCGAGGACCCGCTGCGCGGTCTCGCCCGCGACCGGGATGCTCGCGGCCTGCGCCCAGCCGAGCGCCGCCGGCTTGGGGGCGAAGGTCCCGGCGACGGCGTACTCGGCGTAGGCGCCGGTCTTCGTCCAGCCGAACACCTCGTCGCCGACGGCCACCCCGGTCACGCCCTCGCCGAGCGCGTCGACCGTGCCCGCGAACTCCAGGCCGGGGACGGCCGGGAAGGTGGTCGGGTAGAACTCCTCGACCCAGCCGTAACGGCGCTTCCAGTCCACCGGGTTGACGCCGACCGCCGCCACCTTGACCCGCACCTCGCCCGCGCCGGGCTCCGGCACGGCCACGGCCGTCTCGTGGCGCAGCACCTCGTGGCCGCCGAACTCCTCGTACACGATCGCTTCCATGACTCCCCGTCTCCCCGCTCCGGATCCGTCTTCGGTGATCCGGAGAAGTGCTCAGTGATCCGTTCCGATGGATCAAGCATCCGTCCGGCGCCACCCCGCCCCCGCCGTCCGAACGGACAGTCCCACCTGACCGAAAGGACGGCCGTACGCTGACACCCATGGAACTCACCGCCACCGGCGCCCTGTTGGCCGCCCACGACGTCATCCGGCAGCCGCTGGGCGAGATCCTGCCCCGCCTCTCCGAGGTCCTGGCCCCGCTGATCCCGCACCTCGCGGCGGCCGAACTGTCCACGCACTGCGCGCACTCGCCGTTCAAGCGGACCGGCGACGCCGCGCTGCCCTACACCGCCGCCGAGCTCACCCCGCTGCTCGCCGCCGGGGTGCCCGGCGCCCCCTGGCAGGGCCGGGCCCTGGTCGGCGGGGCGGAGCGGGAGGTGGTCGCGGTCCGCAGCGACGCCACGCCCCGCGGCTCGGTCCTCGTCCTCGTACGGGAGGACGGCGCCGCACCGGCCGGCGCACCCGAACTCGGCCTGGCGCAGGCCCTGTGGGACCTGGTGACCAGCCACTTCGACCGGTTCGCGAGCGAGGCGGTGCCGGACGCCCTGGCCCGTTCGCGGACTGCGGCCGACACCCGGGCGCGGGTGACCGCCGAGCTCACCACCGCGCACGCCGCCGCGCTCTCCGGGCTGCTCGGGGTGCTGCGCAGCCGCGCCCTGGACGACGCCGCCGCCCGGGCGACCGCCACCGACCTGGCCGTCTCCTCGCTGATCGAGCTGCGGGCCGAGTCCCAGCGGGACAGGTCGGTCGCCGAGGAACCCGCCGCGGAGGCCTTCGCCCGGCTCGCGGACGTGCTGCGCCCGATGCTGCGGCACAGCGCCGTCCGTCTCGAACTCGGCCCGCCGCAATCCGTCCGCACCCTCCCGGCGGACGTGGCGCACGGCACGCGGGCGATCGTCCGGGCCCTGCTGCTGATCGTGCTGGAGCAGGAGGCGGTCTCCCGGGTGCACGTCGGCTGGACGCTGACCGAGCACGAGCTGCGGGCCACCGTGCGGGACGACGGGCCCGGCCTGCTCGACGCCTGCCCGCTCGGCGCGGGCAGCGTCACCGACCGTCTGGAGGTGCTCGGCGGACGGCTGGAGTTCGACGCAGTGCCCGGCTGGGGCACCACCGTGACGGCCACCGTTCCGCTCGCCACCCCGGAGGCCCCGGTCGCCGCGATGAGCCCGCTGACCGGGCTCGGGGAGCGCGAGCTGGAGGTGCTGACCCATCTGGCGCTCGGGCACCGCAACCGGCAGATCGCGCAGGAGCTGCACATCAGCGAGTCCACGGTGAAGTTCCACGTCGCCAACATCCTGAACAAGCTCGGCGTCGGCTCCCGGGGCGAGGCCGCGGCCCTCTTCCACAAGGCGGCGTGAGGCCCCGGGCGCCCGCCTCCCGGTGATTGTCAGTGGCGGGTGCCAGACTCGCACCCGTGAACGAACGGTGGGCACTCGCGCCCGAGCCGGAGGGGGACGGGGCGCTGCTCGTCGCCCTCGGGCCGGACGGGCTGCCCGCCGGGGAGGTGCGGCGCGAGCCGGACCTGGTGGCGGCCGTCCGGTCCCGCCCGGACGTCGCCCGCTGGGTCTGGCGCGCCACCTCCGAGGTGTATCCGCGGCTGCTCGCAGCCGGCGTCCGGGTCGAGCGGTGCTACGACGTCGAGGACGCCGAGCAGCTCCTCCTCGGCCACGAGGGGCGGCTCGGCGAGCCCCGCTCGGCCGCCGCCGCCTGGGCCCGGCTGCGGAACGCGCCGGTCCCGCCCGACCCGCCGGCCAGGGCCGCCGAGCCCGGCTCGCAGGACTCCCTCTTCGAGCCCGTGGCGTCCGCCGGCATCCCCTTCGACGGGCTCCTCCAGGTGTACGCGGAGCAGCAGCGGCGGCACGACCGGGCCGAGCACCCGGGGCGGATGCGGCTGCTCACCGCCGCCGAGTCCGCGGGCATGCTGGTCGCCGCCGAGATGCACCGGGCCGGGCTGCCCTGGCGGGCCGACGTGCACCGGGAGGTGCTGCACGGCCTGCTCGGCGAGCGGTACGCGGGCGGCGGCGAGCCGCGCCGCCTCGCGGAGCTGGCCGACGAGGTGTCCGCAGCCTTCGGGCACCGGGTGCGGCCCGACCTGCCCGCAGAGGTGCTGAAGGCCTTCGCGCGGGCCGGGATCCGGGTGCGGTCCACCCGCCGCTGGGAGCTGGAGGAGATCGACCACCCGGCGGTCGCGCCCCTCATCGCGTACAAGAAGCTCTACCGGATCTGGACCGCGCACGGCTGGTCCTGGCTGGCCGACTGGGTGCGCGACGGCCGCTTCCGCCCGGAGTACCTGCCGGGCGGCACGGTCAGCGGGCGCTGGACCACCAACGGCGGCGGCGCGCTGCAGATCCCCAAGGTGATCCGGCAGGCCGTGGTCGCCGACGAGGGCTGGCGGCTGGTGGTCGCCGACGCCGACCAGATGGAGCCGCGGGTGCTGGCCGCGATCTCCCGCGACCCCGGCCTGATGGAGGTCGCCGGGCACCCCGACGACCTGTACACCCGGCTGTCCGACCGGGCCTTCTCCGGCGACCGCGACCACGCCAAGCTGGCGCTGCTCGGCGCGGTCTACGGGCAGACCAGCGGCGACGGCCTGAAGAACCTGGCCGCCCTGCGGCGCCGCTTCCCGCGCGCCGTGGCCTATGTGGACGACGCGGCGAAGGCGGGCGAGGAGGGCCGGCTGGTGCGCACCTGGCTGGGCCGCACCAGCCCGAAGGCGGCGGGGGCCGCCGAGGACGAGGAGGCGGGCCTGCCGCAGGCCGCCGCCGCGGAGGACGACGCCTCCGGGCAGTACGTACCGGGGTACGCGTCGACCGACGCCCGCGCCCGGGGCCGCTTCACCCGGAACTTCGTGGTCCAGGGCAGCGCCGCCGACTGGGCCCTGCTGATGCTGGCGGCGCTGCGGCGCGCCACCGCCGGGATGCGGGCCGAGCTGGTCTTCTTCCAGCACGACGAGGTGATCGTGCACTGCCCGGCCGAGGAGGCGCCGGCGGTCACGGAGGCGATCCGCGCGGCGGGCGACGAGGCGGGGCGGATCGCGTTCGGGGAGACGCCGGTGCGTTTCCCGTTCACCACGGCCACGGTGGAGCGCTACTCCGAGGCGAAGTGAGGCGGAGCAGGGCGGAACGGGGCGGAGTGGGACGGGGCGGAACGAGGCGGGCCGGACCTCCGCCGAGGTCCGGCCCGCCGCTCGGGGGGATCAGCGCTCGACCAGCGCCCGCCACTTCGGGCTGAGCGCGATCGCCTTCAGCTGCTCCGTGGTCAGCGCGGGCTCGGCGCGGGTCGCCGCGTCGTGCTGCGTGCCGGAGTTGAAGGCGGAGACGACGACCCGGAAGTCGTCCGCTCCGAGGGTGTCGGCGCTCCACCAGACGACGCCCTCACCGCCCTTCTCGCCCGCCTTCTTGCTCAGGTTCACCCGCGTGCCGTCGGCCTCGACCGTGACGTCCGGGCCGGTGAACAGGTCGGCGCGGACGCCCGTCATGCCCGGCTGGACGTTGATCTGGACCAGGCTCCTGCCCTTGCCCTCGTCGACGACGAGGTAGGCGTAGCTGCCCTCGCCGCCCTTGCCGACGACCCGGAGGCCCTGGGCCTTGGGCAGCAGCGAGCGCAGGGTCGCCTGGACGGCGGCGGCGCTCGGCACGTGCGGGGCGGGGTCCCCCGGGGTGCCCGGCAGGTTCCGGAGGGCCGGCAGCTGCTGGAGCAGCGGGCGCCAACCAGGCGACGTGACCAGGCTCTTCAGCTGGGCCGGGCTGAACGGGGGGTTCTCGCGGCTGATCGGGGAGTCCTTCTCGGTGGCCGCGTTGTACTCGCTCGCGTCGACCAGGAAGCCGTCCTTGGTGAGCAGCACCGCCCGCCAGTTCTTGGTCTCCACGCGCTTGTCGGGGTACTCGTACCCCTGGAGGACCATCAGCCGGGAGCCGTCGGCGAGCTTCTCGCTGGTGCAGTCGTCGTACGGGACGGCCACCTCGTCCGGGCAGGTCACCTGGCCCGCGCCGGCCTCGCCGTCGTCGCTGCCCGCGCGGTAGAGGCCGACGGAGACGCCCACCTTGCCCTTGCCGTCGTCGTACACGGCGGTGACGGACTGGCCCTTGCCCTCGGGGTCCTGGATCTCCCAGGTGCCGGCGGGGGTGTTGGCCTTGAGGACGGCGGCGAGGTCGGCGACGGGGATCTGCGGCTGGTCGGGTTCCCGGGAGCCGCGGCCGCCCGTGCCGACGGCGCCGGACGGGGTGCCGGGCTTGGGGCCGGCCGCCACGGAGACGCCGTCGGGGCCGCCGACGGAGGCGCCGCCGAGCAGGGAGCCGCCGTACACGCCGCCCACGCCGACCGCGGCGAGAGCGAGGGCTCCGCCGACGGTGGCGACGCGGCGGCGCAGCAGCCTGCGGCGGCCGCGGGCGAGGCCGCCGGTGGCCAGCTCGCGCCGGTCCTCGGCGACGAAGCCCTCGCCGGTGGCGCGCAGGACCGCACCGAGCTCGTCCTCGAAGCGCCCGTGGGTCAGGTCGTGGTCGTCGTGCTGGTCGTGCTGGGGCATGGCGGAATCACCGTCTCCGTTTCGTGGGTGGGGAAAGTCCGTGTACGGGGGTCGCGTGCGGGGTCGCCCGCGGGATGCGGCGGGATCAGCGGGCGGCGAGCTCGCCGATGCTGCCGCCGAGCCGCCGGCGCAGCTTCGCCAGGGCCCGGGTGGAACGGGTGCGGACGGCCGCCGAGCTCACGTTCAGGGCGTCGGCCGTCTCCTCGATGCTCCGGTCCTCCCAGTACCGCAGGACGACCACCGCCCGGTCCTTGGGCGCGAGCCCGGCCAGGGCGTCGAGCAGGGCGATCCGCAGGGCGGGGTCCTCGCCGTCGGCGGGGGCCTGGTCGGGCAGCTCGCCGAGGGGGCGCTCGGTGGCCGAGCGGCGCCGCCGGTGGCTGAGGAAACTGCGGACGAGCACGGTCTGCGCGTATCCGGCCGGGTTGCCGACCCGGTGCATGCGGCCCCAGTGGACGTACATGCGGCCCAGCGTGTCCTGTACCAGGTCCTCGGCCAGATGGGTGTCGCCGCTGGTCAGCAGGCAGGCCGAGCGGAACAGGTGGCCCGAACGGGCGGAGGCGAACTCCAGGAACTCGTCCGCGCGGGACTGTCTCATGTCCCCCCTTCCGTCGCTGTGACGCGTTCGCTGTCGGTGCTGGGGGCGCGCTGTGCGTGCGCCCACACCTCACTGACGCCATGGGCTCCGGGAAATGTTTCAGAACCGGATTTCCACCCGCGCGGCCAAACGGTGCAAAACGGGGTAATCCTGGAGTATGAACACTTTCCTCGTGGGTTCCGACCCGGTCACCACGGTGGCCGGTGTCTGGCAGTCCGGTCTCGCCCAGGTCCTCGGCGGGCTGGTCCTGGTCCTCGTCCTCATCGGAGCCTTCTGGCTGGGCTCCTACCTGAGGAACCGGGAATCCCGGCCGCCCTCTCCCGAGGAGCAGCCGCACCGCCCGGAGTCCGACGCCATACCCGGCGAGATGACCGAGTACCGCAGGCCCGCGGAGATGCCGCGGACCGACGGCGAGCACCGGCTCATGCCGTACCAGCTCAAGGACGGCAGCGAGCCCAATCCCGAGCCGCCGAGCGAGGAGAAGCGCAAGTGGGGCGGCATCTCCAGCGGCGGCTTCGGCAGCGGCGGGACGGGGCACGGCGACTGACCGTGGACGATCACGCGGTGACCACCGGTGCGCGGCCGCGCGCGGTCGCGCACCGCCTCCTCGGCTCCCACGCCGAGGCCGACGAGGCCCTGCGGGAGGCGGAGCGCGGCGCCGGGCCCGGCGCGCCCGCCCCGGCGGCCCTCGTCCGGGTCTGCCTCGCGCGGCTGCGGGCGCGCGAGGCCGCCCGCAGCGGACCCCCGCCGGGCGCCCTGGGCAGCGGGCCCGGCGAGGAGGCCGTCCTGGACGCGCTCGCCCCGGCCGAGCGGGTGGCGTACGTACTGCACGACGACTTCGGCATGCCCTTCGACACGATCGCCGAGGCCCTGGAGCTCACCCCGGCCGCCGCCCGGCAGCTGGCCGCCCGGGCGCGGCGCCGGCTGGCGGAGACGGACCAGATGCCCGAGCCGGACCGGCCGGACCCCGCGCGACGGGTCCCGGCACGGCCGTAGGGCCTGCCCCCGACGGGGGACAGGCCCTACGCGCGTTCATGCGCTCATCCGTTCATCCGTTCACGCCGCCGGTACGGCGCCGGTCACCCAGCGGGCGAGCACCTGCTGCCGGCCGGTGCCGGCCGTGGCCTCCGCCAGCTCGGTCAGGAAGCGGTCGACCTCGGAGTCGCCGCGGACGACGCCGGCGATGCGGCAGCCACGGGTGATCACGACCGTGCCGTTGGCGCGGTGCTCGTAGCCGAAGAGGCGGGAGGGGTGCATCAGACGGCTCCGATCTTTTCCTTGGCCGGGGCCCCGGCCTGCGGGACGGGGTCCGGGCCGGGCGGCGGGCCGCCCACCCCGAGCAGGCGCAGGATCGGGCCCGCCATCGCCGTGGTGACCAGGGCCATCAGGACCATCATGGTGAACAGCTCCGGACCGATCAGGCCCAGCTCGCGGCCGATGCCGAGGATGACGATCTCGGTGAGGCCGCGGGTGTTCATGAGCGTGCCGAAGGCTCCCGCGTCCCGCCAGCTCATCCCGGAGAACCGGGCCGGCAGGGCGGCGCCCGCGAACTTGCCGACCACCGCGGCGACCAGCACGAGCAGCAGGGCCGCCAGGCCGGACCAGCCGAGCCCGCCGATGTCGACGGAGAGGCCGGTGACCACGAAGAAGACCGGCAGGAGCAGGGAGGAGGCCTTCTCCAGCGGCAGCTCGATCTGCCGGCGCAGCAGCGCGTGCGCCTCCCCCTCGCCCTGCCTCGGCATGATCAGGCCGAAGGCGAAGGCGCCGAAGATGGCGTGGATGCCGACCCACGAGGTGGCGTAGGCGGAGAGCAGCACGCCGGCCGCGACGACCGCGAGCCGCCCGTTGCCGGACCAGCGCAGCACCTTGTGCAGCAGCGGCCGCACGACGAAGAGCATCGCCGCGGCGTACGCCGCCGTCCAGGCCAGCACCTGGAAGAAGCCGCCGGTCCCGCCGGAGCCGGCCATCGCGACCACCAGGACGAGGACGCACCAGGCGACCACGTCACCGGCCGCGGCGCAGGCCATGGCGGTGGTGCCGACCCGCGTGGTGCCGAGGCCCTGGTCCCGGATGATCCGGGCGAGCACCGGGAACGCGGTGATGGAGAAGGCGGTGGCCAGGTAGAGCACGAACATGTCGTGCCCCACCCCGGCGGGTGCCAGCGAGCCGTGGAGCAGGGTCGCCGCCCCGGCGCCCACCGCGAAGGGGACGGCCATGGCGAGGATCGCCGTGGAGCCCACCGAGGCGGTGCGGCCCCGCAGCTTGCCGAGGTCGAGCTCCCAGCCGGCCAGGAACATGAAGAGGGCCAGGCCGACCTGGGCGACGGCCGACAGCATCGGTCTGGCCTCGGGCGGAAAGAGCAGCGCGGGCAGGTTCCCCGGCAGGAGCCCCAGCAGGCTGGGGCCGAGCATCAGTCCGGCGGCGATCTCCGCCACCACGGGCGGCTGGTGGATCCGCCGCGCGAGCCGGACCATGACGGCCCCGACCAGCAGGACGATCGCGACGTCGGCCAGGACCACCGCCTCGATCGGTACAGCATGGGACGCTGCCATCGCGCCACTCCCCCTTTTCTCTCCTGGGTGATCAGATCAGGACACGGCCCGAAGCGGTGTCCCGGGTCTCCCGCGACTTGCGCAGGTCACGGGTGATGATCGCCTTCTGGAGCCAGCGGTCCGTGCCGTCGTAGCGGGCGGTGAAGGCCTTGCGGCCGTGCACGGCGAGGTAGTTGTCGACGACGAGCAGCGTGCCGGCTTCGACGACGACGTCCTGGGTGGCCCGCTCCAGCTCCGCGACGAGCTCCTTCAGCGCCTGCTCGGCGGCCGCGTCACCCTCGACGCACCGCATGAAGAAGGGGTCGATGCGCAGGTACGGGGAGTCGGGGGCGCCGAAGAGGACGGCCACCGGCTCCGGGGTCTCGCGCATCGCGCGCATCCGCAGCAGACCCGGGTGGTCCGGCTGCTGGACGGCAAGCTGACGCAGGTGCTCGTCATCCGGAAGGATGTAGAAGCGAGGCTCGGACAGCACCTTCCGGGTCTCCGCGCTGAGCTCCACGTCACGGATGGAGGCGACGGTGGTCGGCACCCGGTCGTGGTTGCGGATTCCGAAAAGGGCCAGATAGTCGCAGCGGTAGGGGTGGAATCCGTCCTCGGTGTGCCATTCCAGCAGCACATCGCTGCCGTGACCGCTCTGCTCGTTCTCCTCGCCGGCGATCGGCAGCACATTCTGGATCATCCGGCCGGACTGCAGAGTGGGCCAGCTGAATATCTCACCCAGGCATTTCCCGATGAGCGAGAGGAAGATTTCCTCGCGGCGGGTGTTCAGCGAGGCGGCGGCGTCGGACCAGTTACCGGGTGTGGGTCCCACGGCCTGGTCGTCGACGTCGAATCCCCGGATCTTGAATGCGGCGGCCGGATCGTCGCGGCGGAACTCCGCGAGGAACTTCCGCAGCCCGACGGGCAGCCGGCCGGTCAGCTCCCAGGCCTCGTCGTGGAAGCGCGGGTGGCCCGGGTCGCAGTCCGCCTGCTTCAGTTCGGCGATCAGCGCGTCCAGCTGGGCGACTTCGTCGGTGGACAAGTCGTAGTGGAGTACGCCCTGGTCAATGGTCACGGGAATTCGCCCTCTCTGGCATGGTGGGTAGGGGCCGTGGGCGGCCCTGGGCTAGTCCCAGCCCCAGCTGTCGCCGCTGTCGGTCACGCTCGTCTTGCTCGTGTGCAGGGTGTCCGCGGCCTGCGCGGCGGAGGCGCCCATCACCGTCGCCGAGAGGGCCACGGCGCACGAGACCAGGTAGACAAAAGCCTTGCGTCGCATTTCTTTTACCGTCCGATTCCCTCGAAGTGGCTTGTGGCTTACTCGATTTGACTCGGCAGCTGCTTTTGACCTGCTGCCGTTGAGTAATCTGCCAGGGGCCGAACGGGCGCTACAAGAAGTTGGGTTGGCACCAAGGTGCAGTGGCTGCAAGTGGCCACATCCGCCGCCCTTGGCCGAGAAGCGGGTGTGGCCGGACCACCATCAGAACGCCTTACGGTGTTTCCCGCCGCGCTTGCGCTCGTACATCTCACGCCCCGCGGCCTCGCGCCGGCGCCATTCGCGGCCGAGCTCGGCGCGCAGCCGGGCATCGGTGCGCGAGGCGATCCAGGCGCTTTCGCGCAGCAGCTTGCGGTAGCTCTCGAACCGGCGGTGCGAGAGGGTGCCGTCCTCGACGGCGGCGAGGACCGCGCAGCCGGGTTCGGCGTGGTGCTCGCAGTTGTGGAAACGGCAGCGGGTGGCCAGCTCCTCGATCTCCGCGAACACCTGGGTGAGACCGTCGTTCGCCTCCCACAGGCCGACGCCGCGCAGCCCAGGGGTGTCGATCAGCAGCCCGCCCGAGGGCAGCGGCAGCAGATCGCGGGTGGTGGTGGTGTGCCGGCCCTTGCCGTCGCTGCCGCGCACCTCCCCCGACTCCTGTTCCTCCGCCCCCAGCAGGGCGTTGACCAGGGTGGACTTGCCGACGCCGGACTGGCCGAGCAGGGCCGAGGTCCGGCCGGACAGGGCCGCGGCGAGCGCGTCCAGGCCGTGCCCGTCGAAGGCGCTGACCGGGAAGACCTCCGCCCCGGGGCCGGCCTCGGCGACATCGCTCACCAGGTGGGTGATGTCGGGGACCAGGTCGGTCTTGGTCAGCACGACCAGGGGCTGTGCGCCGCTGGACCAGGCGAGGGACAGGAAGCGTTCCAGCCGCCCGAGGTCCAGCTCGACGGCGAGCGAGACCGCGATGACGGCCAGGTCGATGTTGGCGGCGAGCACCTGGCCCTCGGAGCGGGCCGAGGAGGTCGAGCGGGTGAAGCGGGTGCGGCGGGGCAGCAGCGCCCGGACGACCGGGCCGCCCCCGGTGGCGGGGGCCGTCTCGACGGCGGCCCAGTCGCCGGTGCAGGGCGCGGCGGTGGGATCGGCGCCGAGCACGGGCGCGGTGTCCGCCCGTAACGGCGCCACGGGCGCGTCGGCGTCGGCGGACCCGGCGGCGACCGCCTCGCAGCGGCCGCGGTCCACCCGGACCACCCGGGCCGGGACGAGCCCGGCGGCGGCGTGCGGGGCGAACGCGTCGGCCCAGTCGGCGTCCCACCCGTAGGCGGCGAGCGTCGGTGCGGAGGAGTCGGAGGACTCGGAAGATGCGGAGAACTCGGAGGATGCGGCGGATTCAAAGGCGCTGGTCACAGCTGTCCCCTCGATCGGTGGTGCGGATCGGGGCCATTGTCGGGCCGCCGTACCGTCGTGGCCGTGAGGACCAGCCCGTCCCTGACGAGAAACCCTCCTTCGAACCCGGTCAGCCGTACGCCGTCCACCACGGGGCCCTCGACGAGCAGCCGGGCGGTGAAGGTCGAGTCGTCCGGCCGGAAGACGACCGTGGCCTCGCTGAAGTCCAGCCACCGCCCGGTCAGCGGCGACCAGGCCTTGAAGACGCTCTCCTTGGCGCTGAACAGGGCCCGGTCCCAGTGGATCTCCGGCCGGAGCGCGGCCAGTTCGGCGAGGTGGGCCCGCTCCTCGGCGCCGGTGACCAGGTGCAGCACCCCGGTGTTGTCGAGCGCGGCGTGCGGTTCGGCGTCGAAGCCGAGCGCCACCAGGTCCGTGTCCCGGGCGACGGCCGCCGCCCGGTAGCCGGCGCAGTGGGTGATGCTCCCGACGATCCCGTCCGGCCACCGCGGGGCCCGGGAGGGCTCCGCGTACGGGATGGCGACCGGGGGCAGGCCCAGCCCGCCGAGGGCCCGCCGGGCACAGGTCCGGGCGGTGGTGAACTCGCGTCGCCGCGCGGGGACGGCGCGGGCGAGCAGGTGCTCCTCGCCCGGGAAGGGGACCGGCGCCCCGGCCGGGTCGCCGAACGCTTCCGCGGTCGCGACCGGCCGGGGCAGCAGTTCCTCGATCATCGCCCCTAGCCGGCCTTCCTCAGCTCGACCTTCGGAGCCGTCGCCGCCACCGTGGTCAGCGCCGTCACGGTCGCCGCGTCCTCCCACCACCGGACGGGGCGGTCGATCGGGTCGATCGGCATGACGGACTTGAACATGTCGTTCTCGAGGTTCGCCAGCTCCGCGTCATACGGCCGGCCGGTCGCCTTGAAGGCCCGCTGGATGCGGACCCGGCGGCGCTCGATCAGCTCGGCGTTCCGCTCGAAGGTGGAGGCCGGCTGGAGCAGGAAGTAGGTGTGCGGGCTTCCGAAGTTGAAGCGCGGCGAGTGCTCCGGGTAGCAGGGCGCGAAGGAGACGACGAAGAAGCGCTCGCCGCCGATCATCGCGTACCAGGTCTCGTCGGGCTCCGGGTCGTCCTGGATGTACACCGAGGGGTACAGCTCGCACAGCGCCTCGAAGAAGCGCCGGGTGAGCCGGGTCAGGGCGGGCAGGGTGGCGCCGAGCCCCGGGTCCTCGAAGGTGAGCAGCATCCCGTCGAGCTCCCGCTCTCGGGCCGAGGCGAAGAACTCCTCGATGGTGTCGCGGTGTTCGCGCAGCCCGGCCTCGATGTCGGTGCCGGTGACGCTCACCGGCGTGCCCATGCGGGACGGCTTGGCGAAGGGGCAGTGGGTGGTCCGGACGATCTCGTCGAAACTCATGCTGACCTCACGGCTTCGGTTTCCGATGCGGTGGCGGGGGCGGAGGCGCGGCAGCCCAGGACGTAGAACCACCAGCCGGCGACGACCAGGACGATCAGTGCGGCGAACATCGCGGCCGGGGAGGCGTGCACGAGGAGGAAGCCACAGATGATCGGACCGATCGCGACCCCGATGTGGACGAGGTTCTGCGCGCCGAAGTAGCTGCCGCGAAGGTTCGCGGGAGCGATGTTGTCGATGAACATGTACTCGGCGGGGACCACGATGACCTCGCCGATGGTGAAGACGACGATCGCGGCGACGATGATCCACACCTCGGTGGACAGCGCCAGTCCGATCAGGCCGAGGACGAAGGCCCCGGTGCCCCAGGTGAGCCAGCGCAGCAGGGTCTTCTCCTTGAGCCGGCTGCCGATGACGTACTGGGTGGAGATCACGACGATCGCGTTGGCGGCCGAGATGTAGGCGACCAGCCGCAGCGCGGTGTCCCGGGACTCGACCATGCCCAGGTACTGGGACATGTAGGTCAGCAGCGGCCCGTAGACCACGATGCTGAGGATGCCGCCGAGGGTGAAGAGGCCGAGCCGGCGGTCGGCCCGCATGACCCGCAGCACCTCGCGGAAGTTCATCGACTCGTCGTCGGAGTCCTCGGCGTCCTCGGCGCCCTTGCCCTCCGCCGTGCCCGCCGTGAACAGCCCGCGGAAGATCAGCAGCGGCAGCAGCGCGGCGAAGATGACGCCGGCCGCGAGCCAGAACGGCCCGCCGGTGCCCGCCTTGACCATCGCCACGGCGAGGAAGGGGCCGACGGCCGCGCCGATGTTCTGCAGCGAGTAGCGCAGCGAGAACACCTTGGCGCGGTTCTCCGAGGGGAGCAGGTCGGCGAGGAGCGCGTTGGCGGTGACGCTCATCGAGGAGGAGGCCGTGTTGGCGACCAGGAGCAGGCCGATGACCAGGACCGGGGAGTCCAGGAAGGGCAGCGCGCCGTAGAGGCCGGTGAGCAGCACGTCCAGGACGATCATGAAGTCGACCTTGACGAACCGGTCGGCCAGATAGCCGCCGTAGACGCTGACGAAGGTGCCGACCAGCAGGCAGACGCCCAGGACGTAGCCGATGGTGGCGCCGTTCATGCCGAGCGAGTCGTGCAGGTAGATCGGCAGATAGGCGAGGATGCCGAAGAAGCTGATCGCGCGCGCCATCGCGCAGAGCAGCATGATCCGTACGGCGGTGGGCAGTTCGCGGACGAGCTGGACGAAGTTCTTCATGCCCGGCCCTCCCCCGCGATGGTCTCGATGATCTCGATGAGTGTTTCCTTGACGAATTCGATCTTCTTCTCGTCGAAGAGATCGGGATGGTGGCCGAAGAGCAGTTCCAGACGCTCCCCGGGGATCACGGTGATGCCGAGCGGGTAGTGCGAGACGCCCTTGGCACCGTCGGTGCGCTCGGTCGCCCGCAGCCCGCCGAGGTCGGCGGCTCCGTCCTCCTGGTCGGGGTAGTTCTGGAAAACGTAGTACGAGTCGAACAGCTCGCCCGTGCCGGCCAGGCGCTGGATCTCGGTGAGGCCCAGGTGGCGGTGCGGGAAGACGTCGAGCTGCGCGGACTGGACCCGGGTGAGGGTGGACCGCAGCGGCTCGCCGGAGGCGGCGCGCACCCGCAGGGGCACGGTGTTGATGAGCAGGCCGACGACCGACTCGATCCCGTCGATCTCGGCCGGCCGCTCGGAGACGGTGGTGCCGAAGACGACGTCGTCGGTGCCGGTGAGCCGCCCGAGGAGCAGGCCCCAGGCCGTCTGCACGGCCGTGTTGAGGGTGATCCCGAGCCGGCCGCAGGCCCGCTCAAGGTCCCGGGTCAGCTCGGCCGGCAGCACCGCGCCCGTCATCCGCGGCAGCACGTGGGAGGCGAGACCCGGGGTGCCGATCCGGGTCGGTCCGGCGAGCCCGTCCAGGTACGCCTGCCAGGCCGTGACGGCCTCCGCCTTGTCCTGCCCGGCCAGCCAGGCCAGGTAGGAGCGGTACGGGACGACCGGCGGCAGGGCGTCGCCGCGGCCCGCGTACAGCTCGAACAGGTCGTGCCAGACCACCGGCATGGACCAGCCGTCGAGCAGGATGTGGTGGTCGGCGACGAGGAGTTCGTGCCGGGTGGCGGCGAAGCGGATCAGGCTGAAGCGGAGCATCGGCCCGTTCGCCAGGTCGAAGCGCAGGCGCGCGTCCTCGGCGACGATCCGGTCCCGCTCGGCCTGCTGGTCGGCGGGCGGCAGACCGGTCAGGTCGTGCAGCCGCCAGGGCACCTCGACGGTGGAGCGGACGACCTGGACCGGGTTCTCCAGGCCGCGGACGGCGAAGGAGGCCCGCAGGTTGGCGTGGCGCATGAGCAGCCCGTGGGCGGCGGCGCGCAGCCGCTCGGCGTCGAGCGGCCCCTCCAGGTCGAAGACGGTCTGCCCCTGGTAGGGGTCGTCGTCGTGCTCGGGGTCGGCCGAGGCGCTGACGTGGAGCAGCAGGCCCTGCTGGAGCGGGGCGAGCGGCAGCACGTCGGCGAGGCCCGGGTAGCCGCGCTCCAGCTCGGTGAGCGTGGACTGCTTGAGCGGCAGCAGGGTGATGTCGGAGGGGGTGAGCCCGCCGAGCTCCGGGTGCGCGGTGAGGCCCGCGAGGGCGGCGAGGAGCTGCTCGAAGCGGTCCGCGAGGGCGGCCACCTCCGCCTCGTCGAACAGACCGGTGTCCCAGCGCCAGCGGAGCTCCGCCGCGTCGCCCTCGGGCCGCAGCTCCACCAGGAGGGCGTACGGGGCGTCCGCACCGCCCGCCTCGCCGGAGCCGTACCGGAAGACGACCTGCGAGGGGCCGAAGTCCGGGTTCGTGGCCGCGAGTTCCGCGTAGTTGCGACCCTCGGCCGGGGCCTGGCGGACCTGCTCCTTGATGCGCTTGAGGGCGCGGGCGAGGCCCTTCGGGTCGGTCAGCGCCCGGTCGATGCCGGCCAGGCCCGGGGTGAGCTTGACCGGGTACGGAGCGGGGGCCGGGTCCGTCGCCAGGTCGACGCGGAGCGCGGACTGGGCGGCGGGCAGCCGGCGGGCGCGCCACTCGATGAGCGCGGGGGCGAACGCGGCGAGCGCGAGGTGCTCCGGCGCGGCGTGGAAGATCCCGGGCAGCGCGCCGAACAGCGCGGCGGCCGCCTCCCCGGTGAGGCTCCGCCCGAACTCGGCGTACACGAGAGCGGGTTCGCCGTAGGACGGGTCGGGGGTCTCCAGGGTCTTCAGCCAGTGCGGCAGCTCGGTCGCGGCGACCGCCGCCGGGTCGACCGCCTCGGCGGCCTGCGCGGCGCACGCGATCAGCGCCTCCACCGTCTGGTGCTGGAAGACGTCGCGCGGGGTGATGACGAAGCCCTCCGCGCGGGCCCTGCTGACCAGCTGGATGGAGCGGATGGAGTCGCCGCCCAGGTCGAAGAACTGGTCGTCGACGCCGACCGTCTCCAGGCCGAGGACCTCCGCGAACAGCCGGGCCAGGGTGATCTCCCGCTCGGTGCGCGGCGGCCGGACGGCCCGCGAGGTGAAGTCGGGCGCGGGCAGCTTCCGGGTGTCCAGCTTGCCGTTCGGGGTGAGCGGCAGCCGGTCGAGCAGCACGACCGCCGCGGGCACCATGTGCTCGGGCAGCTGCTTGGCCGCGTGCCGGCGGACCTCCAGGGCCAGCTTGCGGGTGTGCTCCTCGGCACGCGGGTCGTTGCCGTGCGCGTACAGGCTCCGGCCCTCGGCGGGCGTGTGGCGGAAGACGTCGGTGAGCCAGGGTGCGCCGGCCCGCTCCGGGCCGAGCAGGACGGCGTCGAACAGGTCGCCGTCGGCGGCGTCGGTCCAGGTGAGCCGGGCCTCGTAGCCGAACTCGGCGGCCAGCGCGTGCAGGGCCTCCGGGTCGGTGCCGGGCCGCTCGGCCGGGACCAGGGTCCGGACGGTGGCCGTGCTCCCTGCGCGGATGCGCCCGGCGGTGACCACCTCGGCGGCGACCCGCCGGTTGGGGATGCCGGTGACGCGCAGCAGACCGGGCCGCCCGTCCGCGAGGCGGGCGCGCAGGGCCTCGGCCCCGTCCCAGGCCAGCTCGGCGGCGTCGGCGACGGAGACCAGTTCGGTGCCCCGCTTGTGCAGCACGACCTCGTAGCGGAAGTCGGTCAGCTCGTTGCTGTGGTGACCGCGCTTGAGCTGGATGTCGACGCCCGCGACCTCCGGGACCTCCTCGCCGATCCGGCTGAAGAAGGCCGGGTCCAGGAGGAGTTCGCTCTCCAGGGCCATGGTGTGCTCGACCAGCTCGCGCACCACGCCCGCCTGCTCGTCCGCGTGCGCCCCGTCGTGCAGGGCGATCGCGGTGAGGAAGGGGTGGAGCAGCCCGAGGTGGCGGATGTCGCCGAGGAAGATCCGGCCGCCCGGCTCCAGCAGCGCCATGGCCTGCCGGATCACGTCGATCAGGTAGGGGACGCTCGGGAAGTACTGGGCGACGGAGTTGATGACGACGGTGTCGTAGGTGTGCCCGGCGAGGTCGCCGATCTCGTGGCCGGCGAGGCTGCGCAGCATGATCCGGTCGCGCAGCTCCTCCGACGCGGCTGCCCGGTTGCCGAGGGTCTGGATGAGCGAGGGCGAGAAGTCGACGCCGGTGTAGTGGTCGACGTGCGGGGCGACCTTCCACAGGATGAGGCCGGAGCCGACGCCGACCTCCAGGACGCGGCGCGGCTTCAGGTCGAGGATGCGGGTGATCGTGGCGTCCTGCCACTCGCGCATCTGGTCCAGCGGGATCGGCCCGTTGTCGTAGCTGCTGTTCCAGCCGGTGAAGTCCTGCTCGACGCCCAGGTCCTCCTGCTCGCTGTAGCCCTGCTCGTGGATCTCCTGCCACTTGTCGACGTGCTCGATGTCGTCGGCCAGGTCGTGCGCCCGCTCCTCGCCGCTCTTCGGCACGACGTAGCCGATGAGCTGCTTGTGGTCGGGGGTGTCCTCGCGGACGACGACCACGGACTGGGCGACGCCGTCGTGGGTGTCGAGGACGGCCTCGATCTCGCCGAGCTCGATCCGCATGCCGCGGATCTTGACCTGGTCGTCGGCGCGGCCGACGAAGTCCACGACGCCCTCGCCCGAGGGCAGGGTGCGCCACTTGGCGAGGTCGCCGGTGCGGTACATCCGGCCGCCGGGCTCCCCGTACGGGCAGGCCACGAAGCGCTCGGAGGTCAGCCCCGGCCGGTTGAGGTAGCCGCGGGCCAGGCCGTGGCCGGCGATGTACAGCTCGCCGACGACACCCGGCGGCACCGGCCGCAGCGCCGCGTCGAGCACGTACACGCGGGTGTTGTGCAGCGGGCGGCCGACCGGCACCGAGTCGGCCTCGAAGGCGCTCCCGGCGTCGCCGACCCGCCAGTACAGGGTGTCGACGGTCGCCTCGGTCGGACCGTAGGCGTTGATCATCGTCCGGCCGCGCGACCAGGTCGCGGCGAGCCCGGGCGGGCAGGCCTCGCCGGCCACCATGATGTGGCCGACGGCGGCCAGCGCGTCCTCGGCCATCGAGCCGAGGATGGTCGGCGAGAAGGTGATGTGCGTCGGCCGGTAGCGGGCGGTCAGCGCGCGCTGGCGGTCCGGTGAGAGCAGTTCCTCCGGCGAGGTGAGGATGACGGCCGCGCCCGACAGCAGGGTGCAGCACATCTCGCAGAAGGTCGGGTCGAAGTTGATCGACGAGAACTGCAGGAAGCGGGAGTCCGCGTCGAGGCCGAAGCGCTCGATGTAGCTGCGGGCCAGGTTGGGGATGCCCAGGTGGGTGACGGCCACGCCCTTGGGGCGGCCCGTCGAGCCCGAGGTGTAGATGACGTACGCCAGGTCGCCGGCGCGCAGCGGGGCGCGCCGCTCGGCGTCGGTGGGCGCGTGCCCGGGCCGCGCGTCGAGCTCGGCCCGTGCGGCCGGGTCGTCGAGTTCGAGCCGGAGCACCTCGCGGGCCTCGTCGGGCAGCTTCGCGAGGACGTCACCGGTGGTGATCAGGACCCGCGGACGGGTGTCCTCGACCATGAACGCCAGGCGCTCCGGCGGGTAGTCGGGGTCGAGCGGCAGATAGACGCCGCCCGCCTTGAGGATGCCGAGCAGGCTCGCCAGCAGGTCGGGCGAGCGGCGCAGGGACAGGCCCACCACGTCGTCGCGGCCGACGCCCCGCTCGATCAGCCAGTGCGCGACCCGGTTGGCGCGCCGGTCGAGCTCGGCGTAGCTCAGCTCGGTGTCCTCGTGGACGAGGGCGAGCGCGTCGGGGGTCCTGGCGACCTGCGCCTCGAAGAGCGCGGGGAAGGTGTCGCCGGGCAGGTCGAGCGCGGTCGCGTTCCAGCCGTCGAGGACGGTGCCCCGCTCCTCGGCGTCGAGCAGGTCGAGGGAGTCCAGGCTGCGGTCCGGGTCGGCGACGACGAGGTCGAGGACGCGCAGCAGGTAGCGGGCGAAGCGCTCGACGGTGGACCGGTCGAACAGGTCGGTGGCGTACTCGATCTCGCCGCGCAGCCCGTCCGGGCGGCCCGCCCGGTCGAAGCGCTCGGTGAGCTCGACCGTCAGGTCGAACTTGGCGGTCCGGGTCGGCACCGTCTCGTGGACGGCGTCCAGACCGGGCAGCCGCCAGTCGGGCTCCACGTTGTTCTGGAGCACCAGCATCACCTGGAACAGCGGGTGGTGGCTGGTGGTGCGGGCCGGGTTGAGGACCTCCACCAGGTACTCGAAGGGCAGGTCCTGGTGGTCGTAGGCGGCCAGGTTCGACTCGTTCACGCGGGCCAGCAGCTCGGTGAAGGACGGGTCGCCGGAGGTGTCGGTGCGCAGCACCAGCGTGTTGACGAAGAAGCCGACGAGCTCGTCGAGCGCGCTGTCGGCGCGGCCCGCGAGCGGCGAGCCGAGCGGGATGTCGCTGCCCGCGCCCAGCTTGCTCAGCAGGATGGCGGCGGCGGCCTGGAGCACCATGAAGAGGCTGGCCCGCTCGCGCTGGGCGAGCGCCTGCAGCCGGTCGGTCAGCTCCGCGCCGACCTCGAAGGGCACGACGTCGCCGCGGAAGGTGGCGAGCGCCGGGCGCGGCCGGTCGGTGGGCAGGTCCAGCAGCTCGGGCGCGCCGGCCAGCCGCTCGCGCCAGTAGGCGAGCTGCCGGGACATGGCCGAGCCGGGGTCGTCGGTGGAGCCGAGCAGCTCGCGCTGCCACAGCGTGTAGTCCGCGTACTGGACGCCCAGCGGGGCCGCCTCGGGCTCCGCGCCGCCGCGGGCCGCCTCGTACGCCTCGCACAGGTCCTTGACCAGCGGGGCGAGCGACCAGCCGTCGGAGGCGATGTGGTGGATGCAGAGCAGCAGCACGTGCGCGTCGGGGCCGGTGCGGAACAGGTCGACGCGGGTGGGGATCTCCGCCGACAGGTCGAAGAGGTGTCCGGCGGCCTTGTCGACGGCGGCCTGCACCTCCGACTCGGCCACCTCGTGGAACGCGATCCCGACCCGGGCCTCCGCGGCCGGCACCACGATCTGCTCGGCGCCCTCGGGGCCCTCGCCGAAGTAGGTGCGCAGGCTCTCGTGCCGGGTGACCAGGTGGTCCACGGCCCTCTGCAGCGCGGCCGTGTCGAGCGCGCCGGTCAGGCGGACCGCGATCGGCAGGTTGTAGGTGGCGCTGGGGCCCTCCAGGCGGTGCAGGAACCACAGCCGCCCCTGCGCGTACGAGACGGGCAGGTGGGCGCCGCGCTCCCGCCTGCCGGGCGCGGGCCTGGCCGGGGCGCCCGCGTCGAGGCGGAGCGCGAGGGCGGCCGGGGTGCGCTCCTCGAAGACGGCGCGGAGGGGGAGTTCGACGCCGAGCTCGGCGCGGACCCGGGCCACCAGGCGGGTGGCGAGCAGCGAGTTGCCGCCCAGGTCGAAGAAGGCGTCGTCGGCGCCGACCCGGTCGGCCCGCAGCACCTCGGCGAAGAGCGCGGTCAGCGCCCGCTCGCCGTCGGTGGCGGGCGCGCGGTACGCGGTGGCGGTGCCGAACTCCAGCGGCGGCAGGGCCTTGCGGTCGACCTTGCCGGCCGGGGTGAGCGGGAAGCGGTCCAGGACCGCGACTCCGGCCGGGACCATGTGCTCGGGCAGCCAGGCGGCGAGCGCGGCGCGCAGCGCGGCCGGCTCGGGGCGGTGCCCGGCGGCGGGCACCGCGTAGCCGGCGAGGTGGGTGGAGCCGGGGCCGCCGTCCTCGCGGACCACGACCCGGGCCTGGGCGACCTCGGGCAGCCGGCGCAGCGCCTCCTCGATCTCGCCGAGCTCGATGCGGTAGCCGCGGATCTTGACCTGCTCGTCGACGCGGCCGAGGAAGTCGAGGGCGCCGTCCGGGCGGCGGCGCACGACGTCGCCGGTGCGGTACATGCGGGCGCCGGGGGTGTCGCCGAACGGGCAGGCGACGAAGCGCTCGGCGGTCAGGCCGGGGCGCCCGTGGTAGCCGCGGGCCAGGCCGTCGCCGGACAGGTAGAGCTCGCCGGGCTGGCCGTCGGCGACCGGGCGGAGCCGCTCGTCGAGGACATGGACGCCGGTGTTCCACATCGGCGTGCCGATGGTGACGGGCGCGCCCGCGCGGACCGGGGCGACCAGCGACCAGATGGTGGTCTCGGTCGGGCCGTACAGGTTCCACACCTCGGCGTGGCCGTCGGCCGCGAGGAAGTCGGCGAGGTCCTGCGGCAGTGCCTCGCCGCCGCACAGCAGGCGGATGCCCGCGGGCAGTTCGGCCGGCGACCAGCCCGCCTCGCGCAGCAGCTGCCACAGCGCCGGGGTGCCCTGGACCAGGGTCGGCCGGGCCTCGGCGAGCCGGCGGCGCAGCGCGGCGCCGTCGACGGCGGTCTCGCGGGGCACCAGGTGCAGGGTGGCGCCGGTGACCAGCGGCAGGTAGAGCTCCAGGCCCGCGATGTCGAAGGAGATCGGGGTGGTCGACAGGATCGTGTCGGCCTCGCCGACCCCGTACCGGTCCGCCATGAAGGCGAGGAAGTTCGCCAGCGAGCGGTGGGTGACCACGACGCCCTTGGGGCGGCCGGTCGAACCGGAGGTGTAGATCGTGTACGCGCCCTGGCCGGGCCCGGTGGAACGGCCCTCCGGGTCGGTCTCCGGCGCGGCGGCCTCCTCGCCCGGGTAGAGGCGCGCGGTGCCCTCGGGCACCGGGCCGAGGCCCGGCTCGACGGCCGGGGTGGTGATCAGGGCCCGGGGGCGGGCGTCGGCCGTCATGTAGGCCAGGCGCTCGCTCGGGTAGCCCGGGTCGAGCGGCAGGTACATCGCCCCGGCCTTGAGGGTGCCGAGGAGGGCGGCGACCAGCTCGGGCGAGGACGGCAGGGCCACGGCGACGGTGTCGCCGGGGCCGATGCCGAGCCCCGCGAGCCGGTGCGCGACCCGGTTGGCGCGGGCGTTGAGCTGCGCGTACGTGAGCTCGGTCGTGCCGTCGGTGACGGCGACGGCGGCCGGGACGCGGGCGGCCGTGGTCTCGAAGCGGCCGACGAGGCCGCCGGCCCACGGGGCGGCCGGGGCCGCGGAGTGCTCCAGCTGTGCGGTCATGAGTGCAGGTCCCGTCCCGTGCTCGCGGCCGGCGCGAGGGCCGTCCAGTGCTCCTCCACGTACCCGAGGCAGTCCGTGCGCGTCCCGGGGCCGAACGCGGCCTCCCAGCCGGCCGGCACCTCGGCGAAGTCGGGCCACAGCGAGTGCTCGCCGGCGGCGTTGGTCAGGACGCGGTAGACGCCCGACTCGTTCTCGAACGGGTTGCTCGCCTCGTCCGTCTGCTGTGCCTTGCCCATGTCCTCAGCCCTCGCCCACGAAGTCGTCGATGCGCGCGGCGATCTCGACCGCGTCGGTCATGCAGAGCTTCACGCCGTACGAGTCCGAGTCCATGACCTCGGCGGTCAGCTCCCCGGTGATCGCCGCACGCCACAGCTCGAAGGTCTCGTTGTCCTTGGCGAGCAGCATCAGCGCGTCCACGTCGAGCGGCTCGGGACGGTAGGTCTCCAGGGCCCGCGCGGTGGTGCGGAAGGCGCGGTAGACCCGCTCGGCGAAGGCGGTGGCACCGCCGCCCCGCGCCGCGGCCTCGGCGCCGAACAGCACCGCGGCCACCTCCTCGTACACCCTGTCGTGCTCGGCGTCGGCCGGGTCGAGCGAGGCGTGCTCGGTGTGCGGGGCGATGAGCCGCAGCATGTCGTAGCGGTAGTCGACCAGCCGGACCTGCTCGGTGCCGGGCTCCTCCGCGCCGGTGCGCGAGCCGTCCAGGTAGCCGTCGACGATGACCAGCTTCTGCAGGCCCAGGCCGCGCTCCTCCGCGATGCGGGCGATCTCGTAACCGATCACTCCGCCCGCGCAGGCGCCGACCAGGTGGAAGTCGTCCTCACCGAACTCGTCCTCGATCAGGTCCGCGTACTGCTCGGCCAGCTCCCGCATGTCGTCGGAGACGGCCACGTCGCTGATGTGCGGGGACTGGATGCCGTAGCAGGCGCGGTCGGCGCCGAGCAGCCGCACCAGGTGCCCGTAGCCGTCGACCAGGCCGATGCCCGGGTGGATGAAGACGAGCGGGGTCCGCGCGCCCTGGTTGCTCATCCGGATCACGGACCGCTCGGTGGGCGCGGCCTGCAGCAGCGCCTTGGTGGCGCACAGCTTGCGGATGGTGCGGTGGCGCAGCAGGTCGCCCATGTTCAGGGACCAGCCGAGCCGCTGGTTGATCTGCTCGATGGTGACCAGGGCCAGGAGGGAGTCGCCCCCGGTCGCGAAGAAGTCGTCGTCGAGCCCGACGGCCTCCTTGTCCAGCGTGGTCTTCCAGATCTCGACGAGGGTCTGCTCCACCAGGCTCTGACCCGGCGTGACCTCGGACTCCTCGATGGTTGTCTGCCGAGCACTCACAGCGGAACTCTCACTTTCGTCGCAAGGAAGGGGTGGCGGCTACGCCCAGCCGCCCGTGAAGGGGATGACGTCGCCGGTCAGGAAGTCGGCGGAACCGCTGGTCAGGAAGACCACCAGGTCGCCGATCTCGCGGGCGGTGCCGAGACGGCCGGCCGGCAGCAGACCGCGGAGCTTCTCCCGGCCCTCGTCCGTCGCCCACGCCTCCGGCGGGTAATAGGTCTCGCTCTCGAGGAAGTTGGGCGCGATCGCGTGCACGACCACCCCGTGCGGGGCGAGTTCGCGGGCCGCGGCCTGCGCGTACACGGAGGCCGCGGCGCGCAGCGCGCTGTAGACGGAGAAGCCGTGCTCGGGCCGCTGCGGGGCGGCCGAGGTCAGCACCACGATGTGGCCGCTCCCCCGCCGCCTCATGTGCGCGGCGGCCTTCCCGAGCACCGCCGCCGGGGTGACCAGCAGCGCCTCGGCGGCCCTGCGGATCTCGGCCGCGTCGGGCTGGTCGACCGGCTGGTAGCGGGCCGGGTAGACGTCGTTGCTGACCAGCACGTCGAGCCGCCCGTACCGCTTGACGGCCTGCCCGACCGCGCCGGCCGGGGTCTTGGCGTCACTGGCGACGGCACCGTCCCGGCCGTCCTCGAAGGCGGCCCGGGCCGCCTCGTCGAGGAAGCCGTCGTCCTGGCAGAACACCGTGTACCCGGCCTTGCGCAGCGCCTCGACCGCGCCGGGCCCGGCGTAGCGCGTCGCCTGCGTGACCAGGGCGACGCGCTCCGCCGGGGCGGCCGTACGGGAGCCGGGTGGACCGGCGGCGGAAGGGGTGTCCGCGCTCACGCGCCACCGCCGATGAACTCCCGCAGCATCGTGTAGACCTCGGGGTCCGGGATCAGGATGTCGTGGTGGGTGCCCGACTCCCGCTCCTCGACCCGGGCCTCGCCCCGCACCAGGTCGCCGAAGTGGCGGGCGGTGTCGGGGTGGGTCATCCGGTCCGTGCTGCTCGTGGCGATGAGCACCCGCTGGGTGATCGCCCGGGCCGCCTCGTTCGCGTCGTACGCCATGAGCGCGTAGTTCTGCTTCGCGTACCGGTGGAACAGCTCCACGTCCCCGTACGGGTAGAGGATGAACGGCGCCAGCCGCGGCTCCACGCCGAACAGCATGTTGGGGTCGAGGAAGAGGCTCAGCGTGCTCCGGGCCTTCTCCACCCCGGCCGCGGCCGTGGCGAGCACGCTCTGGAACTGCTTCTGGAACGGGGTCCGCATGACCCCCGCGCCGAAGTTCAGGTCGGGGTGGAGCACCGTCAGGGTCTCCACCCGCTCGCCGAACTCGGCCGCCGCGGCGACGCCGACCGGAGCCCCGCCGCAGATCCCGACCAGATGGGCGCGGGTGATCCCGTACTCCGTGAGCAGCGCGCCCATCAGGGCGGTCTCCTCGGCGAAGTCGCCCACCGGGGTGTCCAGGCCGCGCCAGCCGCCGAACAGGTACGGGTTCTCGTACGTGACGACCAGCCGGCCGCCCGGGCCCGAGGACAGCTCCTCCAGCCAGGGCCGGAACAGCGAGGCCGGCACGCCGGAGGGCAGGATCAGGACGATCGCCTCCTCGCCGGCCGGCCCCGCGGAGAAGGCCTCGAAGGACGGCACGCCCGGGGCCTCGACGAGTCGCCGGCCCGGGACGGCGGCGAGCCCGGACAGGCCCGCCGCGAGGTCCTCCGGCTGCCCCGAGCTCTCGGCGACGGGACGCCAGCTGCCCAGCTCCAGGTCGACATAGGTGCTGAGGGCGACCTCCAGGGCGGACGGCTGCTGGGGTGCGGCGGCCTCGAACCACGGGACGACCAGGCCGTACGCGTCGCCGACGGCGGCCAGGACCTCGTTGCAGCGGGCCGCCTCGGCCGCGGAGTACTCCTCCGAGGCCCGCTCGCCGGCCGGGAAGACCCGCAGGGTCTTCGACGACGCGGCGAGCAGCGGCTGGCACAGTTCGAGGACCTCGACCACGCTCAGGGTCTTGGTGGTCATGTCAGAACTTCTTCCCCCGGGTGGTCTCCGTGACCATGCGGTTGTCGGCGTTCTTGTTCTCGCCGCTGACCAGGACGGAGCCGTAGCGGTCCAGGCTGATGCGGCCGCCGTACTCCTCGATGTGGTCGCTGTCCGGGTAGACGGTGACCGTGGAGGGCACGTAGCGGGAGGCGAAGCCCATCCGCATCTCGTTGGTCTTGCCCTCGTGCGGGTGCGAGGCGTGCATCAGCGTCGACCAGAAGATGATGAACTGGCCCGGGCGCATGACCTGCGAGACGGCCTGGTCCTCGTCGGGGGTCCAGTTCGGGTCCTTCTGCAGCTGGCGGTAGTCGTAGCCGAAGAAGCCGCGGCGGATGCCGTCCTTGTCGACCGAGTTGATCGAGTTGGGGTCGTAGTGCATCCGCTTGGTCTCGTCGTAGTTCATCGACTCGTGCGTGCCGGGGATGAACTGCAGGCAGCCGTTCTCGACGGCGGCCTCGGTGAACGCCGACCAGACGGTGATGGTGCCGCCGAAGTCGGAGTTGTCCGGCCACAGGATCTGCGGGGTGCCCGACGCGTTGGCGAAGGTGTCCGCCTGGTGCCAGTCGGTGCCCTCGTCACCCGGGTGCTTCGGGAAGAACTCGGTGCGCCAGCAGATGACGTCCGGGCCGAGGATGGAGTTCACCCGGTCGACGATCTCGGGGCGCCCGATGTGGGAGGCGAGGAAGTCGTTGTCGAGGTGACGGTCGTAGTTGGAGATGTTGGTGGCGCCGGCCAGCGCGTCGTCCGGGTAGACGGCGTCGCTGCGGTCCAGCAGCTGGAGGCGCGTCTTGCGCCACTGCGCCTTCATCTCCTCCGGCGTGTAGAGGGTGAACGGGCCGATGAAGCCCTGGCGGTGGAACTGCTCGATCTCCTCCGGGGAGAGCGCGAACGACGTCCGGGTCTCGGTGTTCTCGGTGGCTTCGGTGGTCATGTCCTGGTCTCCTAGCGGGAGGTGAGGGCGAGCTGGTTCTGGACGGCGGCGGCGAGGGCGGCGATGTTCGCGCCCTCGGCGAGCGTCCCGACGTTGAGGCTCAGCCGGTAGCGGTCGTTGACGACGCTGAGCATGTGGATCAGGGAGAACGAGGTGCCGCCGAGGTCGAAGAACTCGTCGCCGTCCGCGATCGCGGCCGCGTCCGTGCCGAGGACCTCGGCCCAGATGCCGCGCAGCGCGTCCTCCACGGAGCCGCCGGCCGCGCTCTGCTCACGGGCGCTGTCGGCGGCCTCGGCGAGCTGGACCTCCAGGCGCTTGCGCAGCACGCTCTCGTCGAGCTTGCCGTTGACGGTGACCGGGAGCTCGTCGATGGCGAGGTACGTGGACGGCGCCATGTACGCGGGCAGCGCGGCCGCCACGGCCTCCTTCAGCTCGGCGGCGAGCGCCTCGGCGTCGGTGCCGGCCTCGACCAGCGGGTAGGCCACCAGGCGCGGGTCGCCGGAGCCGAAGTCGGCGACGAGGACGACCGCGTCGCGGACGGCGGCGTGCTGCTGGAGCACGGCCTCGATCTCGCCGGGCTCGACGCGGTAGCCGCGGATCTTCACCTGGCGGTCGGCGCGGCCGGCGTAGGCGAACTGGCCCGGGGCGATCTGCACGCCGCGGTCGCCGGAGTCGTACCAGCGCTCGGTGGTGCCGTCGGCCAGGGTCCGCTCGACGAAGCGGGCGGCGGTCAGCTCCGGGTGGCCCAGGTAGCCGCGGGCGACACCGGCGCCGGCCACGTGCAGCCCGCCCTCGGTGCCGATCGGGAGCTCCGCTCCCTGCTCGTCGAGGACGGCGAGCCGCAGGTCGGCGATGGGCTTGCCGATGAGGCTGTCGCCCTCGCCGGACAGGTCGGCCTCGCCGATGACCTTCCAGGTGACGTGCACCGTGGTCTCGGTGATGCCGTACATGTTGACGAGCGCGGGGGTCTCGATGCCGTGGCGCTCCACCCAGGGCTTCAGCGAGCGGTAGTCCAGCTTCTCGCCGCCGAAGACGACGTACCGCAGGTCGAGCGGCTGCCCCTCGTCGACGTTGATGAGGTTCCGGAACGCCGAGGGCGTCTGGTTGAGCACGGTGACGCGCTCGCGGCGCAGCAGCGTGAGGAAGGCCTGCGGGTCGCGGGCGGTGTCGCGGTCGACGATCACCAGGCGGCCGCCGAAGAACAGCGCGCCCCAGATCTCCCAGACGGAGAAGTCGAAGGCGGTGGAGTGGAAGTTGGTCCACACGTCGGTCTCGTCGAAGGCGAAGACCGGGGCGGTGGCGGTGAACAGCCGGACCGCGTTGCGGTGTTCGATCTCGACGCCCTTGGGCTCGCCCGTCGAACCGGAGGTGAAGATGACGTACGCGAGGCTCTCGGCGTCCGCGGCCTGGTGCCCGGCCGGCGCCTCGGTGACGGTCTCCGGCAGCGCGTCCACCCGGACGACCCGGCGGCCCTCGACGAGGGGGGCGGTCGCGGCGTGGGCGACGACCAGACCGGAGTCGCAGTGGCCGAGGACGAACTCGCGGCGCTCGGCCGGGTAGGCGGGGTCGACCGGTACGTAACCGGCCCCGGCCTTCAGGATGCCGAGCAGTCCGACGACCAGCTCCGCACCCCGCTCGACGCAGAGCCCGACCCGCTGGTCCCGCCCCGCACCGGCGGCCCGCAGCGCCCCGGCGAGACGCTCGGCCCGCTCGTCCAGCTCGCGGTAGGTGAGCTGGGTGCGGCCGTCGGTGACGGCGACGGATTCCGGGAAACGGGAGGCGGTCCGCTCGAAATTCTCGTGGAGGGTGACACCGGGTTTCATTGGACGGAATACCTTTCCCAGAAATGAACGAGGACAGGGAATACGACGACGGCAACGAAGGCAGCGGAAGACCGAGAATGCGGGAGGCGGAATTCGGCGGGAACGCGCTGGCCTTCTCGAATGTGTCAGGAGCGGGAGGGCCCTACAAGGGATGCGCGGTGGCACCAAGGTGCAGTGGCTGCAAGTGGCCAGGAGCCGCGGGGCGGTGGCGGCACGGGGGCCGCACGGGTGTGGCGGGGCGGCCGGTGGGGGCGGGCCGGCCGCCGGGCGCACGGGCCCCGGGCGGCCTCAGAGCGGAAGTCCGGCGTCCTCGACGACGGAGACGACGCCATGACAGAGCCCGATGTCCCGGCCCTCGCGCGGAACCCGCAGCTCCACCCGCACCCGGCCGGAGGGCGGCGGGCGCAGGAGCAGGTGCTGTACCGCGGCGAGGACCCCGGTGCCGGCCTCGGGGGCGGAGCCGGCGGATACGTAGAAGACCGTCCGGTAGACGTGCTCCACGTGGCATCTGGAGACCTGGGGGACCACCCGGGCGAGATCGTCGAGATCGATCCGCGCCTGCCCGAATTCACCGGGCGGGAGGTCGAGATGGATGGCGTACATGGCAGAGAGAATCCCAGTCGCATACCGGGCTTCGGAGCGTTCTCCGGGGCAGCTTGATGCCATGGCAGCAAAGGGCCCACCGATATCCGGTGAGCCCTTTGTAATGTTCGGACCGTATACGACGGCCGCTTACGGTGCCGCATACGACGCCGGGTGCGGCGACCGTATACGGCGAAGGGTCAGAGCCAGCCGGCCCTTTCGGCCAGAACCCCCGTCTCGAACCGGCTGCGGGCGCCCAGGCGTTGGGAGATCGTGGACATCATCCGGCGCGCGGTGCGCAGCGAGAGACCCAGCTTGCGGGCGGCCACCTCGTCGGTGTGTCCCTTCTGCAGCAGCCGGAGCAACTCGATCTCCTGCTGGGTGGGTTCGTCGGCCGCGGGCTGCTGCTTCCCGTGCAGCGGCGCGGCGCTCTCCCACACCATCTCGAAGAGGGCGAGGAGGGCGGTGACGACCCCGGGGGCGCGCAGGATGACGGCCCCGGCCCGGGTGTCCTCGGGGCTGACCGGGAGGAGCGCGACGTTCCGGTCGGCGATGAGCATGCGCAGCGGCAGCGAGGGCGTCGTCCTGATCTCGCCGCCGAGCTCGGAGAGCCAGCGGGCGTACTCGGTGGTGGCCCGGTCGTTGCGGACGCTGTCGAGGTAGATGGTGCGCAGCGCCACCCCGGCGGACAGGCTCTGCTCGTCCAGCGGCCGGCTCGCCTCCAGCGCCTCGGGGCTCTGGGCGCCGCCGGGCATGAAGGCGAGGATCTCGGTGGTGGCGTGCCGGGCGAGTTCGGACAGCCGGGCGCGCACCTCGTTGACGCCCTCCAGCTGCTCCAGGCCGGCATTGCCGTGCCGGGCGCGCTGGGAGGCGTAGATCGCGGTGAGCTCGGCGGTGGCGGCCCGCACGGCGGCCAACTCCAGCTGTTGCGAATGGATTTCGGTTTCCCGCCGGTGAATGTAGGCGGCGAGGCCCACTTCCGGACTTATCGGGGCGACGTCGGTGGCGTCCTTCGCGGGATAGAGCATGGACAGTTCGGCGAGTTTGTCCAGACAGCCGCGGACGGTCGATTCGGCCGCCCCCAGCTCGGCGGCGATCTCGGCGATCCCCCACCCCGGTTGGGTGATCACGAGCCGGTAGACGTCGACGCAGGTCTCGTCCTGCCCGATCAGCGACGCGAGCGACGAGAGCCCGGCGCCCTGACGCGTCCCTCCGCACGGGTCGGCGAAGCCCCCCATTTTCTCACCTTCAGTCATCGGGTCGATCTTTCGAACCATGCGATCGCCCCGAATCAGTCGGCCCCGGAGTGGTCATTTCCGGTGAGGAGTTCAGGGCACCCTTTCGGGTGAGTGACATTACAGGACGGGAGCCTTACTGGATACTGCGTAAAAACCAGGTTTAGAAACCGGGCGCACGGGAACCGACCGCCGAATGATGAAAAATAAATGAACGTCAGCCGGGGCCTCGGCCGGGCCCGTGATCAGGGGTAGCCTGACCGATTCGGCCCCCCGCCGGTCCGCGCCGCCACCCGGTCATGGCCTAGCCGAGGGGGCGTCCCGCCCGGTCCGCGATGTGCGCGGGTGTCCGGATGTCGACGGGCAGGGCCGGATCGGCGACCGGGGTGCCGAAGGAGGTGACGAGCGGCAGCACGCCCGCCCACAGCCCCAGCTCGGCATCGGGCGAGTCCCCGTCGTCCGGCGGCCCGCTCGCGACCTTCACCGAGGCCTCGGTGAGATCGAGCGCGACGAGGGAGGTCGCGGCCAGCTCCTTGCGGCTCGGCCGGCGGGCGTACTCCCACTGTCCCGGCGTCGAGCGCTCGGTCAGGGCCCGCAGCCCGCGCAGCTTCTCCTCGGGGTCGGTGACGATCCGCGGGACGCCGTAGACCATCGCGCAGCGGTAGTTCACCCCGTGCTCGAACACGGACCGGGCGAGCACCAGGCCGTCCACGTGCGTGACCGTCACGCACACGACCCCGTCCGGCGCCCGCACCAGACTCCGGCTCGCGACGGACCCGTGCACGTACAGCACGTCGCCCTCGACCCCGTACACGGTCGGCACGACCATCGGCGCCCCGTCCACCACGACCCCGAGGTGACAGAGGAAGCCGGCGCCGAGCACCGCGTCCAGGTCCTCCCGCCGGTGGCTCCCCTTCTCCCGCATGCGCCGCAACCGCGTCCGCTCGGTGACCTCCACGCCGCTCCCCCTCCGTGCGCTCCACTCGCGATCTTTCCGCGAGTGCGATCAAACCCCGCCCGGGCGAGAATGAAAAGAGCGGACTTCACACGGTCCCCGGGCTTCGTGATGTCGCCCACCGAGGAGGACGACCATGGACTATCCCCTCCTGAACACCTTCTGGACCATCATGTGGGTCTTCCTGTGGATCCTCTGGTTCATGCTGCTCTTCCGGATCATCGGCGACATCTTCCGCGACGACGGGATGAGCGGCTGGGGCAAGGCGGGCTGGACCGCCTTCGTCGTCCTCCTGCCGTTCCTGGGCTGCTTCGTCTACCTCATCGCCCGCGGCAAGGACATGGGCATGCGCGAGATGCAGCGGGCCCGCAGCAACGAGCGGGAGTTCCAGGAGTACATCCGGGCCGCCGCGACCGCGAACGAACAGCCGGGCGCCGGCCACGCCGACCAGCTCGCGAAGCTGGCCGAGCTGAAGGACCGCGGCGACATCTCGCCGGAGGAGTACGCGCGCGCGAAGGAGAAGGTGCTGTCCGGCTGAGGGTGCGGCACGTGGACGGAGAGGGTGCGCGGACATGGACGTAGGACCGGTCGAGTACGTCGTCATCGCCTTTCCCGGGAACCGCTTCCGGGGCGAGATCGCCCCGGAGCTGCGGAACCTGGTGGCCGGCGGCACGGTACGGATCCTGGACCTGACCTTCGTGAAGAAGGAGGCCGACGGATCGGTGACGTACGTCGAGCTCGACGCGCTGGACCCCTCGGAGGCGTCGGTGTTCGACGACATCGACGGGGAGATCGGCGGACTGTTCAGCCAGGAGGACCTGGCCCTGATCGCCGAGGAACTCGCGCCGGACTCGTCGGCCGCGGTCCTCCTGTGGGAGGACACCTGGGCCGCCGGGATCACCGGGGCGATACGGCGGGCGGGCGGGGAACTCCTCGCCCACGAGCGGATCCCCGCCGAAGCGGTGGAGCGGGCGTACGAGGACGCCGCCTGACGAGGAGAAGGTGAGCAGCATGCTGGGTCGTGGCCTCAGGCGCGAGGGGCGCCCCGGTCTGATCGGCGTCGCCGCCAGGACGGCCGTGGCGGCCGGCACGGCGACCGCGGTCTCCAACCGCGTCGCCCGCCGCCAGGCCGAACGGGCGGCGGCCCAACAACCCCCGCCCGCCCCGGAACCCGCCGCCATGCCCCAGGCACCGCCGGCCCCGGCACCGGCCGGCGCGGACCTGACGGACGAAGCGATCAGCAGCCTCGAACGCCTCGGGAAGCTCCATGAGCAGGGCGTGCTGTCGGACGAGGAATTCGCCCTGGGAAAGGACCGGATCCTCAGGCGCTGACGCGCCCGCGATCGGAGAAGGAGCAGGACATGACCGCACAACCGCAGGCGAGGAGCACGTCCGAGAAGTGGGCGTCGGGAGGCACCCTCTTCGGAGGCGTCGTGCTGACCGTCGTGGGCGTCCTGGACATCTTCCAGGGCATCGCGGCCATCGCGAAGGACGATGTCTACACCCGGGTCGGCGACTACGTCTTCAAGTTCGACCTGACCTCGTGGGGCTGGATCCACCTGATCCTCGGCATCCTCGCCGTCATCGTCGGCCTGGGCCTCCTGAAGGGCATGAGCTGGGCCCGCGCGGCCGGCGTCGCCATCGCCTCCCTCACGATCATCGCCAACTTCATGTGGCTGCCCTACACCCCCTGGTGGGCCCTGATCCTGATCGCCGTCTCCGTCTTCGTCATCTGGTCCCTCTGCAAGGACTGGGGCCACGAACACGGCTGACCCCGGAGACCCACCTCTCCCCCGGGCAACAGAAAACCCCAGGTCGGAAGGATCCGACCTGGGGTTTCTCTGAGCCGCCTTCGGGATTCGAACCCGAGACCTACGCATTACGAGTGCGTTGCTCTGGCCAACTGAGCTAAGGCGGCATGCCGTGCGTTCCCATGGTGGGTGCAGCAGCGTCGCCAAGTCTACACAGTTTCCGGAGGTGCTCCGACCACGGCCGGGGCGGGTCCCCGCGGGGGCTATGAGCAGCGCTTTCCGTCCTTCGGGGCGAGGCCTTCCAGGAGGTAGGTGTTGATCGCCGTGTCGATGCAGTCGCTGCCCCGGCCGTACGCGGTGTGGCCGTCGCCCTCGTAGGTGAGGAGGGTGCCCGAGGAGAGCTGGGCGGCCAGGGAGCGGGCCCACTTGTAGGGGGTGGCCGGGTCGCGGGTGGTGCCGACGACGACGATCGGGGGTGCGCCCTCGGCGGTGATGCGGTGGGGGCGGCCGGTGGCGGGGGTGGGCCAGTAGGTGCAGTTCAGGGCGGCCCAGGCGAGGCCGCGGCCGAAGACCGGCGAGGCCTGCTCGAAGGAAGGCACCGCCTTCTCGGCGTCCGCCGGACCGGTGAAGGCGGGCGGGAGGTCCAGGCAGTTCACGGCGGCGTTCGCGGACATCAGGTTCGCGTACGAGCCGTCCGCCCCCCGCTCGTAGTAGCTGTCGGCCAGCCCGAGCAGCGCCGAGCCCTCGCCGTCCATCGCCCGGGTCAGCGCCTCCCGCAGCTGCGGCCAGGCCGCCTCGTCGTACATCGCGGCGATCACGCCCGTCGTCGCGAGCGACTCGCCGAGCGGCCGGCTCTCCCCCGTCGGCACCGGCTTCGCGTCCGCCTCCCGGAAGAAGCGCTGCAGCGCGGCGGTGGCCGCCGGGACGGACTCCGTGCCCAGCGGGCAGTCCGGCGTGCGCACGCAGTCCGCGGCGAAGGCCTTGAACGCGGTCTCGAAGCCGCCCGTCTGGTCGCGGTTCAGCTCGGCCGCCGGCAGGGACGGGTCCATCGCCCCGTCGAGCACGAGCCGCCCCGCCTTGTCCGGGAACAGCTCCGCGTACGTGGCGCCGAGGAAGGTGCCGTACGACGCCCCCACGTAGTTCAGCCTCGGGTCCCCGAGGACCTCCCGCACGACGTCCATGTCGCGGGCCGCCGCCACCGTGGACACGTACGGCAGCACCCGGCCCGAGCGCTTCTCGCAGGCCGCCGCGAACTCCTGGTACGCCGCCGCCAGTGCCCTCGTCTCGGCCGCGTCGTCGGGGGTCTGGTCGACCTGCGTGTACGCGTCCATCCGCGGGCCGGTCAGGCACTCGACCGGCTCGCTGCGGGCCACGCCCCGCGGATCGACGCCCACGAGGTCGTACCGGGCCCGGACCTGCGCCGGGTAGCCGATGCCCGCGTACCCCTGGAGGTAGCCGACCGCCGAGCCGCCCGGGCCGCCCGGGTTGACCAGCAGCGAACCCAGCCGCTTGCCGGGGCCGGACGCCCTCACCCGGGAGACCGCCAGCTTCACGTCACCCGCCCCGGGCCTCGCGTAGTCGAGCGGGACCAGCACGGTGCCGCACTGGAAGTCCGCCACCCCGCAGGGCCGCCAGGACACCTTCTGCCCGTAGTACTTCCGCAGCGCCTCCGCCCCCGGCGCCGCGGCGGCGGACCCGGACGAGGACGGCGCGGCGGCGTCGCTGCCGCTCGTGCAGCCGGACAGGATCAGACCGGCGGCCGTGAGGGCCGTGGCCGAGATACGGAACAGGCGCCTGGAATCCATGCCCGGAGCGTATCGGGACCGGCACGCTCCGTGTCCAATCCCGTCGTGTCGGCGGCGCCCGCCCTCAGTCGCGCAGCGCCATCGTCATCGCCTCCACCGCCAGCAGCGGCGCCACGTTCCGGTCGAGGGCCTCGCGGCAGGCGAGCACGGCCTCGATCCGGCGCAGGGTGCGCTCCGGGGTCGTGTCGCGGGCGATCGTCTCCAGCGCGTCCCGCACGTCCTCGTTGGCGAGGGGGCTCGCCGCGCGCAGCTGCACGGCCAGCACGTCGCGGTAGAAACCGGTCAGGTCGGTGAGCGCGAGGTCCAGGCTGTCCCGCTGCGTCCTCGTCCGCCGCCGCTTCTGCCGGTCCTCCAGCTCCTTCATCGCGCCCGCAGTGCCCCGCGGCATCCGCCCGCCCTGCGCCGCGCCCAGGGCCGCCTTCAGCTCCTCGGTCTCCTTGACGTCGACCTCCTCCGCGACCTGCTTCGCGTCCTCCGCCGCCGCGTCGACCAGCTCCTGGGCCGCGCGCAGCCCGCCGCCGACGTCCCCCACCCGCAGCGGCAGCTTCAGCACCACCGCGCGGCGGGCCCGGGCCCGCTCGTCGGTGGCGAGCCGCCGGGCCCGGTCGATGTGCCCCTGGGTGGCCCGGGCCGCGGCCTGCGCCACCTCCGGCGCGATGCCGTCCCGGCGGATCAGCAGGTCGGCGACCGCCTCCACCGACGGGGTGCTCAGCGTCAGGTGCCGGCAGCGGGAGCGGATCGTGGGCAGCACGTCCTCCAGGGAGGGCGCGCACAGCAGCCAGACCGTGCGGGGCGCGGGCTCCTCCACCGCCTTCAGGAGCACGTTCGCCGCGCCCTCGGTCAGGCGGTCGGCGTCCTCCAGCACGATGACCTGCCAGCGCCGGCCGGCCGGCGACAGCTGGGCGCGCCGGACCAGGTCACGGGTCTCCTTCACACCGATGGAGAGCAGGTCCGTGCGGACCACCTCGACATCGGCGTGGGTGCCGATCAGCGCCGTGTGACAGCCGTCGCAGAAGCCGCAGCCGGGCGCGCCGCCCAGGGCCCGGTCCGGGCTCACGCACTGCAGCGCCGCCGCGAACGCCCGGGCCGCGGTGTCCCGGCCGGCTCCCGGCGGGCCCGTGAACAGCCAGGCGTGCGTCATCTTCGACGCCTCGGGAGCGGGCTCGCCGGCGGCCTGGGCGGTCACGAGCGCGTCGGCGTCCCGCGCGGCGGCCGCGAGCTGCTCCTCCACGCGCGCCTGTCCCACCAGGTCGTCCCATACGGCCATGTCTGCAGCCCCTCCTCAGGTACGCCTCCCATTGTGGGGCACGGCACCGACAGCCCGGCCGGTCGCCGGGCGCCGCCGGCCCGGCCCACGCCCCACGCCCCACGCCCCACGCCAGGCCTTCGCCCTACGCCCCGCCCTCGGACCGCGGGCGGGTCAGCCACAGGCCGATGCCCGAGCCGATGAAGACGGCGCCCGTCCCGGCGCTGGCGAGGGCCTGGGTGACGCCGGAGTAGCCCGAGAAGGTGGTGACGAAGACGTTGGCGACGACACCGACGGCGAGCAGGAGCCAGAGCAGGGAGCGCATGCGCATGGAGAACCTCCGGGAAGGGAGAAATGAAGGGAGAAATGAAGGGAGAAATGAAGAGGGAGAGGGAGAGGGAGAGGGCGAGTGAAAGGGAGTCCGCGGGGAGCCGGTCGCTCCTCCCCCGGTACGTCTCCGATGCTCCCCGTTCCCGCCCGCCCGCACAGCCGTGCCCGCCCCCGGACCGATGGTGTAGCCCGCTCCACCGTGCCGTTCCGGCCGGTCGCCTAGCCTGGACGCATGCGCGAGTCGATCAAGGAGGCGGGGAGGGCGACGCTGCACCTCCTCCTGGGGGCGGCCGTCTCCCTCCTCTGCTACCTGATGATCGGCGTCGTCCTCTTCACCGGGTTCCTCACCCTCACCGTCATCGGCGCCGGCGTCCTGCCCGAGAGCGTGCTGCTGCTGCGCCGCCTCGCCGGCTGGGAGCGCCGCCGTACCGCCGCACGTTCCGGGGCGCCGGTCCCGGAGGCGTACCTGCCGCTCGAAGGTCCCCTCCCGGAGCGGGTGCGCACGGCCGTCGCCGACCCGTCCACCTTCGCGGACCTGCGCTGGCTGGCGGCGCAGCTCGTCTACGGCATGGTCCTGCTGTACGGCGCGATGGTGCTGTGGGCCCCGGCCCTGCTCGTCGACGGCGTATGGGCCGGCCTCGCGGGCCGCCGACCGGTCCTGCTGCCGCTGATCGGCCGGCTCGCCGACCGGGAGGCCGACTGGTCGCGGACCCTGCTCACCCCCGGCCCCTCCGCCGCCCGGGACGCCGCGCTGGCCGCCCGTATCGAGCAGCTCACCGCGACCCGGGCGGGCGCGGTCGCCGCCCACGGCGCCGAACTGCGCCGCATCGAACGCGACCTGCACGACGGCGCCCAGGCCCGGCTCGTCGCGCTCTCCATGCGCATCGGGCTCGCCCGCCGGGCCTACGCCTCCGACCCGGCGACCGCCCTCAAGCTCCTCGACGACGCCCAGGACCAGGCCGAGGAGGCACTGGCAGAACTGCGGCACGTGGTGCGGGGCATCCACCCGCCGATCCTGACCGACCGCGGCCTGACCGGAGCGGTCCGCGCCCTCGCGGCGAGCAGCGGCCTGGAGGTGACGGTGACGACCGAGGCGCTGGAGGGAACGGCCGACGTACCGGCGCGGACCGCCGGCGGACCGGAACCGGAAGTCGCCTCCGGCGCACCGGAGGGGACCCACTGCCCACTCGAAGGGACCCTCCGCGGTTCCGATAGGCCGCGCCGCGGATCCGAAAGGCCTCGCCGCGGATCCGAAGGAACCCACCTCGCGCCCGAGGGGACCCACCGCGCGCCCGAAGGAACCCGCCGCGGACCGGCCGGGCCCCCCGGCGCCGCCCCCCGCGCCCCCGCCGCCGTCGAGGCCGCCGCCTACTTCGCCGTCGCCGAGGCCCTCACCAACGCCGCCAAGCACAGCGGCGCCACCCACGCCTCCGTCCTGCTCGCCCGCACCCCCACCGGACTGCGCGCCGCCGTACGGGACGAGGGCCGCGGCGGCGCCGAGGCGGCCGAGGGCGCCGGCTCCGGGCTGCTCGGACTGCGCCGCCGGGTCGCCGCGCTCGACGGGACCGTACGCCTGACCAGCCCCGTCGGGGGCCCGACCGTGATCGAAGTGGAGCTGCCGTGCGTGTGGTGATAGCCGAGGACAACGCCCTCCTGCGGGAGGGGCTCGTCCTGCTGCTGACCTCGGCCGGACACGAGGTGGCGGGGGTGGCGGCGACCGGCCCCGAGATCCTCCCGCTGCTCCTGGAGCAGCGGCCCGACGTGGCCGTCCTCGACGTCCGGCTGCCGCCCGGCTTCCGCGACGAGGGCCTGCGCGCGGCGCTCGCCGCCCGCGCCGAACTCCCGGACCTGCCGGTCCTCGTGCTGTCGCAGTACGTGGAGGAGACCTACGCAGCCGAGCTCCTCGGCGGCGGCGCCCGGGGCGTCGGCTACCTGCTGAAGGACCGGGTGGGCCGGGTGGACGAGTTCCTGGACGCGCTGGACCGGGTGGCCGCCGGCGGGACGGCCCTCGACCCCGAGGTCGTCACCGAACTGATGGCCCGGCGCCGCGACGACCCGCTGGACTCGCTGACCCCGCGTGAGCGCGAGTGCCTGGAGCTGATGGCCCAGGGCCACGACAACGCGACGATCGCCCGCTCGATGGTGGTCACCGAGCGGGCCGTCCACAAACACGTCGGCAACGTCTTCGCCAAGCTGGCCCTGCCCCCCAGCGACAGCGGCCACCGCCGGGTCCTCGCGGTCCTGGCCTACCTCAACGCCTGAGCGGCGTGAGGACCACCGTCCCCAGGTACGTCGTGAGGAGCACCGTCCCCGCGATCAGCGCGGCCTGACCCGGCGGCAGGTACGGCAGGCCGCCGGTCAGCGCCCGGGCGAACGCCGCCAGCGGCAGCACCGCGACGACCCCGCCGAGCAGCAGCCCGGTCCCGGCCAGGAACGCCGCCTCCAGCCGGAGCATCCGGCGCAGCTGGCGGCGCGAGGCGCCGACCCGGTGCAGGAGCGCGAGTTCGCCCCGGCGGCCGGCACCGACCAGGGCCAGGGTGCTCAGCACCGAGAGCACCGTGAGCGCGCCGATCGCGGCGACGACGACCCCCGACACCAGGCCGTTCGCCCCGGCCCCGTCGGGGACCACCCGCTCGGGCTCCGGACCGGCCTCGGCCCCGGCGACGGCGGCGGCTCCCGGACCCGCCAGGAGGACCCGCGCGGGGCGCGGATCGCTCATGTGCGCGGCCAGTTCGGCGCGGGGCAGCAGGAACTCACCCAGTGCGAGGGACCGTTCGTAGACCGCGACCACCGTCAGCCGCCGCAGCGCCCCGTCGCCGAAGCGCAGCTCCACCCGCGAACCGGGCGCCACGTCCAGGGAGTCGGCCCGGTCCGCGCCGACGGCCACCGTGCCGGGCCGGGCGAGCCCCGCGAGGTCCCCGGCGACGACGCCCGGATCGAGCGTCCCGGCCAGCCCCTCGGCGTCCACGCCCAGCACGGGCAGCCGGTCGAGCCGGGGCGAACCCGCCTCGGTGCGGGCCAGCACCACGCTGGACCGCAGCACGCCGGTCGCGGCCGTCACCCCGGGCAGCCGCCGGACCTCGGCCGCGTCGGGCACGGCGGTCACAGCGGGCACGGCGGCCACGGCGGGCACGGCGGGGTCACCGTCCGCGGCACCCGCCCCACCGCCCCCGCCGATCGCGTACTCCGCCACCGTCGCCGCCCGCGCCTGCGCCGCCGCGGCCCGCTCCACCGTGGCGCCCGCCGCGAGCTGCACGGTCGCGAAGGCGGTGACCAGGGCGGCGGGGACCAGCGCGGCCCCGAGCCGGCGCGAGTGCGCCGCCGCCCCGGCCGCCACGAGCCGCCCCGGCGCCCCGCCGAACCGGCACAGCACCGGCCCCGCCACCCGCATGGCCGCCGCCGCGAGCCACGGACCGAGCAGCGCGCACCCGGCCACGAGCGTCACGGTCGCCGCCCCCGCCGCCACCCCGGCGGCCTCCCCCGCCTGGAGCGTGGCGGCCCCGGCGGACCCCGCCCCGGCGACGAGCAGGACGACGCCGGACACCCGCCGCGCACCGCCGGACCGCCGCGCGGCACCCGGCCCTCCCCGCCGCGCCACCGCACACACGACCACGCCCCGCGCGAGCCCCACGGTCAGACCGACGGTCAGCAGCACGGCGGCGAACAGCCACGGCGGGACGGGAAGTTCGAGCGACGGGGGCAGCAGGCCCCGGTCCCGCAGGGCGGCCCGCAGCGCCAGGAAGGCCGGGACGGCCCCGAGGGCGCCCAGGACCGCCGCCGCAGCCGCCACCCGGGTCACCTCGCGCCCGGCGGAGGCCCGCACCTGCCGGGGCGAGGCGCCGACCGACTCCAGCAACTCCCGCTCCCCGGAACGCTGCTGGAGGGCCTGGGCGACGAGCGAGCCCAGGACGAGGACGGCGACCAGGACGACCGTCCCGGCCACGGCGGCGAGGAGCTGGAGCAGTCCGTCCCGCGCGGGCAGGGCCTTCAGGTCCTCGACCTCGCCCCGGCCGTTCCCGGTGAAGGCCCGCAACTCCCCCGCGCCGCCCGCGTCGAGGGCCTGCCGCACCCGCGCGTGGAGCGTGGCGACGGGAACCCCGGGCTCGCCCAGCACCCCGATCGCGTCGTGGCGGCCGAGGTGTCCGGCGAGCCGTCGCGCCTCGGCCGCGCCGAAGTACAGCGCGGCGGGCCCGTCGGCGAGCCCGACCACCCGGTACCCGGCGACCTGCCGCCCGATCCGCGCGCCGAGCCCCGCCCCGGCCACCACCTCCCCCGCCGTCCCGGGCGCCCGCCCGGCGGTGAGCCCGTACCCGCCGAGCCGAGCCGCCGCCTCCCAGGAGCGCCCGGGGTACTCCCGTACGCCGTGGGGACCCCGTACGCCACCGGCGTCCCGTACGGACGACCCGGCATCCGCCACGGACAGCGCGGGTTCCTGTACGGACGACCCGGCGTCCGCCACGGACGGCGCGGGGTCCGGCACGGACGACCCGGCGTCCCGCACGGACGACCCGGCATCCGCCACGGACGACCCGGCGTCCCGTACGGAGAAGCCGTCGTCCGGCACCACCGCCCGCACCCCGGCCACGCCCCGCAGCAGCTCCGCCGCCGCGGCCGGCACCCTGACCCGTTCGGTCAGCGGGGCCGTGGCGGTGACGGGCTCGCCGCCCCAGGGCCGGGCGGTCCAGCGGACCTCCTGGTCGCCCGCGACGACCACCCCGGCCGCCGCGTACCGCTCCACCCGCGCGTGCCCGAGGCCGAGCCAACCGGCGGTCAGGGCGAGGGCGCCGAGCAGCAGGGAGACCAGCGCGACGGCGGCGAAGACCGCCGCCCAGGCCCGGCGGTGCACGCGCAGCGACCGCCCGGCCAGCAGCGGGACGACGCCGCCGCGCCCAGGGGAGCCGCTCATCGCGCCACCGCCGCCAGCGCCCGTCCCACGGGCCGGAACATCGCCCGCGCCCGTTCCGCGTCCGGCCGGTCGAGGCGGGCCGTGATCCGGCCGCGCTCCAGGAAGACCGCCTCGTCCGCCCACCCCGCCGCGGCCGGGTCGTGGGTGACGAGGACGACGGTGCGGCCGTGCTCGTCGACGGCCCGGCGCAGCAGGGCGAGGACCTCCGCCGCGGTGGCCGGGTCGAGGGCGGCGGTCGGCTCGTCGGCGAAGACCACCTCCGGTTCGGTGACCAGCGCCCGGGCGATCGCGACCCGCTGCCGCTGGCCGCCGGAGAGGGTCGCGGGCAGGTCGCCCGCCCGGTCGGCGAGCCCGACGGCGGCGAGGCCGGCGAGGGCCCGGCCGTCGTCGGGGGCTCCGGCGAGGAGCAGCGGCAGGGCGACGTTCTCGCGCGCGTCGAGCGCGGAGACGAGGTCGAGCGACTGGAACACGAACCCGATCCGGTCCCGCCGCAGCCGGGTCAGCGCGGCGGGCTTCAGCCGGCCGAGTTCGGTGTCCCCGATCCGTACCGTGCCGGCCGTCGGCCGTTCGAGCCCGGCGGCGCAGCGCAGCAGCGTGGACTTGCCGGAGCCCGAGCCGCCCATGACCGCGAGGAAGCGGCCGCGCGGCACGGTGAGGCTCACCGAGTCGAGCGCGATGAGCCCGCCGTCCCCGCGGTTTCGGCCGGCGTGGACCCGGCTCACCGCGTCGAGGGAAAGTGCTGTCGTCATACCGGCCACGCTAGAAAAGCGCAGGTCAGAGCGGCATGGCGCAGACTGCCCGGTCAGGGGTGGAGCGGGCTACACCCTCGGCCGCACGCACCCCGGGGGGGCGCCCCTCGGCCGCACCCCGGCCGCACCCCCGGCCGGGCCGGTGCTCAGCGGCGGCCCCGGCGGCCGTCCCGGCCGCCGTCCTCGTCGTCGTGCGGGCCCAGCAGCTCGTCCGCGAGGGTCGGGAGGTCGTCGAGCGGGGTCTCCTCGGCCCAGTCGGAGCGCCGCTTGGGCCGGCCGTTCTCGTCGAGCTGGGGCAGCTCGCGGGTGCGGTCGTTCGCGCCCTCGGGCTCGGCCCCGCCGTCCCGGAAGAAGTCCTGCGGCACCCGGTCGGCCGGGGCCGCGTCCTTCACGGTCGGCAGCACGGCCGTCCGTTCGGCGTCGGTCCCGGCGTCGCGCGGGTCCCGGATCCGGGGCAGCACGGTGGTCTCGTCGTCGAGCCGGACGATCGGCGTGGGGACGGTGACCTCGTTGGGGGACACGGTCGGCTCGTCGTCCGCGGCGGATGCGGGGGCGGGGGCGGACGAACCGGCCGGGCGTCCGGTCCCGCTCCCGGCCGGACGCGCGTCCGGCGTCACGATCGGGGTGGCGACGGTGACCTCGTTCGCCGACTCCTCGACGCTCTTCGCCGCCTTCGCCGCCTCCGCCGTCTTGGCCGACTCCGCCGTCCTGGCCGACTCCGCCGTCTTGGTCGTCTTGGCCGACTCCGCCGTCCTGGCCGCCGTGGTCCGGGCGGCAGCGGCCTCGGCCGCCGCCGTCCGCTCGGCGGACTTCTCGGCGGCGCGCCGCTCGGCCTCGGCCCGCTCGGCGGCACGCCTCTCCGCCGCCGCGGCCCGGTCCGCCGCGGCCTTCTCCGCCGCCGCGCGCTCCTCCTCGGCCTTCGCCGCGGCCTTGGCGGCCGCCGCCTTCCGCTGGGCCTCGGCCGCGAGCGCCGCCGCGGCGGCCTCCTCGGCGGCGGCCTTGCGGGCGGCTTCCTCGGCGGCCTTGCGGGCGGTCTCCTCCGCGGCCTTCGCGGCGGCGGCCTCCGCCAGGCGGCGTGCCTCCTCCGCGCGGACCAGGGCCTCCTCGGCCTTGCGCTGCTTCTCCAGGCGCCGCTCCTCGGCCTCGGCCCGCAGCCGGGCCTCCTCCTCGGCCTGCTTGCGGCGCCGCTCCTCCTCCTCGGCGCGGGCCTTCTCCTCGGCCGCGCGGCGCTTGCGCTCCTCCTCGGCCGCGATCCGGGCCTCCTCGGCGCGCTGCCGGGCCTCCTCCGCCTGGCGCTCGGCCTCCAGGCGGCGGGCCTCCTCCTCCTCGGCCTTGCGGCGGGCCTCCTCCTCGGCGCGCAGCTTGGCGAGCTGCTCCTGGCGCTCGCGCTCCAGGCGCTCCTCCTCGGCCTTGCGGGCGGCCTCCTCCTCGGCGCGCCGCCGGGCGTCCTCCTCGGCCTTGCGACGGGCCTCCTCCTGGGCCTTCACCTCGGCCTCGGAGAGCGGCAGCACGCGGTCGAGGCGGTGGCGCACGACGGTGGTGACGGCCTCCGGCTCCTGGCCGGCGTCGACGACGAGGTAGCGGCCGGGGTCGCCGGCGGCGAGGGCCAGGAACCCGGCCCGCACGCGCGCGTGGAACTCGGGCGGCTCGGACTCCAGCCGGTCCGGCGCCTCGGTGAACCGCTCGCGGGCGGTCTCCGGCGAGACGTCGAGGAGCACCGTGAGGTGCGGGACGAGCCCGCCGGTGGCCCAGCGGTTGATGCGGGCGATCTCGGTCGGTGACAGGTCGCGGCCGGCGCCCTGGTAGGCCACCGAGGAGTCGATGTACCGGTCGGTGATGACGACGGCGCCGCGCTCCAGGGCGGGCCGGACCAGCGAGTCGACGTGCTCGGCGCGGTCGGCCGCGTACAGCAGCGCCTCGGCGCGGTTGGACAGGCCGGCGCTGGAGACGTCGAGCAGGATCGAGCGGAGCCGCTTGCCGATCGGCGTGGCACCGGGCTCGCGGGTGACGACGACCTCGTGGCCCTTGGCCCTGATCCACTCGGCGAGCGCCTCGACCTGGGTGGACTTGCCGGCGCCGTCGCCGCCCTCCAGGGCGATGAAGAAGCCGGTCGGGGAGGGCGCCTGGGCCGGGTCGGCGCCGCGCAGGGCGTCGCCGAGGTCGCGGCGCAGCGGGACGCCCGCCCGGTCGTCGGTCTTGGCGAGGACGAGCGCGGCGACGGGCAGCAGCAGCGCGCCGACCAGCATCAGGGTGAAGGCGGCGCCGCCGTGGGCGAAGACGAAGCCGCCGGAGGCGAGCCGGTGCGGCCCGATCGCGGCGGCGAGCAGCGGGGCGGCCAGGGCGCCGGCGCCGATGGCGGCGCGGGCGACGGCCTGAAGGTGCTCGGTGACGCGGGCCCGGCGGGCCTCCTCGGTCTCCTGGTCGACCAGGCTGTGCCCGGTGCGGGCGGCGACGCCGGCCGCGTACCCGGCGAGGGCGGCCAGGGCCAGCACGGTGGCCGTGTCCGGCACGAGGCCCATGGCGAGCAGCGCGATGCCGGTGACGGCGACGGCGAGGGCGAGCAGCCGGCGGCGGGAGAGCACGGTGAGGACCGAGCCCGCGGTGCGGATGCCGACGGCGGTGCCGCCGCTGAGCGCGAGGACCAGCAGGGCGTACGTGACGAGCCCGCCGCCCAGGTCGTAGGCGTGCAGCACGGCGACGGCCGCCGCGGCGGCGATGGCGCCGGCGACGGTGCCGCAGGCGAGCACGAAGAGCGGGAGCGCGCCGGTGCGGCCCTTGTCGGCGGGGAGCCGCAGGCCCTCCAGGGGCGAGCGGGGCCGCGGGGTCTGGTCGCCGGGCAGCGTGAGCGGGACCAGCACGGAGACGGAGGCGGCGAAGAGCCCGGCGGCGACGTACGCGCCGAGGGCCGCCTGGTGCAGCGAGAACCAGTCGATGCCGCTGCCGAGCAGGTTGCCGACCAGGGTCGCGAGCAGCAGCACCCCGGCCGCGGCGGGCACGGCGAGGAAGCCGGTGCGCAGGCTGAGGGTGCGCAGCGCGCCCAGGTGGTCGGGGAGCGGCCGGACGGCGGCGCCCTCGATCGGCGGGGCGGGCAGCAGTGCGGGGGCAGCGCCCTCGCGGGCGACGGTCCACAGGCGTTCGGCCGCTCCGGTGACGAAGACGGTGCCGAGCAGGAACCAGAGCGCCTTGTCGGGGGTCCAGTCGATCCACAGCGGAGCGACGACGAGCAGCGCGAGCCGCACCCCGTCGGCGCCGATCATGGTCCAGCGGCGGTCGAGCGGGCCGCCGGGCGCGGTCAGCGCCGTGAGCGGGCCGAGCAGGACGGCGCCGAAGAGGACGGCGGCCAGGATCCGGGTACCGATGACCGCGGCCACGGCGAGCGCCGCGCCCCGGTACCCGCCGCCGAGGGCTCCGTCGGCCACGGCCGCCTGGAGACCGAGCAGGATGAGGACGAGGACGGCGAGCGCGTCGCCGACGCCGCCGACGGCCTGGGCGCTCCACAGCCGCCGCAGCGGCTGATGGCGCAGCAGGGCCCGTACGGCACGCTCCCGGGAATCGGCGACGAGTGCGGCGTCGGTGTCTGGCTGCTCTGCTCGCGTCATCCGTCCACCCTATCCGGACGCCCTTGCTCCCCGCGGCCTTCGCCCGAACAAACAGACGGGGAGGGCAAGGGCCACGGCCCCCGCCCTCCCCACGGTGTCGGCAGCGTCACTCCGGACGCGCGTGCCGGATCGTCACTCCGGCTTGGCGGCCGCCGCCTTCTTCGCGGTGGCGGTCTTCTTCGCCGCGGTGGTCTTGGCCGTCGTGGTCTTCTTGGCGGCCGTCTTCTTCGCCGCGGCCGTCTTGGTCGCGGTGGTCTTCTTGGCGGCGGTCTTCTTCGCCGGGGCCTTCTTGGCGGGCGCCTTCTTGGCCGCCTTCTTCGCCGGGCCCTTGGCCCGCTTCTCGGCCAGCAGCTCGTAGCCGCGCTCGGGCGTGATCGTCTCGACGCTGTCGCCGGTGCGCAGGGTCGCGTTGGTCTCGCCGTCCGTCACGTACGGGCCGAAGCGCCCGTCCTTGACGACCACGGGCTTCTCGCTGACGGGGTCGGTGCCCAGCTCCTTCAGCGGGGGCTTGGCGGCGGCCCGGCCACGCTGCTTGGGCTGGGCGTAGATCGCCAGCGCCTCCTCCAGCGTGATCGTGAACAGCTGCTCCTCGTCGGTGAGCGACCGCGAGTCCGTGCCCTTCTTCAGGTACGGGCCGTAGCGGCCGTTCTGCGCGGTGATCTCGACGCCCTCGGCGTCGGCGCCGACCACGCGCGGCAGCGACATCAGCTTGAGCGCCTCGTCCAGGGTCACCGTGTCGATCGACATCGACTTGAAGAGCGAGGCGGTGCGCGGTTTGACCGCGTTCTTGCCGGTCTTCGGGGTGTCCTCGGGCAGGATCTCGGTGACGTACGGGCCGTAGCGGCCGTCCTTGGCGACGATCTGGTTGCCGCTGACGGGGTCGGTGCCCAGCTCGAAGTCGCCGCTCGGCTTGGCGAGCAGCTCCTCCGCGTAGCCGACGGTCAGCTCGTCCGGCGCGAGGTCCTCGGGGACGTCGGCGCGCTGGTGGCCTTCCTGGTCCTTCTCGCCGCGCTCGACGTACGGGCCGTAGCGGCCGACGCGCAGCACGATGCCGTCGCCGACGGGGAAGGAGGAGATCTCCCGGGCGTCGATGGCGCCGAGGTCGGTGACCAGCTCCTTCAGCCCGCCGAGGTGGTCGCCGTCGCCGTTGCCGGCGTCCGCCGCGCCGCCCTCGCCGGAGCCGCCGCCCTCACCGAAGTAGAAACGCTTCAGCCACGGCACCGCCTGGGCCTCGCCGCGCGCGATGCGGTCGAGGTCGTCCTCCATCCGGGCGGTGAAGTCGTAGTCGACGAGCCGCCCGAAGTGCTTCTCCAGGAGGTTGACGACGGCGAAGGAGAGGAACGACGGCACGAGCGCCGTCCCCTTCTTGAAGACGTAGCCGCGGTCGAGGATGGTGCCGATGATCGAGGCGTACGTCGACGGGCGGCCGATCTCGCGCTCTTCGAGCTCCTTGACCAGGCTGGCCTCGGTGTAGCGGGCCGGCGGCTTGGTCGCGTGGCCGTCCGCGGTGATCTCCTCGGCGGCGAGCGCGTCGCCCTCGGAGACCTGCGGCAGGCGCCGCTCGCGGTCGTCGAGCTCGGCGTTCGGGTCGTCGGCGCCCTCGACGTACGCCTTCATGAAGCCGTGGAAGGTGATCGTCTTGCCGGAGGCGGAGAACTCGGTGTCACGGCCGTCGGCGGCGGCGCCGGCGATCTTCACGGTGACGGAGTTGCCGGTCGCGTCCTTCATCTGGGAGGCGACGGTGCGCTTCCAGATCAGCTCGTAGAGCCGGAACTGGTCGCCGGTCAGCCCGGTCTCCGCGGGGGTGCGGAAACGATCACCCGAAGGACGAATCGCCTCGTGCGCCTCCTGGGCGTTCTTGACCTTGCCGGCGTAGACGCGCGGCTTCTCCGGCAGGTAGTCGGCGCCGTAGAGCTGCGTGACCTGTGCACGGGCCGCACCGACGGCCGTGTCGGACAGGATCGTGGAGTCCGTACGCATGTAGGTGATGAAGCCGTTCTCGTACAGCTTCTGCGCCACCTGCATGGTCGCCTTCGCACCGAAGCCCAGCTTCCGGCTCGCCTCCTGCTGGAGGGTCGTGGTGCGGAAGGGGGCGTACGGGGAGCGGCGGTACGGCTTCGACTCGACCGAGCGGACGGCGAAGCGCGTGTCGGCGAGGGAGGCGGCCAGCGCGCGGGCCTTCTCCTCGTCGAGGTGGAGCACGTTCTCGGTCTTCAGGCGGCCGTCGGCGCCGAAGTCACGGCCCTGCGCGACCCGCTTGCCGTCGACCGTCGCGAGGCGCGCGACCAGGGACGACGGGTCGGAGGGGTCGCCGGCCCGGCCGGTGGAGAAGGTTCCGGTGAGGTCCCAGTACTCGGCCGAGCGGAAGGCGATCCGCTCGCGCTCGCGCTCGACGACGAGCCGGGTCGCGACGGACTGGACGCGGCCCGCGGACAGGCCCCGCATGACCTTCTTCCACAGGACCGGCGAGACCTCGTAGCCGTACAGCCGGTCGAGGATGCGGCGGGTCTCCTGGGCGTCGACCATCCGCTTGTTCAGCTCGCGCGGGTTGGCGACGGCCTGCTGGATCGCGTCCTTGGTGATCTCGTGGAAGACCATCCGGTGGACCGGGACCTTCGGCTTCAGGACTTCCTGGAGGTGCCACGCGATGGCCTCGCCCTCGCGGTCCTCATCGGTGGCGAGGAAGAGCTCGTCGGACTCGGCCAGCAGCTCCTTGAGCTTCCTGACCTGCGCCTTCTTGTCGGCGTTGACGACATAGATGGGCTGGAAGTCATGGTCGACGTCGACGCCGAGGCGGCGCACCTCGCCGGTGTACTTCTCGGGCACCTCGGCGGCGCCGCTCGGGAGGTCGCGGATGTGCCCGACGCTCGCCTCGACGACGTAGCCGGGGCCGAGGTAGCCCTTGATCGTCTTCGCCTTGGCAGGCGACTCGACGATGACGAGTCGGCGGCCGCCCTGTGCGGTCTCGCTGGTCGGGGACAACTTCGCTCTTCTCTCCGGTCGACGCTCTCCGGCACGTACTGCGTACGTACGGCGCTGGCACGCACGGCAGCGGCACAAGGTGACACTGCCGTCGCTGCGGAGTGTGACGGTACAACCCGCCCCCGTGTCAAACGGCGAAAGCCCGCAACGGCCACTCGAACGGTAACCCGACTCCTGCCCTTCCTGCCGCCCGGACTGCCGGACCGGCGGGGCGGGACTCGTACCGGGGCACCCTCACGGACGCCCGAAGCACCAGATCCCGAGAAGCAGGGAGGCCGCGCCGAAGAGGCCCGCGAGGACCGCGGCGGGCCGCGGCGCGACGCCGAGCGCGACGGGCTCGCCCTGCGCCACCCGGACCCCCGTCCACACCAGCAGTGCGGCCCCGAACAGCGTGAACGCCCCTCCCGCGAAGATCGCCGGCCCGCTCTCCATGCCCGTACCCCGTTCCGTCACCGTGCCGTCTCCGGCTCCCGGAGCCGAGGCTGGCACCCCACGACGTCAGCAGGGCGAATTCCCGGTGAACGGCGCGGAGGGCACCGGACGGTTTCACGAGGATGGCCGGTACTTCCCCGTGCGTCCGGCCTTCTTCGTCACCTCACCGACCGTCAGTTCCCATCGGAAGTTCCCGTCGGAAGTTCCCATCGGAAGTTCCCCTCGGACGAAGCCCCGGGGGGGCGCGGATCCCGGCGGGGCGGAGGCGGCGCCGGGATCCGGGGCGGGTGTCAGGGCCCCGGATCCGGGGCGGGTGTCAGGGCCCGGGGTGCACGGCAGGTGCCGGGGCGGGCGGCGCCGGCCCCGGCGGGCTGCTGCGGCCGCCAGCCGGCGTCGTCGGTCAGCCGGCGCCGTCGGTCAGCCGGCGCCGTCGGTCAGCCGGCGCCGTCGGTCAGCCGGCGTCGTCGGTCACCGGCAGCAGGAAGCCCTCCTCCACCAGCAGCCGGATCGCCTGCGGGGTGCGGTCCCGCAGCAGGACCGGGTCCTCGCCGGTCAGCTGGCCGATGGCGTCGAGGATCCGCCCGGCGCTCAGCGTGCCGTCGCAGACGCCCGCGAAGCCGGCCGCCACGTGGTCCACCCGGGTGGCCCGGCGCATCCCGCGGTTCTGGCGGAGCAGCACGTGCTCGGGGTCCTCGGCGCCGGGCAGGCCGACCTGCTCCTGGACGACCTCGGGTGCGAGGGCGAAGCGGTCGGCGAGCAGCGCCGCGTCGTCCCGGCCGCGCAGGTAGTCCTGGCGCTCGAAGTGGGCGCGTACGGTGTCGCCGAGGGGCTGCTCGACGGGGTGCGGCCACTCCTCCAGGACGATCGACGGCTCGGCCTGGCCGGCGGCGACGGCCGCGCTCTTGCGCAGGGTGATCCAGCCGAAGCCGATCCCCTTGGTCTTGCGGGCCTCGAACTCGTCGAGCCAGCGCCCGTACGCCTCCCGGTACGCGTCCGGGTCGCCGCGGTGGTCGCCGCTGTCGCGCAGCCACAGCTCGGTGTACTGGGTGACGTCCTGGACCTCGCGCTGCACGATCCACGCGTCGCAGCCGCGCGGCACCCAGGAGCGCAGCCGGTCCTGCCACTCCTCGCCCTCGACGTGCTGCCAGTTGGCGAGGAACTGGGCGTATCCGCCGTCGTTGAGCCGCTCGCCGGCCTCCTGGACGAGCGTGCGGCACAGGTCGTCGCCGCCCATGCCGCCGTCCCGGTAGGTGAGCCCGGCGCCCGGGGAGATCACGAACGGCGGGTTGGAGACGATCAGGTCGTACGTGTCGCCGTCGACCGGCTCGAAGAGCGAACCGGTCAGCAGCTCGGCGCCCCGGGCCCCGGAGAGGGCGAGGGTGAGCCGGGTGAAGTCGAGGGCCCGCGGGTTGAGGTCGGTCGCGGTGACCAGGGTGGCGTGCTGGGCGGCGTGCAGCGCCTGGATGCCGGAGCCGGTGCCGAGGTCGAGGGCGGTGGCGACGGGGGTGCGGACGGTGATGCCGGCGAGGGTGGTGGAGGCCCCGCCGACGCCGAGCACGACTCCCTCGTCCTTCTTCCCGATGCCGCCGGCCCCGCCGACAGCGCAGCCGAGGTCGGAGACGATGAACCAGTCCTCGCCGTCCGGCCCGCCGTACGGCCGTACGTCGACGGTGGCGAGCACGGTGTCGTCCTCGCGGACGACCCAGCCGTCGGCGAGCGCCTCCGCCAGGGGCAGCGCCGCGGCGGCCCGCTCGTGCGCCACGGACCGCTGGAGCAGGAAGAGGCGGACGAGGGTCTCCAGCGGGGAGTCCCCGCGGGTCGCCCGGAGGGCGGGCACGGTCTCGCTGCGGGCGAGCGCGGCATAGGCCTGCGCGCCGAGCAGGTCGAGCAGACCGTCGGCGGTGAAGTCGGCGGCGAGCAGTGCCTCGCGCAGTCGGACGGCGTGCGTGGGCACCGGGAGGCTGGGGGTCGTGCTGGTCGTACTCACGTGCCCCATTGTGACGGGCGCCACCGACAACGGCCGCCAACGACGGCGTGCGGGCCGGCCCGGCGATGCGCCGGACCGGCCCGCACACGGCCCGTGGCCCCGCTACGGCTTGGGCGAGGCGGTCGACTTGGTGACCGGGGTGGAGTCCGTCTTCGGGGAGGCCGGGGCGCCCGGCTTCGGGGAGGCGGACGGGGTCTGGCAGCCCGGCTGCTTGGCCATGGCCTGGCCGAGTTCGCCGGCCTGGAGCTTGGCGACGGCGTCCTGGTCCATGTTCTGGATCTTGCCGAGGTTCTCGGAGACGACCTTCAGGCCGTCGGCGAACTTCTGCTGGTTCGACGTGTCCAGCGCGTCGACCTGCTTCTTCAGGCCCTCGTAGGCCACGGCCGTGGCGTTGAGCTCCTTGATGGCGTCCTGCTGGACCTTCTCGCCGTTGTCGACGGGCGGCGCCCCGGCGCTCTCGACGGCCTTGGCCAGCGCGCGGTCGGCGGCGGCGATGTCGGCGAAGGCCTTCGAGTCGGCGGCCTTGATCGTGACGGGCTTGCTGTCGGCCGCCGTGGAGATGATCAGCTGGTTCGCGTCGGCCCGCTTCTGGATCTGCGGCTGCGCCTGGTCGCAGAACGTCTTGGCCCAGTCGTTCACCTTGTCGCCCTTGTCGTCGCTGCAACCCGACAGCGCGAGCACCAGTACCGCACCGCCGGACAGCGCGGCCGCAAGCTTCTTGTTCACCGGATCGGTCCCTTCCAAGGCTCTCGGCCCCGGAACATACACGCCGGACGGGTGACTTCCACCGTTCGTGGGACCGATTCATCCGATATTGCAGTCGTTTGCACCAAGCAGACAGGGGCGGACGTCACGTCAGAACGGGACGTCCGCCCCTGCTTTGACGGCGCGTCACGCGCGGCCGGAGCCGCGGCGGCCGGAAGCAGACGGAGCCCACGGCCGGACGGGCGGACGCGGGCCTACGGCGTCACCGTCGCGTCCCGCGACGACCCGTTCCGCTCCGCCGATCCGTCGTCCACGGCCACCGAACGCCGCTTGGAGAACCGGACCGCGCCCACGATGACGACCAGCGCGAGGACGGCGACCAACGCCCGCAGCCCGCCACTGGCGTCGTCCCCGTAGCTGAACTGCACCACGGCGGGCGCGATCAGCAGCGCGACCAGGTTCATCACCTTCAGCAGCGGGTTGATCGCGGGCCCCGCGGTGTCCTTGAACGGGTCGCCGACCGTGTCGCCGATGACGGTCGCCGCATGGGCCGGGCTGCCCTTGCCGCCGTGGTGCCCGTCCTCGACCAGCTTCTTCGCGTTGTCCCAGGCGCCACCGGAGTTGGCCAGGAAGACGGCCATCAGCGCACCGGTGGCGATCGCCCCGGCGAGGTACGAGCCGAGCGCGCCGACCCCGAGCGAGAAGCCGACCGCGATCGGCGCGAGGACGGCGAGCAGTCCGGGCGTGGCGAGTTCGCGCAGCGCGTCCTTGGTGCAGATGTCGACGACCCGTCCGTACTCGGGCTGCTCGGTGTGGTTCATGATCCCGGGGTGCTCGCGGAACTGCCGCCGCACCTCGTAGACCACCGCACCGGCCGACCGGGACACGGCGTTGATGGCGAGTCCGGAGAACAGGAAGACGACCGAGGCGCCGAGCACCATCCCGAACAGGTTGTTGGGCTGGGAGATGTCCATGGACAGGTTCGTCTCGGTGACCTTCGCCCCGACGTCGGCGACCGAGCCGGCGATGGCGTCGCGGTAGGAGCCGAAGAGCGCCGCCGCGGCGAGCACGGCGGTGGCGATGGCGATGCCCTTGGTGATCGCCTTGGTGGTGTTGCCGACGGCGTCGAGGTCGGTGAGGACCTGCGCGCCCGCGCCCTGGACGTCGCCGGACATCTCGGCGATGCCCTGGGCGTTGTCGGAGACCGGGCCGAAGGTGTCCATGGCCACGATCACCCCGACGGTGGTGAGCAGCCCGGTGCCCGCGAGGGCGATGGCGAACAGCGCCAGCATGATGGAGGCGCCGCCGAGCAGGAACGCCCCGTAGACGGCGAGGCCGATCAGCAGCGCCGTGTAGACGGCGGACTCCAGGCCGATGGAGACGCCGGCCAGGACCACGGTGGCGGGGCCGGTCAGCGAGGACTTCCCGATGTCCCGGACCGGACGCCGGCCGGTCTCGGTGAAGTAGCCGGTGAGCTGCTGGATCAGCGCGGCCAGCACGATGCCGATGGCGACCGCGACCAGGGCGAGGACCCGCGGGTCGCCGCCGTGGGTGGGGATGCCGGGATCGGTGACGCCTTCGAGGTCGGCGTAGGAGGACGGGAGGTAGGCGAAGGCGACGACGGCGACCAGGGCGAGCGAGATCACCGCGGAGAGGAAGAAGCCCCGGTTGATGGCGGTCATGCCGCTGCGGTCGGTGCGCCGCGGGGCGACCGCGAAGATCCCGATCATCGCGGTCAGGACGCCGATCGCGGGCACCATCAGCGGGAAGGCGAGGCCCACGTCGCCAAAGGCGGCCTTGCCGAGGATGAGGGCGGCGACCAGCGTCACGGCGTACGACTCGAAGAGGTCGGCGGCCATGCCCGCGCAGTCGCCGACGTTGTCGCCCACGTTGTCGGCGATGGTGGCGGCGTTGCGCGGGTCGTCCTCGGGGATGCCCTGCTCGACCTTGCCGACGAGGTCGGCACCGACGTCGGCGGCCTTGGTGAAGATGCCGCCGCCCACCCGCATGAACATCGCGATGAGCGCCGCCCCGAGCCCGAATCCCTCCAGGACCTTGGGCGCGTCGGCGGCGTAGACGAGGACGACGCAGGAGGCCCCGAGCAGGCCGAGGCCGACCGTGCACATGCCGACCACGCCACCCGTACGAAACGCGATCTTCATCGCGCGGTGGGCCACATCCGTCAGGTCGCGCTCCGGTTCGCCCGGGCCGGGCGTGGCCTCCCTGGCCGCCGCCGCGACCCTCACGTTCGCGCGCACGGCGAGTCGCATGCCGAGATATCCGGTGGTCGCCGAGAAAAGCGCGCCCACCAGGAAGAACAGAGAGCGTCCGGCCCGCTGCGACCAGTTGTCGGCGGGCAGCAGGAACAACAGGAAGAACACCACGACGGCGAAGACGCCGATGGTGCGCAGCTGCCGGGCGAGATAGGCGTTGGCGCCCTCCTGGACGGCGGCCGCGATCTTCTTCATGGATTCCGTGCCCTCGCCGGCCGCCAGCACCTGGCGGACGAGGAGCCGGGCCACGACCAGCGCCGCGAGCGCCACGGCCGCGACGCCGATCACGATGACGCGGTTCTCCTGGGTGAGCACCGCGGCGGCAAGACCCGCCATTCGTCCTCCTTGACGTTCGCGAGGTCAGGACAGGACGGATTCTAAGGAGGGAAACCCGCACGAAACGGGTAGCCGCAATGGTAATTCCCGAATACCTCATAAGTACCGCCGAATGCGGTAATGCGACCGGACCATTGGCGGCCGGCCCACGGGCGGGAATGGGTGGGAATGGGTGGGAAATGGTGCGGGGATCGGCCCGGGGAAGGGGCCGGGGAGCGGCTCGGGCAACCGTCCGGGGAACGATCAGGGATCAGGGAACGGCCCCGGGATCGGCCCGGCGAACGGCCCGGCGAACGGCCCGGGGAACGGCCCGGGGAACGAGAAGAGGCCCTGCGGGGCAGGGCCTCTTCTCTCCGTCTCGGGGCGGCCGGGATCGTCCGGTCCTGGTGCCGCGGCCTGATCAGGCGAAAGCGGCGTCCGGGTTGGCCGGCCAGCTCATGCGGATGGTGCCGCCGTCCTCGCCGGCGCTCACCTCCACGTCGTCGACGAGCCCGCGGATCACCGCGAGGCCCATCTCGTCCTCGCCGTCGGCGTCGTCGAACTCCTCGGCCGGGGCCGAGTCCCGCGCACCGGGCACACCGGCGGCGTCCGCGGCCGCCACGCCCGCGCCGGGCACCTCGTCGCCGACCTCGATGGAGAAGGTCTTCTCCTCCTCGGTCAGCACGACCCGGACGGGGGTGGTGACACCGTTGCTGCGGTGCAGCCCGACCGCACGGGAACACGCCTCGCCGACGGCGAGTCTGACCTCGTCGAGGACCGCCTCGTCCACACCTGCCCGGCGTGCGACCGCGGCGGCCACGAGACGGGCCGTGCGGACGTGCTCGGGCTGGGCACTGAAGAGGAGTTCAACGGTGGCCATGCGATTCCCCTGGGATTCTGGACGGCTGCACGGGGCGAAGACGTCTCCTCGGCCTCAGTCGGCCGCGTTGACGGCCTCTTCGACCGAGGTGTGAATCGGGAACACCTTGGTGAGTCCGGTGATCCGGAAGATCTTCAGGATGCGCTCCTGGTTGCACACCAGACGCAGCGATCCCTCGTGCGCACGTACGCGCTTCAGACCGCCCACCAGCACGCCGAGGCCGGTCGAGTCGAGGAAGTCCACGCCTTCCATGTCGACAACCAGGTGGTAGCTGCCGTCGTTCACCAACTCGACCAACTGCTCGCGCAGCTTAGGCGCGGTATACACATCAATCTCGCCACCGACCTCGACGACCGTGCGGTCGCCAGACGGGCCGGGCACAGTGCGAGTCGACAGAGACAGGTCCACGGGTCCTCCAGCACCTAGCTATCGAGCGGCCGTCCCTCGGAACTCCCGTGCGGAGTCACGGGACGGAACGCCGGCCGCGATGGCATTCAATCACTTACCGACTGCCATGCACGACGCCTTGGAAGCATTGTCCGTCACGCCGGTGACACACTCGATGCCGATGGCCAAGAATCACCGCCCCCGCCGACCCGCCGGGGAGACGGGCAACCGCCCCTCTCCCGGTCAGATCCTGGACCGGCTCTCCACAGGCGAGAGCCGGGCCGCGCGCATCACCCATACGGAGCATCTGCCCGCCCGAGAGGGCCGTCATGCCGTCTGGCCTCACCGCATCCGCGCGGAAGTGATCAACGCCATCCAGGCCGCCGGGATCGAGCACCCCTGGGCCCATCAGGCCGAAGCCGCCGAGCACGCCCTGGACGGCACTTCCGTGGTGATCGCCACAGGAACCGCCTCGGGCAAGTCGCTCGCCTACCTCACCCCCGTCCTGTCCACCCTCCTGGACGGCTCCGAGGCCGCCAACGGGCGCGGCGCCACCGCCCTGTACCTGGCGCCCACCAAGGCGCTCGCCGCCGACCAGCGCCGCGCCGTAAGGGAACTCGCCGCCCCGCTCGGCAACCGCGTCCGGGCCGCCGTCTACGACGGCGACACCCCGGTCGAGGAACGCGAGTGGGTCCGCCAGTACGCGAACTACGTCCTCACCAACCCCGACATGCTGCACCGGGGCATCCTCCCGTCCCACCCCAGGTGGTCCTCCTTCCTGCGCTCCCTGCGCTACGTCGTCATCGACGAGTGCCACACCTACCGGGGCGTCTTCGGCTCGCACGTCGCCCAGGTGCTGCGCCGTCTCCGCCGCGTCTGCGCCCGGTACGGCGCCGACCCCGTCTTCCTCCTCGCCTCGGCCACCTCCGCCGACCCCGCCCGCGCCGCCGGCCGCCTCACCGGCCTGCCCGTCACCCAGGTCTCCGACGACGCCTCCCCGCGCGGCGAACTGGTCTTCGCCCTGTGGGAGCCGCCGCTCACCGAGCTCCACGGCGAGCAGGGCGCCCCGGTCCGGCGCACCGCCACCGCCGAGACCGCCGACCTGCTCACCGACCTCACGGTCCAGGGCGTGCGCTCGGTCGCCTTCGTCCGCTCCCGGCGCGGCGCCGAACTGATCTCGGTGATCGCCCAGGAGCGCCTCGCCGAGGTCGACCGCTCCCTCGCCCGCCGGGTCGCCGCCTACCGGGGCGGCTACCTGCCCGAGGAGCGCCGCGCCCTGGAGCACGCCCTCCACTCGGGCGAGCTCCTCGGCCTGGCCGCCACGACCGCCCTGGAGCTGGGCGTGGACGTCTCGGGCCTCGACGCCGTCGTCATCGCCGGCTACCCCGGCACCCGCGCCTCCCTGTGGCAGCAGGCGGGCCGCGCCGGCCGCTCGGGCGAGGGCGCCCTCGCGATCCTGGTCGCCCGCGACGACCCGCTGGACACCTACCTGGTCCACCACCCCGAGGCGATCTTCCGCCGCCCGGTGGAGTCGACGGTCCTGGACCCCGACAACCCCTACGTCCTCGCCCCCCATCTGTGCGCCGCCGCCGCGGAGCTCCCCCTGACCGAGGCCGACCTCCCGCTCTTCGGCCCCGCCGTGCCCGACCTGCTGCCCCAGCTGGAGTCGGCCGGCCTGCTGCGCCGCCGTTCCACCGGCTGGTACTGGACCCGCCGGGAGCGGGCCGCCGACCTCACCGACATCCGGGGCGGCGGCGGCAGCCCCGTCCGCATCGTCGAGTCCGGCACCGGCCGGCTGCTCGGCACGGTCGACGAGGCCGCCTCCCACGCCTCCGTCCACGAGGGCGCCGTCCACCTCCACCAGGGCCGCACCTATCTGGTCCGCGAGCTCGACCTCAAGGACTCCGTGGCCCTCGTCGAGGAGGCGAACCCGCCCTACTCGACCACCGCCCGCGACACCACCTCCCTCTCCGTCCTGTCCACCGACACCGAGATCCCCTGGGGCGCCGGCCGCCTCTGCTACGGCTCCGTCGAGGTCACCAACCAGGTCGTCTCCTTCCTCCGCCGCCGCCTGATCACCGGCGAGGTGCTCGGCGAGAGCAAGCTGGACCTGCCGCCCCGCACCCTGCGCACCCGGGCCGTGTGGTGGACGGTCACCGAGGACCAGCTCGACGCCGCCCGGATCAACCCGGAGATCCTCGGCGGCGCCCTGCACGCCGCCGAACACGCCTCCATCGGCATGCTGCCGCTCTTCGCCACCTGCGACCGCTGGGACATCGGCGGGGTCTCCGTCCCGCTCCACCCCGACACGCTGCTCCCGACCGTCTTCGTCTACGACGGCCACCCCGGCGGCGCCGGCTTCGCCGAACGCGCCTTCCACACCGCCCGCGCCTGGCTGTCCGCCACCCGCGAGGCCATCGCCTCCTGCGAGTGCGAGTCCGGCTGCCCCTCCTGCATCCAGTCCCCCAAGTGCGGCAACGGCAACGACCCCCTCCACAAACGAGGCGCGGTCCGCCTGCTCACGGAACTGCTGCGCGGTGCTCCGGAGCCGGAGGAGGGGTCCCAGGACCAGGGGGACTGATCCCCGGGCCAGGGGCGGGTCCCCGGACCGGACCAGGGGGATGGATCACCGGATCGGGGACGGATCACCGGACCGGACCGGGGAGATGGATCCCCGGACCGGGGACGGATCCCCGGACCGGACCGGGGGGATGGATCCCCGGACCGGGGACGGATCCCCGGACCGGACCGGGGGGATGGATCCCCGGACCGGGGACGGATCCCCGGACCGGACCGGGGGATGGACCCCCGGCCCCGGAGGGTCGAGCTCCGGCTCCGGACCTGGAGGTGGGACCTCCGGTCCCGTAAGACCCGGGAGGGCCGCCGGGAGGCCCGTCGGGCCGGGTGGGCCGGCGCGGGACCTGACCTCGGGTGTCCACGGCCCGGACGTCACCCGGGCGGTGACGTCCGCGATGTCCTCGCCGACCCGGCAGCGGACCACCGCGGCCCCCTGGGCGGCCGCCACCCGCACCGCGATCGCGCAGGCGTCCGCCTCGCCCCACAGCGCCCGGTCGGCCGCGGCGAGCGCCGCGAGGTCGGCCGCCCCGCCGGCCCGGTGCCTGGCGGCCACCGCCTGCCCCAGCGCGAGTACGGCCCCGAACACCACGCACAGGGCGCAGGCCGCGAACGCCGTCCACACGGTCGCCGCTCCCCGGTCGTCGCTCCTCACGGCACCACCGCCCCCACCGTGTCCTCGGCGAGCGCAGCCGCCCCCGCCCGCAGGGTCAGCCCGAGGCCGCCGGGCCCGGGCGCGGACGCCTCCACCGTCACCCGCCACAGCTCGCCCGACCGTGCCACGGTGACCCTGGCGCCGTCCGGGGCGGCGGCCCGCGCCGCCGCCTCCGCAGCCGCGACCGGCTCCGAACGGGCCACCGCCCGCGCACCGGCCCGGGCCGCGTCCACGCACCGGATCTGCGCCCCGGCCGCTCCCAGGGCCCACAGCAGGGCCGCGGTGAACAGCACCAGGGCGGGCAGCGCGACCGCGGTCTCCGCGGTCACCGAACCCCGGTCAGAACGGCGCATCGAGTGCCCTCCCGATCACCGACTCCAGGGCCTTGGCGACCGCCCCGCTGGTGAGCACCTTGTAGAGCACGGCCGCGAACGCCGCCGCGGCGATCGTGCCCATCGCGTACTCCGTGGTGCTCATGCCCGCGTCCTGCCGCGTCGCCGCCCGGCGGACCCGCCACCAGCCGTGCAGAACCGTCCTGAACGTGCCGACCTTCACCAGGTCCACCGCCCGCCTCGTCGCCATCCGCATCACCCACGACTCCTTCGTCCCGTTCATCGCGTTCATCCCTTTCGACCCGTTCATCGTTTTCGTTCCGCCCATCCCGTTCATCGCCTCCGAGCCGCCCGCCTCCGCCGTCCCGCTCACCCGCCGCCGAGCAGCCCGGTCGCCAGGCCGATGACCACCGGGGCGACCCCCACCGCCAGGAACGCGGGCAGGAAGCAGAGCCCCACCGGTGCGGTGATCAGCACCTGCGCCCGCTGCGCCCGGGCGGACGCCTCGCGGGCCCGGGCCGCCCGCAGGCCCTCGGCGTGCCGGGCCACGGCCTCGGCCGCAGGCGCCCCGGAGGAGGCGGCCCGCTCCAGGCATCGGGCCAGCCCCTCCGCACCCGGTATCGCGCCGAACCTCCGCCACACCTCAGCCGGTTCGCCGCCCAGCCTCAGCTCGGCCGCCGTACGGATCAGGCGCTCGCCGACGGGTCCGCCCAACGACCGGCCCACCGCCTCCGCCGACTCCCCCGGTCCGGCACCGGCCGAGGCGCAGGCCGCCAACAGATCGGCGGCCAGCGGGAGCTGACGAACGGTCTCGGCGTCCTCCGGCGAGGCGCCCGAGGGGCGCCGGGCCCGCATGCGGCGCAGCGCCCAGGCGGTGCCGAGCCCGGCCACCAGGCCCGCCACCCCGCCGATCAGCGCGTACGCGCCGAGCCCCGCAGCGCAGGGCACCGCCCAGGCCCGCAACCGAGGCGGGAGCGAAGGGCGCCGCCGCCGCGCCGGCTCGGGCTCCTGCCCCGCCGCGAGCAGGGCCGCGACGCGGAGGCGCAGCCGCCGCTCGCGGCGCCGGTCGGCCGCCGTGCCCGCCGCCCACGCCACGGCGCAGAGCACCACGAGCACCACCGTCATGCCTCCTCCCCTCGGCGCACGATCCGGGCCGCCCACCACAGGCCCAGGGCTTCCAGAGCCCCGCCGACGACCAGACAGCCGAGCCCGGCCGGGGTGTGCAGCAGCACCCGCAGCGGTCGCGCGCCGAGCGCGGCCCCCAGCCCCAGTCCGGCGACCGGCAGCACCGCGAGGACCACGACCGTCGCCCAGGCCCCGGCCAACTGGGCCCGCAGCCGCTCCCGCTGGTCCCGGTGGGCCCGCAGGGACGCCTCCAGGCGGTCGAGCCCCGCGGCCAGGCCCGCGCCACCGTCCACCGCCACCTGCCAGCAGGCCGCCATCCCCGCGAGCCCGTCGGCGCCGTCCCGCCGCGCCGCCCGCCGCAGCGCCTCCGGCACGTCCCCGCCGAACCGGGCCGCCGCCACGACCGCCGCCTCCTGCCCGCCCAGCGCCCCCGTCGTGCGGGCGGCGAACGCGAGGGCCTGCGCGGGCTGCCACCCTGCTCTCAGCTCGCCCGCGACCGCCCCGCACAGGGCCACCACCCCGTCGCCGCGCGCCCCCCGCTCCCGCCGGGCCCCGGCCGCCCGCAGCCGTCGTCCCACCAGCGGCACCGCCACCGCCCCCACGAGCAGCGGCAGGAGCGAGCCCCCGAGCAGCCCGAGCAGGGCCGCCAGGGGCAGGCACAGCCACTCGGGCCGCCCCCGGGCCGCCTCCCGCCACCGCCCGAAGGCCGCCGGCCAGGCCGCAGCACCTCCGCCGGGCACCGCCAGGACCGCCCGAGCCCGGCGGAGCGCCCGCTCCCGCTCGGCCGTCCACCAGAGCGCGCCTCCCGCGCACAGCACCGCCGCCCCCTGCGCCGCGGCACCACCCGTGATCACCGTCATCGGCGTCATCGCCGTCATCGCCGTCATCGCGCTGCCTCCTCGCCCGTCGGCGTCGTCACGGCTCTTCCGATCAGCGACGCCAGCCGCTCCCAGCCCCGCTCCCGCCGGAACCCGTCCACCGCCCAGGACAGCGCGGGCACCGTCACCACCAGCCCCTCCCGGTCCCGCGCGAGGACGTGCACCTCGGCGATGCGCCGCCGCCCCGACCGGTCCCGCACCAGGTGCAGCACCGCGGAGAGTCCGGCGCCCAACTGGCTGTGCAGGGCGGCCCGGTCGAGCCCCGCGGCCGTGCCGAGGGCCTCCAGTCGGGCCGGGACGTCGGCGGCGGTGTTGGCGTGGACGGTGCCGCAGCCGCCCTCGTGACCCGTGTTGAGGGCGGCCAGCAGGTCGACCGCCTCGGGGCCCCTGACCTCGCCGACCACCAGCCGGTCCGGCCGCATCCGCAGCGCCTGCCGCACCAGGTCCCGCAGGGTCACCGAACCGGCTCCCTCCTGATTGGGCGGGCGGGCCTCCAGGCGCACCACGTGCGGGTGGTCGGGGCGCAGTTCGGCCGAGTCCTCGGCGATGACGATCCGCTCCCGCTCACCCACCAGACCGAGCAGCGTGGACAGCAGGGTCGTCTTGCCCGATCCCGTGCCCCCGCTGACGAGGAAGGAGACCCGGGCCTCGACCAGCGCCCGCAGCAGCGGCGCGCCGCCCGGCGGGACGGTGCCGGCCTCGGCCAGCTCCGCCACGGAGAAGGCCCTCGGCCGCACCACCCGCAGCGAGAGACAGGTCGAACCGACCGCGACAGGCGGCAGGACGGCGTGCATCCGGGTGCCGTCCGGCAGGCGCGCGTCCACCCAGGGCCTGGCGTCGTCGAGCCGGCGCCCTGCCACGGCCGCGAGCCGCTGCGCGAGGCGCCGTACCGCCGCGGCGTCCGGGAACGTCACCCGGGTCGGTTCGAGGCCCGCGCCCCGGTCCACCCAGACCCGGTCGGGCGCCGAGACCAGCACGTCTGTGACGCGCGGGTCGGCGAGCAGCGGCTCCAGCGGGCCCGTGCCGACCAGCTCGCTCCGCAACTCCTCCGCCGCGCCGAGCACTTCGGAATCCCCGAGCAGCCTCCCCTGCGCCCGCAGCGCGGCGGCGACCCGTGCCGGGGTCGGCTCCGCACCGCTCTCGGCGAGCCGCTGCCGCACCGCTTCGAGCAGCCCCGCCCCGCTCATGCCGCACGCTCCGGCACGAGGACCCGCTCCCAGAACGCGGTGCAGAAGCGGGCGAGCCCGCCACGGGCGTCGGCACCCGGCGGCGGATCGCCGTCCCGTGCCGCCGAGAGCCCGGGGTCGTAGGGGAGTTCACCCGCGAGGGGGAGCCGCAGGGCGTCGGCGATCCACCGCTCGTCGAGCCCGGGCGCATACGGCCCGCGGACCACCGCGCGCAGGTCCCGCAGCACCATCCCGACCGTCGAGGCCACCCGGTGCGCGGCGGCGACCGCCCGCAACTCGCCGGGGACCAGCAGCAGTCCGAGGTCGAGCTGGGCGAGGGCCTCGGCGACCGCGCCGTCGACCCGGCGGGGCAGATCGACCACGACCACCCCGCCACGCCGACGGGCCGCGGCGAGCACCGAGCGCATGGCCGCGGGCGGCACGCTCACCGAGTCGCCGCGGTCCCAGCTGAGCACCCTGAGCCCCCGCACCGAGGGCAGCGACTCCTCCAGGGCTCCGCCGGCCACCCGGCCCTTCGAGGCGGCGAAGTCGGGCCAGCGCCGCCCTTCGGCCCGCTCCCCACCGAGCAGCACGTCGAGTCCGCCGCCGAGCGGGTCGCCGTCGACGAGCAGGGTGCGCCGCCCGGCCCTCGCGGCGGCGAGCGCGAGGGCGCAGGCGAGGGTCGAGGCCCCCGCACCCCCGCGTCCCCCGATGACGCCGACGGTCAGCGCCTGCCTGCCGACCCCCTCGGCCGCGTCGGCGATCCGGTCGACCAGCCGGGTCTCGTCGCCGGGGAGGATCAGCACGTCGTCCGCGCCGAGCTCGACGGCGCGCCGCCACACGCCCGGGTCGTCGGGGTCGCGGCCGACGAGCAGCACGCCCGGCCTGCGGGTGGCGCCGCGGCAGCGGGCCGCGGCGTCGTCGCCGACGAGGACGAGCGGCGGGTCGGTCCAGCCGCCGCGCTCGGGCACGGTGTGGTGCACCTCGGCGTCGGCACCGGCCGCGGCGCACAGCCGCAGCAGGTCGTCGAGGAGCGCGAGGTCCTCGGTCACGATCAGCGGCCGCGGCGGCCGGGCCCCTCCGTCCCCGGCTCCCCGCCCCGGCCGCGCACCGCCGCCCGCGCTCCCGCCCCGGCCTTTCTCCCCACCCGTTCCCGAGCCCGTTCCCAGACCCGTTCCCGAGCCCGATCCCAGACCCGTTCCCGAGCCCGATCCCAGGTCGGATCCCGAGCCCGATCCCGGTCCGGCACCCGCCGGCGTTCCGGAAGCCTTCGATCCCTCCACGGCACACACCCCTCACGTGAATCCTGCGGTCCGCGAAGTTCGCGGCCGGAATCACCGTGACGCCGACTCGGAAATCGTGTGGATCTTGCTCGAAAACTGTGGATAACCCGGGGGTTGTGAATAACTTCGCCACCCAAACCGGGACTGCCCGGAGAGCAGCACGCCGACTACGCTGAGTAGCGAAATGAGGGTGCACATGCCCGCCCGGCCCTCGCCGGGGCACGGGTCGAAGGGAGGCGCGAAAGTGGTGGAACATCGGACGAAAACGCGTCCGGACATGCGACGACCCCCGCCGGGGGGGAGAGCGGGGGTCGTCTCTCCGGCCGACTCGGGGGGGGAGGAGCCGGTCCGGGTTAGCACGGTCGCGAACGATCCGTGACTTCCATGGTGTACCCGAGAGCCTTCTCAGGCAAACCCACGCGCCCCAGCGTACGCCGAATGGCGGGCACCTATGCTCGGGCTCGTGGAAAACCACTCGATGCCGCGCGCAGCCGCCTTCTTTGACCTGGACAAGACGGTCATTGCGAAGTCCTCGACGCTGACCTTCAGCAAGTCCTTCTACCGGGGCGGACTGATCAGCCGCCGTGCCGCGCTGCGGACGGCCTACATCCAGTTCGTGTTCCTGGTGGGCGGAGCCGATCACGACCAGATGGAGCGGATGCGCGAATACCTTTCCGCGCTCTGCAAAGGCTGGAACGTCGCACAGGTCAAGGAGCTCGTCGCCGAGACCCTGCACGACCTGATCGACCCGATCATCTACGACGAGGCCGCCTCGCTCATCGAGGGCCACCACGCCGCCGGCCGGGACGTCGTGATCGTCTCGACCTCGGGTGCGGAGGTGGTCGAGCCGATCGGAGAGATGCTGGGCGCCGACCGGGTCGTCGCCACCCGGATGGTGGTCGGGGAGGACGGCTGCTTCACCGGCGAGGTGGAGTACTACGCGTACGGCCCGACCAAGGCCGAGGCGGTCCGGGAGCTCGCGGAGTCGGAGGGCTACGACCTCTCCCGCTGTTACGCGTACAGCGACTCGGCGACCGACCTGCCGATGCTGGAGTCGGTGGGCCACCCGTACGCCGTGAACCCCGACCGGACCCTGCGGCGCGAGGCGACGGCCCGGGACTGGCCGGTGCTCGTCTTCGACAAGCCCGTCCGGCTCAAGCAGCGACTGCCCGAGTTCCGCATGCCGCCCCGCCCGGCTCTGGTCGCCGCGGCGGCCGTGGGAGCGGCGGCCGCCACCGCGGGGCTCGTCTGGTACGCCAGCCGCCGCAAGCAGGCCGCGCTCGCGCAGGCGGCCCAGGCAGCCAAGGCCACCGCACTTGCCGATCGCTTTGCCCGGATTTGAGACGAAAGCAAAGAAGCGGAGTCAGGACTTTCGCTTCCTCCCGGACAGGAGTAGAAAGGAAGCAGGCCCGCGAGACCTAGGACATCCGAGAGGATCACCTGTTGAGCATCACGGCCCCACGGACCTAAGCACAGAAACCTGGCACCCACGCGACGTCGACCCTTCGATTAAGGGCCAGCCGCACCAGGCGACGGGCAAAGTTCCCCGCCTGATGGGCACATATCGAGGACGCTTGGTAACTGGGTAGACGTGCCAGCGGCGGTACCGCTCCTTGGTACCGCCGCAACCCATGTCCGGGCCCGGACCGGGCCTTCGGACCGTCAGGCCGCGCCGCGCTGCAGCGCCTCGCAGACGGCCGTCGACTCCCGCACCCCCAGCTCCACCGCGCGCCCGCAGTGCGTGATCCAGGCGCCCACGCCCTCCGGGGTGCCCGAGAGGTACCCCTCGAAGGCGGCGACGTACGCCGCCCGCCCCAGCTCGGCGTGGCCGACCTCGGCCGGGCAGATCGCCTTCGGGTCCAGTCCGCTGCCGATCAGCACGATCCGCTCGGCGGCGCGCGCGATCAGGCCGTTGCGCGAGGTGAAGGGGCGCAGGGCGAGCAGCTCGCCGTGCACCACGGCGGCGGTCACCAGGGCCGGGGCGCTGCCGCCCGCGATGATCAGGTCGGCGAGGCCGTCGAGCCGCCCCGAGACCTCGGCCGGGTCCGGCAGCGGTGCCTCGATCAGCGGCTCGTCGACCGGCTCGCCCGCCTGGCGCGGCCGGCCCGTCGTGTCGCGCGGGTCGCCCTCGGCGACCAGGTGCAGCCGGGCGAGCACCCGCAGCGGGGACTGCCGCCAGATGGACAGGAGCTGGCCGCACTCCGCGCCGAGCCGCAGGGCGGCTCCGATCGTGCGGGCCTCCTCGTCGCCGCTGAAGTCGGTGCGCCGGCGGACCTCCTCCAGGGCCCAGTCGGCGCCCGACAGGGCGGCCGAGCCGCGCGCCCCGCGCAGGGCCGCCTCGGAGGTGATCTCGTTGCTGCGGCGGCGCATCACACGGTGGCCGTAGACCCGGTCGACGGCCTTGCGTACGGAGTCCACCGAGTCGGCGACGCCCGGCAGGGAGCCGAGGGCGGCCAGGGGGTCAGAGGCGTGCGTACTCATAAGTAGGGAGGCTACGCGCCCCGGACCGTCGCCCCACCTTGGAGTGGTCTTCTTCACGCACTTCGACCACGTGGTGCGAGGGAACCACTACCCTAGGTGAACATGAAGATCGCTTTCGTGGGGAAGGGCGGCAGCGGCAAGACCACGCTGTCCTCGCTCTTCATCCGACACCTCGCCGCCGCCGGGGCCCCGGTCGTCGCGGTGGACGCCGACATCAACCAGCACCTCGGGGCGGCGCTCGGCCTCTCCGACGACGAGGCCGCCGCGCTGCCCGCGATGGGCGCGCACCTGCCGCTGATCAAGGAGTACCTGCGGGGTTCCAACCCGCGGATCACCTCCTCCGACACGATGATCAAGACGACTCCGCCCGGGGAGGGCTCGCGGCTGCTCCGGGTCCGCGAGGAGAACCCCGTCTACGAGGCCTGCGCCCGTTCCGTACCGCTCGACGACGGCGGGATCCGGCTGATGGCGACCGGTCCGTTCACCGAGTCGGACCTCGGCGTGGCGTGTTACCACTCGAAGGTCGGCGCCGTGGAGCTGTGCCTGAACCACCTGGTGGACGGGGCCGACGAGTACGTGGTGGTCGACATGACCGCGGGCTCGGACTCCTTCGCCTCGGGCCTGTTCACCCGCTTCGACATGACCTTCCTGGTCGCCGAACCGACCCGCAAGGGCGTCTCCGTCTACCGCCAGTACAAGGAGTACGCGCGGGACTTCGGCGTCGCGCTGCGCGTGGTCGGCAACAAGGTGCAGGGCGCGGACGACGTGGAGTTCCTGCGCGCCGAGGTCGGCGACGACCTGCTGGTGACGGTCGGCCACTCCGACTGGGTCCGCTCCATGGAGAAGGGCCGCCCGCCCCGCTTCGAACTCCTGGAAGCCGCCAACCGCATGGCCCTGCAGGCCCTGCAGAACGCGGCGGACGACTCGTACGCCCACCGCGACTGGGAGCGCTACACGCGCCAGATGGTCCACTTCCACCTGAAGAACGCGGAGAGCTGGGGCAACGCGAAGACCGGGGCCGACCTGGCGGCGCAGGTCGACCCCGGGTTCGTACTGGACGAGCGCCTGGCCGTACCGCAGCCGAGCTGACTCGCCGCCCCCACCGGCGGACGGAGTCCGGCGCAGCGCCCCGAAGCCCGGGAGGCGCCCCGGCGCCGAGCGGTGCGAGGGGAGCAGGAGAAGAGGGGACCGGGGCCGACCTGGCGGCGCAGGTCGACCCCGGGTTCGTACTGTCCGAAGGGTTCAGTGCCGTGCAGCCGGCTTGACCGCGGCCGGGGCGCCCGCGGGGGCGGCCGGCTGGGGGGTCAGGAAGGCCTTCCAGCCGGCCTGCGGGGCCTCGCCCACCTTCAGGGTGCGGAGCTTGGCGACGACGTCCGGGTCCTGGGCGTCGAGCCAGTCGGCGAGCTGGCGGAAGGAGACGCACTTGACGTCCTTCTGCACGCAGACCGTGGCGATGGTGTCCTCGATGGCGCGCATGTACGTGCCGCCGTTCCAGGACTCGAAGTGGTTGCCGATGATCAGCGGCGCGCGGTTGCCCCGGTACGAGCGCTCGAAGGCCTGCACCAGGCCGTCACGCATCTGGTTGCCCCAGTACTCGTGCTGGGACGGGTCGCCCTGCGTCGTACCGGACTGGTTCACCAGGAAGTTGTAGTCCATCGAGAGCGTCTGGAAGGCGCGGCCCGGGACGGGGACGAGCTGCATCGACAGGTCCCAGAGGCCCAGGTCCTTCTTGGGCCAGATCTGGTCGTTGACGCCGCTGGTGTCGTAGCGGAAGCCCATCTGCGCCGCGGCCTGCACGAAGTTCTTGCGGCCCTCCAGGCAGGGGGTGCGGGCGCCGACGAGCTCCTTGTCGTAGTCGAAGGGGAGCGGCTTCTCGCCCTTCAGTCCGGCGTTCGTCTTCCAGTTCTTGACGAAGGACTTGGCCTGGTTGATCTCGCTCTTCCACTCCTCGACCGACCAGGTGCCGACGCCCCCGTCCTTGCCGCAGAAGTGCCCGTTGAAGTGCGTGCCGACCTCGTTGCCCTCCTCCCAGGCCCCGCGCAGCTCGCGCACGGTGTCGCGGATGCCCTCGACGTCGTTGAAGCCGATGTCGGAGCGGCCCGGGGAGTGCTGCGGCGGGTCGTACATCTCGCGCTTGGACTCCGGCAGGAGGTAGACGCCGCTGAGGAAGTACGTCATCTTCGCGCCGTAGCGCTTGCCCACCTTGCGGAAGTGGGAGAAGAGCTTCTGGCTGTCCTCGCCGGCGCCGTCCCAGGAGAACACCACGAACTGCGGTGGCTGCTGACCCGGCTTCAGGCGTTCCCAGACCGGCTGGTCCGGCTGGTTCCCGGTGAAGGCGGTCGAGCCGTCGCCGATCAGCCGCGTCGCGCTCTGCGGGGCCGCGGCCGGCGCCTTCTTGGCGCCCGCACCGCCCCGCGCGCCCTGCTGGGCCGTGTCGCCGGAGCCCGAGCAGCCGGCCAGGCCTGCGGTCAGGGCGACGGCGAGGGCGCCGACGGCGAGCGTCCTCCTGGACGCACGGACAGGGTTCCTTCTCCCGGCGGCTGACATCCGCCCCACCTCTCCTCGGATCCTCGGATTTCCGTACAAGCGGCGTCAACGTCGCACCAGAGCGACCGAGGAGCGTCAACGACAAGCGGCATGGATGCGTTCTGTCACCGGATCCGGTGATTCATTGCCCTATTTGCCCCGAAAATAATGCCGGAGTCTTTACTCCCCATTACCATTCATTTACCGAGAGTCATCCGGAGCGTCACGTCCGTCGTGCCGTACGGCGTCTCTCGGTGTCCCGCCGCTGCACCCCGCACGAGCCGCGACCACGCTGCCCCGGAGGAGACGGGAACATGACCCTCTGCCCCCCTGCCCGCACGACCACCACGACCCGGCCCCGCGTCCAGCGGCCGCACGGCCCGCCGGACGGGCCGCCCCGCCGCTTCCGCATCGCGGGCGCCGACTTCTCCGCCTCGATCGCCGTCTTCCTGATCGCCCTGCCGCTCTCCCTGGGCATCGCCCTCGCCACCGGCGCCCCGCTCCAGGCCGGCCTGGTGGCCGCCGCCGTCGGCGGCATCGTCGCCGGCCGCCTCGGTGGCTCGCCGCTCCAGGTCAGCGGCCCCGCCGCCGGCCTGACCGTGGTCACCGCCGAGCTGATCCAGCGCTACGGCTGGCGCACCACCTGCGCCATCACGGTCCTCGCCGGACTCGCCCAACTCGGCCTCTCCGCCCTGCGGGTGGCCCGGTCCGCGCTCGCCGTCTCGCCCGCCATCGTGCACGGGATGCTCGCGGGCATCGGCGTCACCATCGCCCTCGCGCAGCTGCACATCGTGCTCGGCGGCACCCCCCACAGCTCCGCCGTGGACAACGCCCTCGGCCTGCCCGCCCAGCTCGCGCACGCGTCCGCCGCCGCGCTCGTCGTCAGCGGCCTCACCGTCGCGCTGCTGCTGCTCTGGCCGCGGCTGCCCGGCCGTACGGGACGGATCCTGCGCAAGGCGCCCGCCGCGCTCGCCGCGGTGGCCGCCGCCACGGCCGTCGCCTCGTTCGCCGGGCTCGGCGTGCCCCGGGTCGACCTGCCCTCCTGGAGCAGCCACGCCCTGCCCGGCCTGCCGGAGGGCCCGGTCCTCGGGATCGCGGCCGGCGTGCTCACGATCACGCTGGTCACCAGCGTGCAGTCGCTGCTGTCCGCGGTCGCCGTGGACAAGCTGGCGGCGAAGCGCGCCTTCGACACCGGCACCACGGCCCCGCGCTCCCGGCTCGACCGCGAGCTCGCGGGCCAGGGCGCCGCGAACATGGTCTCGGGGGCGCTCGGCGGCCTGCCGGTCGCCGGCGTCGCGGTGCGCAGCGTGGCGAACGTGTCGGCGGGCGCGGTCAGCCGCCACTCCTCGATGCTGCACGGCCTGTGGATCGTGCTCGCCGCCCTGCTGCTCGTCCCCGTCCTGGACCTCATCCCGCTGCCCGCGCTGGCCGCCCTGGTGATGGTCGTCGGCGTCCAGATGGTCAGCATCACCCACATCCGCTCGGTCACCCGTCACCGTGAAGTCCTGGTGTACGTGGTGACGTTGGCCGGGGTGGTGTTCATCGGCATCCTGGAGGGCGTGGCCCTCGGGATCGCGGTGGCGGTCGCCGTCGCCATGCACCGGCTGGCCCGGACCCGGATCACCCACGAGGAGCGGGACGGGCGACAGGTGGTCCGCATCCGGGGCCAGTTGACCTTCCTCGCCGTGCCCCGGCTGAGCCGGGCCCTGCACCAGATCCCGCCGGGCACCGACGCGGTGGTGGAGCTGGACGGCTCGTTCATGGACCACGCGGCGTTCGAGGCGCTGCACGACTGGCAGTCCGGCCATGTCGCCCACGGCGGCACGGTGGAGACGACCGGCCCCGGCGGCGGCCGGATCGCCGAGCCCGCCCAGGCCGGACGGCATGGCGCGGACGCCGGAGCCGAGACGGGGGCCGGAAGCCCCTCCGCCCGCTCGGGCGCGCACGCGGTGGGCGGCCACTCCTGCTGCCGCCCCTGGACGCCCTGGCGCAACCACCAGTGCGGCGAGCAGCCCCCGGCCGACGACACCGCCGGGACCACCGGGCAGCGGCTGGCCAGCGGCATCGGCGCGTTCCAGCGGAACACGGCCCCGCTGGTCCGCGACGAGCTGGCCCGGCTGGCCCGGGAGGGGCAGCGTCCCTCCCAGCTCTTCCTGACCTGCGCCGACTCCCGGCTGGTCACGAGCATGATCACGTCCAGCGGCCCGGGCGACCTGTTCACCGTGCGCAACGTGGGCAACCTGGTGCCGCTGCCGGGCGAGGAGAGCGGAGACGACTCCGTGGCGGCCGCGATCGAGTACGCGGTGGACGTGCTGCGGGTCGAGTCGATCACGGTCTGCGGCCACTCCGGCTGCGGAGCGATGCAGGCGCTGCTCGGCAGCCGCCCCGACGACCCGCCGAGCCCGTTGCGCCGCTGGCTGAGGCACGGCCGGCCGAGTCTGGAGCGGATGGCGAGCCGCCGGCACGCCTGGGCGAGGATCGCGGGCCGGCTGCCGGCCGACGCGGTCGAGCAGCTCTGCCTGACCAACGTGGTGCAGCAGCTGGAGCACCTGCGGGCGTACGAGCCGGTGGCCCGGCGGCTCGCCGACGGCACGCTGACGCTGCACGGGATGTACTTCCACGTGGGCGAGGCCCAGGCGTATCTGCTGGCCGGCACCGACGAGGTGCACAGCTACGACGACGTGTTCAACCAGGTCCCCCCGGGGGCGGGTTCGCAGGCCGTCCCGCTGGCGGTCGGCGGCGTCGCCCGCGCGTCCTGAACCATTCGTTCCGTTCGCGCGTGAAAGTGTGTGGCCCCCGCTCCCCTCCGCTCGGGGAGCGGGGGCCGCTTCCGCATGTCGCCTCACAGGTCTAAACCAATTGCCCAGAGGCTCTTGTCACCCGGGCATCCGCCTGATGAGCTATGACACGGGACACACAGGCACATAGGGACGCCCTGGGAAATGGGAGATGTCGTGAGCAACGAATCCTTGGCCAATCTGCTCAAGGAAGAGCGCCGCTTCGCGCCGCCGGCCGCGCTGGCCGCGGACGCCAACGTGACGGCGGAGGCCTACGAGCAGGCCAAGGCGGACAGGCTGGGCTTCTGGGCCGAGCAGGCCAAGCGGCTCTCCTGGGCCACCGAGCCGACCGAGACCCTCGACTGGTCGAACCCGCCGTTCGCCAAGTGGTTCGCCGACGGCGAGCTCAACGTCGCGTACAACTGCGTGGACCGCCACGTCGAGGCCGGCAACGGCGACCGCGTCGCCATCCACTTCGAGGGCGAGCCCGGCGACAGCCGGTCGATCACCTACGCCGAGCTCAAGGACGAGGTCTCCAAGGCGGCCAACGCGCTGACCGAGCTGGGCGTCGGCAAGGGCGACCGGGTCGCCGTCTACCTGCCGATGATCCCCGAGGCGGCCATCACCATGCTGGCCTGCGCCCGCATCGGCGCCGCCCACTCGGTCGTCTTCGGCGGCTTCTCGGCCGACGCCGTCGCCTCCCGCATCCAGGACGCCGACGCCAAGCTGGTCGTCACCGCCGACGGCGGCTACCGCCGCGGCAAGCCCTCCGCGCTCAAGCCGGCGATCGACGAGGCCGTCGCCCGCTGTCCGCAGGTCGAGCACGTCCTGGTGGTCCGCCGCACCGGCCAGGAGACCGCCTTCACCGAGGGCCGCGACGTCTGGTGGGACGACATCGTCGCCCGCCAGTCCGCCGAGCACACCCCGGAGGCCTTCGAGGCGGAGCACCCGCTCTTCATCCTCTACACCTCCGGCACCACCGGGAAGCCGAAGGGCATCCTGCACACCTCCGGCGGCTACCTCACCCAGGCCGCGTACACCCACCACGCCGTCTTCGACCTCAAGCCGGAGACCGACGTCTACTGGTGCACGGCCGACATCGGCTGGGTCACCGGCCACTCGTACATCGTGTACGGCCCGCTGGCCAACGGTGCCACCCAGGTCATGTACGAGGGCACCCCGGACACCCCGCACCAGGGGCGCTTCTGGGAGATCATCCAGAAGTACAAGGTCAGCATCTTCTACACGGCGCCGACCGCGATCCGGATGTTCATGAAGTGGGGCGACGAGATCCCCGCCAAGTTCGACCTGTCCTCGCTGCGCGTCCTCGGCTCCGTCGGCGAGCCGATCAACCCCGAGGCGTGGATGTGGTACCGCAAGCAGATCGGTGCCGACAACTGCCCGATCGTGGACACCTGGTGGCAGACCGAGACCGGCGCGATGATGATCGCTCCGCTGCCCGGCGTCACGGAGACCAAGCCCGGCTCGGCCCAGCGCGCGCTGCCCGGCATCTCCGCCACCGTCGTCGACGACGAGGCGAACGAGGTCCCGAACGGGGGCGGCGGCTACCTGGTCCTCACCGAGCCGTGGCCGTCGATGCTCCGCACCATCTGGGGCGACGACCAGCGGTTCATCGACACCTACTGGTCCCGCTTCGAGGGCAAGTACTTCGCCGGCGACGGCGCGAAGAAGGACGAGGACGGCGACATCTGGCTGCTCGGCCGGGTCGACGACGTCATGCTCGTCTCCGGCCACAACATCTCCACCACCGAGGTCGAGTCCGCGCTGGTCTCCCACCCGGCCGTCGCCGAGGCCGCCGTGGTCGGCGCCGCCGACGAGACCACCGGCCAGGCCATCGTCGCCTTCGTGATCCTGCGCGGCACGGCCAGCGAGGACGAGGCCCTCGTCGCCGAGCTGCGCAACCACGTCGGCAAGACCCTCGGCCCGATCGCCAAGCCCAAGCGCGTCCTGCCGGTGGCCGAGCTGCCCAAGACCCGCTCCGGCAAGATCATGCGCCGCCTGCTGCGGGACGTCGCCGAGAACCGCGAGCTGGGCGACGTCACCACCCTGACGGACTCCTCGGTCATGGACCTCATCCAGACCAAGCTGCCGGCCGCCTCCAGCGAGGACTGAGCCCCGGCACAGGCCGAAGGCGCCCGCCCCGCGCACCGCGGGGCGGGCGCCTTCGCGTTGTCCACAGGCTGGGGAGCCGCCGGGAGCACGGGGGAGACGGTTGTCCACAGGTCGCTCCGCTCACGTGCCCGCGTCCTGTTATGCACCTAAAGTGAAGATCGCCGGACACCACCGCGCGTCGTTAGGTAAAGTAAGGACCGCGTCAGTGACGCGACAAGAACACCTAGGTGCGCCGGGAAGTCTGGTCGGCATGTGCTTCGCCCTGCCCACCGACCGGAGGTTCTCACCGTGCCCGCGCCCGCGCCCACCCCCACCCCCACCGACCGCAGGTTCCTCGGCCGGCTGTCGCTCCCCGAGCGCCGCTACATCGCCGACGCGCTGCGCACCGAGACCGTCGGCGGCGTGCTCCTGCTGCTCGCCGCCATCGCCGCGCTCATCTGGGCCAACACGCCCCTGAAGGACAGCTACGCGGCCATCCGGGACTTCCACATAGGCCCGGCCGCCCTCGGCCTCGACCTGTCGATCCAGCACTGGGCGGCCGACGGCCTGCTCGCGATCTTCTTCTTCGTCGCGGGCATCGAGCTCAAGCGCGAGCTCGTCGCGGGCGAGCTGCGCGACCCCAAGGCCGCCGCGCTCCCGGTGATCGCCGCAGTCTGCGGCATGGCCGTGCCCGCCCTGGTCTACACGCTGGTCAACGTGGCCGGGGACGGCAGCCTCGACGGCTGGGCGGTGCCCACCGCCACGGACATCGCCTTCGCGCTCGCCGTCCTCGCCGTGATCGGCACCTCGCTGCCCTCGGCCCTGCGCGCCTTCCTGCTCACCCTCGCCGTCGTCGACGACCTGTTCGCCATCCTGATCATCGCGGTCTTCTTCACCGGCGACCTGAACTTCGCCGCCCTCGGCGGCGCCTTCGCCGGCCTCGTCGTCTTCTGGCTGCTGCTGCGCAAGGGCGTGCGCGGCTGGTACGTCTACGTCCCGCTCGCCCTGGTCATCTGGGGCCTGATGTACAACAGCGGCGTCCACGCCACCATCGCCGGCGTCGCCATGGGCCTGATGCTGCGCTGCACCACCCGGGAGGGCGAGGAGCACTCCCCCGGCGAGCACATCGAGCACCTGGTCCGGCCGATCTCCGCCGGTCTGGCCGTGCCGCTGTTCGCCCTGTTCTCCGCCGGCGTCACGGTCTCCGGCGGCGCCCTCGGCGACGTCTTCACCCAGCCCGTCACCCTCGGCGTCGTGCTCGGCCTCGTCGTCGGCAAGGCCGTCGGCATCTTCGGCGGCACCTGGCTCGCCGCCCGCTTCACCAGGGCCTCGCTCAACCCCGACCTGGCCTGGCCGGACGTCTTCGCCGTCGCCTCGCTCGCCGGCATCGGCTTCACCGTCTCGCTGCTCATCGGCGAACTGGCCTTCATCGACGACCCCGCGCTGATGGAGGAGGTGAAGGCCTCGGTCCTGGTCGGCTCCCTGATCGCCGCCGTGCTCGCCTCCGTGCTGCTGAAGCTGCGGGTCCGCAAGTACCAGGCGCTCATCGCGGACGAGGAGCGCGACGAGGACCACGACGGCATCCCTGACGTGTACGAGGAGCACAACCCCGAGTTCCATCTGCGGATGGCGGAGATCTACGAGAAGAAGGCCGCGGAACACCGACAGCGCGCCCAACTGGCGGGGGCATCGCGCGACGAGGCCGACCGTCCGGCATGATCTGAGGTCGGACCGTTACAGGAGAAGAGGGAGCAGCGATGAGCGACCCGTTCGACGGAGCCGAGCGCAGCCTCGGTCAGCTGGTCGCCTCGGCGACCGCCGAGATGTCCGCGCTGGTGCACGACGAGATCGCCCTGGCGAAGGCGGAGATCAAGCAGGACGTCAAGCGCGGGGCGATGGGCAGCGCGGCCGGTCTGGTGGCCGTCGTGGTGCTGCTCTTCTCGCTGCCGCTGCTGAGCTTCGCGCTCGCCTACGGCATCCAGGCCTGGAGCCACTGGCACATCTCGGTCTGCTTCCTGCTCTCCTTCGCGGCGAACGTGCTGCTCGCGGTGCTGCTCGGGCTCGTGGCCTACGCCAAGTTCCGCAAGGTGAAGCCGCCGGAGAAGTCCATCGCCTCGGCCAAGCAGACCGCCGCGATCATGCAGAACGTCAAGCCGCACCCCCGCCCGGCCGACGCCGCGGCGCAGGACAAGGCCGCTGTTGTGGCACGCTCGTCTGCATGACCGTCCCTGAGAGCAGCAACGGCAGCGGCACCGGAAGCGGGCCCGGCACCGGAGGTCCGGTGCGGATCGAGGGACCGTGGACCCACCGCGACGTGGCGGCCAACGGTGCCCGCTTCCACATCGCGGAGATGGGCGACGGCCCGCTGGTCCTGCTGCTGCACGGCTTCCCGCAGTTCTGGTGGACCTGGCGCCACCAGCTGCCCGTGCTCGCCGAGGCCGGTTTCCGGGCCGTGGCGATGGACCTGCGGGGCGTGGGCGGCAGCGACCGCACGCCGCGGGGTTACGACCCGGCCAACCTGGCCCTCGACATCACCGGCGTGATCCGCTCGCTCGGCGAGCCCGACGCGGCGCTCGTCGGCCACGACCTGGGCGGCTACCTCGCCTGGACGGCGGCCGTGATGCGGCCGAAGCTGGTGCGCCGCCTGGTGGTGTCCTCGATGCCCCACCCGCGGCGCTGGCGCTCGGCGATGCTCTCGGACTTCGCGCAGTCCCGTGCCGGTTCCCACGTGTGGGGCTTCCAGCGCCCGTGGCTGCCGGAGCGTCAGCTCGTCGCGGACGACGCGGCGCTGGTGGGCCGGCTGATCGAGGACTGGTCCGGGCCGAACCCCCGGTCGGCCGCGGACGACGAGGCGATCGAGGTCTACCGGCGAGCGATGCGCATCCCGTCCACGGCGCACTGCTCGATCGAGCCGTACCGCTGGATGGTGCGCTCCCTGGCCCGGCCCGACGGGGTGCAGTTCAACCGGCGCATGAAGCGGCCGGTGCGGGTGCCCACGCTGCACCTGCACGGCTCGCTCGACCCGGTGATGCGGACGCGTAGCGCGGCCGGTTCCGGGCAGTATGTGGAGGCGCCGTACCGCTGGCGGCTCTTCGACGGCCTCGGGCACTTCCCCCACGAGGAGGACCCGGCGGCGTTCTCCACGGAGCTCGTCAACTGGCTGAAGGACCCCGAACCGGACCGCTGACGCGCAGGAGTTCATCGAACTGCCATGTGCCCCGCGCATACGCCAATTGGCGGCCCCCCGGGCGGTTACCGACCTTGGGCCCCGGGCAGACGTCCCGGTATGGGCTGGACGCACGACTACGGTGACACCGCACGCGACCGCCGCTCGATCGGCGGCCCGGAGGCCCCGCAAGGGGGCGGCACACGAGAGCACGGCCACGCGCACCCCGCGCGGGACGTGGGCATCTCGCGCATCCTGCGACGCAGGGCCCGCTGGGTCTCGGCCCGGCTGCGCCATCCCCGTACGTAGGACGGGGCGCCCTCGTACGCGGGGCGGTCATCCTCACGCGCACGGCGGGCCCCCGGGCCCGCCGTCACCCCTGTTCCGGCGGACCGGCCTTACAGGGCGCACCCCTGGGTGTCGACCTGCTGGTTGGCGGCGCGGCCCTGGGCGATGTCGCCCTTGATCTCGTCGACCGTCAGCGCGTAGCCGGTGTCGGCGTCGTCGAGGGAGCGGGCGAAGATCACGCCGTACACCTCGCCCTCCGGGGTGAGCAGCGGGCCGCCGGAGTTGCCCTGACGGACCGTCGCGTACAGCGAGTACACGTCCCTGCGCACCTCGCCGCGGTGGTAGATGTCGGGGCCCTTGGCGCTGATCCGGCCGCGGACGCGGGCGGAGCGGACGTCGTAGGCGCCGTTCTCCGGGAAGCCGGCCACGATGGCGCTGTCGCCGCTGTGGGCGTCCTCGTCGGTGAAGCGGAGCGGCTTGGCGTCGAGGTCCGGCACGTCGAGCACGGCGATGTCGCGCTTCCAGTCGTAGAGCACGACCTTGGCGTCGTAGAGCTTGCCCTCGCCGCCTATCTGCACGGTCGGCTCGTCGACCCCGCCGACGACGTGGGCGTTGGTCATGACCCGGCGGTCGGCGAAGACGAAGCCGGTGCCTTCGAGGACCTTTCCGCAGCTCGGCGCGGTGCCGACGACCTTGACGATGGAGCGCTGCGCGCGGTCGGCGACCGGGCTGCCGGCGAGCGCCGGGTCGGGCGGCCGGACCTCGGTGATGGGCTCGTTCGCGAACGGGCTGAAGACCTGGGGGAAGCCGTTCTGCGCGAGCGTCGAGGTGAAGTTGGTGAACCAGGTGGACGCCTGATCGGGCATCAACTGCTCGACCCCGAGCAGTACCCGGGAGTTGCGTACCTCCTTGCCCACCGTAGGCATCGCGGTGCGCGCGAGCGCGGAGCCGAGCAGCCAGGCCACGAGGAGCATCGCCACCACGTTGACCAGGGCGCCGCCGGTGGCGTCCAGGGCGCGCGCGGGCGACCAGGTGATGTGCCGGCGGAGCTTGTTGCCGAGGTGGGTGGTGAAGGCCTGGCCGACCGAGGCGCAGACGATGACCACGATCACGAAGATCACGGTCGCCGTCGTGGTGACCTGGCTGTGGTCGGTCAGGGCGTTCCAGATGACCGGGAGCAGCAGCACGGCGACGAGACCGCCGCCGAGGAACCCGACGACCGACAGGATGCCGACCACGAATCCCTGGCGGTAACCGATGATCGCGAACCACACGGCGGCGAGCAGCAAGATGATGTCCAGCACGTTCACCGTCAATAGCCTCGCAGATTCGTCTTCGGTCGACCGGGGTCAGCCTGTCATGAGCGCCAGTCGAGCGGGACCTGCTTCGACCGGTCCCAGGGGCGCTCCCAGCCCGAGTAGTGCAGGATCCGGTCGATCACGCCGGCGGTGAAACCCCAGACCAGGGCCGATTCGACGAGGAACGCGGGGCCCGTGTGACCGCTCGGGTGGAGCGAGGTCGCGCGGTTCGCGGGGTCCGTGAGATCCGCCACGGGGACGGTGAAGACCCGGGCGGTCTCGGCGGGGTCGACGACCCCGACCGGGGTGGGGGCCCGCCACCAGCCGAGCACGGGGGTGACCACGAAGCCGCTCACCGGGATGTAGAGCCGGGGCAGCACGCCGAAGAGCTGGACGCCGGAGGGGTCGAGGCCGGTCTCCTCCCGCGCCTCCCTCAGCGCGGCCCGCAGCAGGCCGCCGTCGGCCGGGTCGCCGTCCTCGGGGTCGAGGGCGCCGCCCGGGAAGGAGGGCTGCCCGGCGTGCGAGCGGAGGGTGCCGGCGCGCTCCATGAGCAGCAGCTCGGGGCCGCGCTCGCCCTCGCCGAAGAGGATGAGCACGGCGGACTGCCGGCCCGCCCCGTTCGCGGGCGGCAGGAAGCGGCTGAGCTGCTCGGGCGCGACCGTTCGCGCGGCCCTCTCGACGGGTGCCAGCCAGTCCGGCAGGCCGGCACCGCTGATCAGCCCGCCCGTTCCGTGGATCTCTTCACCAGTGCGCGTCATAGGCACCCCCGTGGTTCACAACGCGATCGGAGTGTGGGTTCGTTCCCTCACGAGCTCGCGCCCAGCGGCGGAGCAGGGCGGCCGGGATAGTCCGGGGGCGGGTTGAGCCGCTGGCCCGGGAAGCCGCCCTTCTCGTACTTCAGGAGCTTCTTCGCCTTCTCCGGGTCCGTCTCGCCCTCCCCGTACGCGGGGCAGAGGTGGGTGATCGGGCAGGCGCCGCAGGCGGGCTTGCGGGCGTGGCAGATGCGGCGGCCGTGGAAGATCACCCGGTGCGAGAGCATCGTCCACTCGCTCTTCGGGAAGATCCCGGCGACTTCCGCCTCGATCTTCACCGGGTCCTCCTGCTCGGTCCACTTCCAGCGGCGGGCGAGCCGCATGAAGTGGGTGTCCACGGTGATGCCGGGCACTCCATAGGCGTTGCCGAGGACGACGAAGGCGGTCTTGCGGCCGACGCCGGGCAGGGTGACCAGGTCCTCCAGGCGGCCGGGGACCTCGCCCCCGAAGTCGTCCCGGAGGGCGGCGGCCAGGCCCATGATCGACTTGGTCTTGGCGCGGAAGAACCCGGTCGGACGGATCAGCTCCTCGACCTCCTCGGGGACGGCGGCGGCCAGGTCCTCGGGGGTCGGGTACTTCGCGAAGAGCGCCGGGGTGGTCTGGTTGACCCGCAGGTCGGTGGTCTGCGCCGACATGACCGTGGCGACCAGGAGCTCGAAGGGATTGCGGAAGTCGAGCTCGGGATGGGCGTACGGGTAGACCTCGGCGAGCTCCCGGTTGATCTTCCTGGCCCTCCGCACCATGGCGAGGTGCGACTCGGGCCTGGTCGCCTTGGCGGGCTTCACGACGGCCTTCACCGGCTTCGCGGCGCCGTCGACCGGCTCCGCGGCCTTCGTGACGGCTTTCGCGGCCTTCGCGGGCTTCGCCGCGGCCTTTGCCGGCTTCGTCGTGGCCTTGGCGGGCTCGGGCGCGGCCTTCACGGGCTTCGCCGCGGCCTTGGCGGGGTTCGTCACGGCCTTCACTGCCTTCGCCGCGGCCTTGGCGGGCTTGGCCGCGGCCTCCGGACCCGCGGACTCCGCCGCCGTCGCCTTCGCCTTCGCCCCGGACCGCTTCACCGCTGCGCGTTTCGTCGCTTTCGTCTGTTTCGACACGCCGTGTTCGCCCACGGCGGAATTACCTTCGTCCGGCACTCTTCCAGCCCCCTTGGCCTGTGCTCTCACCGGCGAGTTGGACACCCGGCCAGCCTAGGCGCCGCCACCGACATCCGCCCCGTGCGGTACCGATCACGACCCAATCGGGCCCCTGACGTACGGAAAGGCCGTCCGGTGAGTCAAACTTGTTGTGATTGATCGCACTGAGGTCGACATAGGAGAGAACACGTGGACGACGTTCTGCGACGTGCCCCGCTGTTCGCGGCGCTCGACGACGAGCAGGCCGCCGAGCTGCGCGCCTCGATGAGTGAGGCGACGCTCGCCCGTGGCGATGCGCTGTTCCACGAGGGCGACCCGGGCGACCGCCTCTACGTGGTCACCGAGGGCAAGGTGAAGCTGCACCGCACCTCGCCGGACGGGCGCGAGAACATGCTGGCGGTCCTCGGCCCCGGCGAGCTGATCGGCGAGCTGTCCCTCTTCGACCCGGGCCCGCGCACCGCCACCGCGACCGCGCTGACCGAGGTCAAGCTGCTCGGCCTCGGCCACGGCGACCTCCAGCCCTGGCTGAACGCCCGCCCCGAGGTGGCCAGCGCCCTGCTGCGCGCCGTCGCCCGCCGGCTCCGCAAGACCAACGACCAGATGTCCGACCTGGTCTTCTCCGACGTCCCGGGCCGTGTCGCCCGCGCGCTCCTCGACCTGTCGCGCCGCTTCGGCGTGCAGTCCGAGGAGGGCATCCACGTCGTCCACGACCTCACCCAGGAAGAGCTGGCCCAGCTGGTCGGCGCCTCCCGCGAGACGGTCAACAAGGCGCTCGCCGACTTCGCCCAGCGCGGCTGGCTGCGCCTGGAGGCCCGCGCCGTGATCCTGCTGGACGTCGAGCGCCTCGCGAAGCGCTCGCGCTAGTCGCGGCACACCGACACGGAGGGGGCCGCCCGGTTCGACCGGGCGGCCCCCTCTTTCGTACGCGGACGGTCCTGGCGCTTCGTGCGCGGACGGTCCTGGCGCTTCGTGCGCGGACGGTCCTGGCGCTTCGTGCGCGGACGGTCCTGGCGCTTCGTGCGCGGACGGTCCTGGCGCCTCGTGCGCGGACGGGTCCTGGCGCCTCGTGCGCGGAAGGGTCCTGGCGCCTCGTGCGCGGAAGGGTCCTGGCGCTTCGTACGCCGGACTGGTCCTGCGCTTCGTACGCCGGACGGGTCCTAGCGCTTCGTGCCGTCCACGATCAGCGGGTTCGAGCCGCCCCCGCCGCAGGGCACCGCGTAGACCGGGTTCTTGGCGGCGGCCTCCTTGTACGCGTCGATGCACTGGTTCATGAGGACCTTGTCGGTCAGCGAGTCGTTGAGGATCTTGTTGGCGCGCGCGATGCCCTCGGCCTCGATGCGGCGCCGGTCGGACTCCGCCTTCGCCGTACGGGCGGCCTCCAGGGCCCGCTCGGTGGCCTGCTGCTGCTGGATCTTGCGGTCGATCTGGCCCTGGAGCGCGTCCGAGGGCTTCACGTTGCGCAGGTTGACCGTGGTGACGTCGATGCCGCGCGGGGCCAGGCGCTCCTTGATCAGGCGGGCGATCTCCGCGTTGATCTTCTCGCGGTCGGAGGCGTACCCCTGCTCGCTGCTGTAGCGGGCGAAGACGTTGCGGACGATCTCACGGCTGTCCGGGTAGACGAGGCGCTGCTGGATGGCGTCCTCGCTGCCGGCCAGCTTGTAGAGCTCGACGGCCTTGGAGGGGTGCACCGCCCACTTCACGGTGACCTCGGCGTACATCACGCCGCCCTGCGAGGAGCGGACCTCGACCACGTCCTTGTCGGAGAGGTTGAGGTCCACGGGGCGCGTCGAGAAGGTCGTGACGTCGGTGAACGGCGACTTCATGTGCATCCCGGAGGACATCGGCGAGCCGACCTTGCCGAAGGCGACCGGGACGCCGACCTCGTACGCGCTGATCACGTACGTCATGCTCACGATCAGCGAGAAGAGGCCGGCGATCAGGGCGCCGAGGCCTCCGAACTTGAGGCCTCCGGAGTCGTTGACGCGACCGACGATGTAGAGCACCACTGCGGCTATGACCAACAGGATGGCAAGGACGAACACGGGCTTCCCCCCAGGAGCTATGGCCGGATGTACGCGGAGCGTAAGACATCCGCCGAAGCCGCCCGGTTGCGGGGCGTCCCTGACGGACCGGACCGTGCGCCCCGGGGCCCGGGGCCCGGGGCCCGGGGCCCGGGGAGCACGGTGGCCCGCGACTCCGGACCGGCCCCGTCTCCCGTCTCCCGTCCCCCGGCCTCCGGCCCCCGGATCAGATCAGACCGCGCTCCTTCAGATAGTCCAGCTGCGCCCGTACGGAGAGCTCGGCGGCCGGCCAGAGGGAGCGGTCCACCGCCGCGTACACCTGGGCGACGATCTCCGGGGCCGTCCGGGCACCGCCCTCGACGGCCGTCTCCACCTGCGCGAGGCGGCTCGCGCGGTGCGCCAGGTAGAACTCCACGGCACCCTGGGCGTCCTCCAGGACCGGGCCGTGCCCCGGCAGGACCGTGTGCACCCCGTCGTCGACGGTGAGCGAGCGGAGCCGCCGCAGCGAGTCCAGGTACTCCCCGAGCCGCCCGTCGGGGTGGGCCACCATCGTCGTGCCGCGCCCCAGGACGGTGTCGCCCGTCAGCACCGCCCGGTCGGCCGGGAGGTGGAAGGAGAGCGAGTCGGAGGTGTGCCCGGGTGTCGCGACGACCCGCAGTTCGAGCCCTCCGGTCGTGATCACGTCGCCCGCGGCGAGGCCCTCGTCGCCGAGCCGCAGCGCGGGGTCGAGGGCCCGCACCGCGCTCCGGGTCAGCTCGGCGAAGCGCACGGCGCCCTCGGCGTGGTCCGGGTGCCCGTGGGTGAGCAGCGTGAGCCCGATGCGCTTGCCCAGCTTCTCGGCGGTCTCCACGACCCGCCGCAGGTGGCCCTCGTCGAGCGGGCCCGGGTCGATGACGACCGCGAGGTCGGAGTCGGGTTCCGCGACGATCCAGGTGTTGGTGCCGTCCAGGGTCATCGCCGAGGGGTTCGGCGCCAGGACGTTCACCGCGCGGGCCGTCGCCGGCCCAGAGACGACGGCGCCTCGCGGCTGCCCGGGCAGGTCGGCGGCGGAGCTCACGAGGCGCCCCCCGCCGGGATGTGCTTGGTGAACTCGTCGTGCCCAGGCCAGCTCAGGACCAGCTCGTCGCCGTCGAGGCGGGCCTGCGCCAGGACCGGCGTCAGGTCCTGTCCCCCGGCCGCCGCGAGGGCCTCGCCCGCCGTGCCGAACCGCTCGAGACCGCGCAGGGTCGAGATGGTCGGCGGCATCATCGTCAGCTCGCCCCGGTCGTAGCCGGCCGCCGCGTCCGCCGGGCGGATCCAGACGGTGCGGTCCGCCTCGGTCGAAGCGTTGCGGGTGCGCTGGCCGGCCGGGAGGGCCGCCACGAAGAACCAGGTGTCGTAGCGCCGGGGCTCGAACTCGGGCGTGATCCAGCGGGCCCACGCGCCGAGCAGGTCGGAGCGCAGCACGAGCCCGCGCCGGTCGAGGAAGTCGGCGAAGGAGAGCTCGCGGGCGACCAGCGCCGCCCGGTCCTTCTCCCACTCGTCCCCGGTGGTGTCGCCGACCACGCTGTCGGGCGTCTCCCCGGCGAGCAGCACGCCCGCCTCCTCGTACGTCTCGCGCACGGCGGCGCAGACGACGGCCTGGGCCTGCGCGGGGTCGGCGAGGCCGAGGCGGGCCGCCCACTCCTCGCGGGAGGGCCCGGCCCAGCGCACCGGGTGCTCGTCCCGGGGGTCGACGCCGCCGCCGGGATACGCGTACGCCCCGCCCGCGAAGGCCATGGAGGCGCGCCGTCGCAGCATGTGCACGGCGGGGCCCTCGGCACCGTCCTTCAGGAGGAGCACGGTGGCGGCCCGCCTGGGTGTGGCGGGGACCAGCTCACCGGCGGCGAGGGCGCGGATGCGGTCGGGCCATTCCGGTGGGTACCACTGACCATTCGACTGACCATTCGACATGGCCGGATGCTATGCGCAAGCATCGGAATGCACGAGAGCCGATCCTCCACCTGTGGAGAACCACCTGTGGAGAACCGGCTCTGCGATCGCCCGCGTCGCGGGGACGCGGGGACACGGGGATGCGGGGTGGGATGCCCCGGGGAGGGGCGTCAGGCCTCGACGAGCTCGACCTGGACCTCGACCTCGACGGGCGCGTCGAGCGGGAGCACGGCGACGCCGACGGCGCTGCGCGCGTGCACGCCCTTGTCGCCGAGGACGGCGCCGAGGAGCTCGCTGGCGCCGTTGATGACGCCCGGCTGCCCGGTGAAGTCGCTGGCGGAGGCGACGAAGCCGACGACCTTCACGACCCGCTTGATGCGGTCGAGGTCACCGGCGACCGACTTCACGGCCGCGAGCGCGTTCAGCGCGCAGGTGGCCGCGAGCTCCTTGGCCTCCTCGGCCGTGACCTCGGCGCCGACCTTGCCGGTGACGGGCAGCTTGCCCGCCACCATCGGGAGCTGGCCCGAGGTGTAGACGTACACGCCCGACTGCACGGCCGGCTGGTAGGCGGCCAGCGGCGGCACGACCTCCGGCAGGGTCAGGCCCAGCTCGGCGAGCTTCGCCTCGACGGCCCCGCTCACGACTTGGCCCGCTTCAGGTAGGCCACGAGCTGCTCGGGGTTGTTCGGCCCGGGCACGACCTGGACGAGCTCCCAGCCGTCCTCGCCCCAGGTGTCCAGAATCTGCTTCGTCGCGTGCACCAGCAGCGGCACAGTCGCGTACTCCCACTTGGTCATGAGCCGACTGTAGCCGCTGCCGGAGCGCGGACCCGCCGGGGCGGCCCCCGCCGGGACCCCGGCGGCCGTCTCGGGGTCGGGTGGGGGTCGGGTGGGGGTCGGGTCGGGGTCGGGTCGGGGTCTTCTCCGGGGCGGCCCTCTGATTGGGCCGGGCCGGCAGTGGTTAGGCTCGAAGGCGTGAGCAGGCTCCAGGTCGTCAGCGGCAAGGGCGGTACCGGTAAGACCACGGTCGCCGCCGCACTCGCGCTCGCCCTCGCGACCGAGGGCAAGCGCACCCTTCTCGTGGAGGTCGAGGGCAGACAGGGCATCGCGCAGATCTTCGAGACGGAGCCGCTGCCGTACGAGGAGCGCAAGATCGCCGTCGCGCCCGGTGGCGGCGAGGTGTTCGCCCTGGCCATCGACGCCGAGCGCGCCCTCCTCGACTACCTGCAGATGTTCTACAAGCTGGGCAGCGCGGGGCGGGCCCTGAAGAAGCTCGGCGCGATCGACTTCGCGACGACGATAGCCCCGGGCGTCCGGGACGTGCTGCTGACCGGCAAGGCCTGCGAGGCGGTGCGCCGGCGCGAGAAGCAGGGCGGCTTCACCTACGACTACGTGGTGATGGACGCCCCGCCGACCGGCCGCATCACCCGCTTCCTCAACGTGAACGACGAGGTGGCGGGGCTGGCCCGGATCGGCCCGATACACAACCAGGCCCAGGCGATCATGCGCTTCCTGAAGTCCCCGGACACGGCGGTGCACCTGGTGACCCTCCTGGAGGAGATGCCCGTCCAGGAGACCGCGGACGGCATCGCGGAGCTGCGCGCCGCCGAACTGCCAGTCGGCCGCGCCATCGTGAACATGGTCCGCCCGCACGTCCTGGACGAGGCGGCGGTACGGGCCGCCTCCGGCGACCACCGCGCCGCCATCGCCGCCACCCTGGCGGCGGCAGGTGTGACGGGCGGCACGAAGCTGGTCGAGCCGCTCCTGGAGCAGGCGGCGGAGCACGCCCAGCGGGTGGAGCTGGAGCGGGCCCAGCGCGAGGTGCTGGACGGCATCGGGGTGCCGGCGTACGAACTCCCCTTCCTGGGGGACGGGGCGGACATCGCCGGTCTCTACCGGCTGGCGAAGGAACTGCGGAGGCAAGGGGTGGGCGCGTGACGGAGGCGCAGAAGGCCGCGGCGGCGAACGGTCTCGACGCGGTCCCCGTCCTGGAGCTCGACCCGCTGATCGACGACCCGGCCACCCGCATCATCGTGTGCTGCGGCGCGGGCGGCGTCGGCAAGACGACGACCGCGGCGGCGCTCGGCGTGCGGGCGGCGGAGCGCGGCCGGCGGGTCGTGGTGCTCACGATCGACCCGGCGCGGCGGCTCGCCCAGTCGATGGGGATCGACTCGCTGGACAACGTGCCGCGCAAGGTCGAGGGCATCAAGGGCTCCGACGGGGGCGAGCTGCACGCGATGATGCTCGACATGAAGCGGACCTTCGACGAGATCGTCGAGGCGCACGCGGACGCCGACCGGGCCCGGGCGATCCTGGAGAACCCCTTCTACCAGTCCCTGTCGGCCGGGTTCGCCGGTACGCAGGAGTACATGGCGATGGAGAAGCTGGGCCAGCTGCGGGCCCGGGACGAGTGGGACCTGATCGTGGTCGACACCCCGCCGTCCCGGTCGGCGCTGGACTTCCTGGACGCGCCGAAGCGGCTCGGCTCCTTCCTGGACGGGAAGTTCATCAAGCTGTTGATGGCTCCCGCGAAGGTGGGCGGCCGGGCCGGGATGAAGTTCCTCAACGTCGGCATGTCGATGATGACGGGGACGCTGGGGAAGCTGCTCGGCGGCCAGTTCCTGAAGGACGTGCAGACCTTCGTGGCCGCGATGGACACGATGTTCGGCGGCTTCCGCACCCGCGCGGACGCCACGTACCGGCTCCTCCAGGCGCCGGGCACGGCCTTCCTCGTGGTGGCGACGCCGGAGCGGGACGCGCTGCGCGAGGCGGCGTACTTCGTGGAGCGGCTGGCCGCGGAGGAGATGCCGCTGGCCGGTCTCGTCATCAACCGCGTCCACGCCAGCGGCGCCGCCCGGCTGTCGGCCGAGCGGGCGCGGGCCGCCGCGGAAAATCTTGACGAGGGGCGCATTGTGGATCAGGGGGGCGGGAAGACTGCTGGGCGTGGCCCCCGGGCCACCGCCCCCGAGATGTCAGCCCCCGAGCCGGACCCTCTGCCCGACCCGCCTGCGGATCCCGCCGCAGACCTCGCCACCGCCGCCGTACCGCCCGCGTCCGAGGCTGCCCCCACAGCCGAGGCGGACGCGGATGTCCAGCAGCTCACCGCAGGACTGCTCCGTCTCCATGCCGAGCGGATGCAGGTGCTCGCACGCGAACAGCGCACGCGCGATCGCTTCACCGCGCTCCATCCCGAGGTGGCGGTCGCCGAAGTGGCCGCTCTGCCCGGCGATGTGCACGACCTCGCCGGTCTGCGGGCCATCGGTGACCGTCTGACGACGGGTCGGATGCCCTCGTAGCCTGACCCGGGCCGCGGACCTGACCGGTCCTAGCCCACCGCCGCGTACGTCTCGTACGTCGCGTCGTCGTCCATCGCCACGGGCAGCAGGCCCGCGCCCCGCTCGTACTCGGTACGCGCGGTCTCCAGGAGCCGGCGCCACGAGGTGACGGTCGGCCGGCGGCGCAGCAGGGCGCGGCGCTCGCGCTCCGTCATGCCGCCCCACACGCCGAATTCCACACGGTTGTCGAGGGCGTCGGCGAGGCACTCGGTCCGCACCGGGCATCCGGTGCACACCGCCTTCGCCCTGTTCTGCGCCGCTCCCTGCACGAAAAGTTCATCCGGATCGGTAGTGCGGCAGGCCGCCTGCGCACTCCAGTCAGCTACCCAGCCCATACCGGCGCCGTCCTCTCCCGAATCGAGGCTCCCCCACGGCGGTAGCGGCATATTCACCGCTGCCAGTTGGGACGTTACGGAAGGTGGGCACAGCGCAACACCCCCTTCGGGCCCAATCTTGAATGGTCCGAACGGACTATGCGTACGCGTCAGATCACCCAGGGGAGTGACCCGAGGACATAACGCCCCTATCGGACATGGGCCGAATTCGGGCATGAAGTTCCCGCGCTTCGGGTACACGGGATTTCACACCGACGTCACGCACGGGTCTTGATGCGAGACCACACTGCTGTGACAGTTGAGAGCAGCTTAGGCCAAGGCATATACGTGTGTCCGGCGAATGAGAACGTAGACACCTCACGTTGCTATGCCGTCAAGCTCAGGGGATGAGTCCTCCGTTCACGGCGCGGCCGTAGAGGCGCTGGTGCCACTCGTTGGCGTCCGGTCCGGGGTCGGTGGTCAGGACGGGGTTCGGGCCCGTCTCGATGAGGTGGAGGAGCGTCCAGGCGACGCCGTAGCAGTCGTCGGGGCCGAAGCAGGAGACGAGCGCTCGGGCTTCTTCTCCGGTGACCGGCCCGTGAATCGCGCGGAGCTGCTGGTCGCGCCGGGCGATCTCTTCTTCGCTCGCGTCCCAGTCAGGAAGCGGGCCGTCGGCGACGAACGCCTGCACTTCGGGTCTCATGCGCGAATGATCGGCTGCCGCCAGCTTCCTGGCCACTGCCTCACCAGGGAATCTGCCGCCCCTCCTCGGTCAGTGTCAGGGTCAGACAGCCGATCCACTCGCCGCTGTCGGGGTACTCCCAGTTGTCGTCATCGGCCAGAAGCACTGGCAGGTCGCCCCGCGCGATAGGCGCGCCGGGCTGAAAGCCAGTGCTTCCGTCGGGAGCAGTCCAGGGAATGACACGGCAGACCTCGACCCAGCCCCTGTCGACGAGAGACAGAACGACGGGGGTCAGCTCCGCGGAGGGTCCGGATGACAACGGTTCCTCCAGGTCGCCACGGACGCCGGGCAGGATGTCGATCTCCATGGCGTTGAGCATGAATGCCCTCTCAACCGAGGGCAGCTCGTCAGGTGCGTTCACATCGGGATCGTCGCATCCACCACATGTGGTCGCGTCCTCCTCCAGGCGCTGGAACGCAGCCTTCGACGGTCACGCCGCTACTGCTTCTGCCGCCGAGGGCGATGAGCGGAACGCGGACTGCTCCTCGAAGAGCTCGCGTTTCTGGAGGCAGTGGTAGAGCTGGCCGATCATGCGGTTGAAGAGGTTGCGCTGCGCGGCCGCGTGCCAGTCGCCTTGTTCGCGTCGGCGCCGGTAGTGGGCGTTGGCCCCGGTGGACGTGAGGCGAAGGCCCAGAGGTAGCCGGCGTGGTTGAGCCGGTCGTTCTTCACCCAGCGTCTGGTGATGGCGGACTTCTTGCCGGAGGCACGGGTGATGGGTGAGGAGCCGGCGTAGACCTTCAGGCCGCGGGCGTCGGCGAAGCGGGTGCGGTCGTCGCCGATCTCGGCCAGGACGCGGGCGGCGAGCTGGATGCCGAGCCCGGGGAAGCTCAGCAGGATCTCGGCGTCCGGGTGCTGAGGGAATGCCTCTTCGACTGCTTCGGCGAGCTGGTCGGCTGCGGTGCAGGCGGCGCCCAGCTGGATGAGGAGCGCGAGCATCTGCTTGCCGAGCGCGTCCTCGACCAGCGGCGGCTGGTGGGCCCACTCCGCGCGGAAGGCCTCGCGAAGGCGTTCGGCCTCGGCTTCGATGCCACGCTGGCGGCCGGCGCGCTTGAGCGCGGCCTGGATCTGGGTGCGGGTCAGGCGCGCGGCCCGGGACGGGGTCGGGCCGTCTTGAGGAGCTCGCGGGCCTCGGGACGGCACAGCCCGTTGGTCCAGGCGGCGAAGGCGGCCAGGGCGGCGGGGTAGTACTCGCGCAGCAGGGACCGGAGCTGGTTGGCGAGCTGCTGCCGGTTCCAGAGGGAATCCTGCTGAGCGCGGGCGAGGACTGCGATCGCGCGGCCGAGGTCGCTGTCGTCGGGCAGGGCCCGGTGGGCGTGCATGTCGGTGCGGAGGATGTTGGCGAGGACGAGGGCGTCGCCGGGGTCGGACTTCTTGCGCGAGACGCTGTGCCGGTCGCGGTAGCGGGCGGCGGCCATCGGGTTGATCGCGAACACCTTGCGCGTGCCGGTCCGCAGCACCGCGACGAGCAGGCCGCGGGAGGTCTCGATCCCCGCCAGGATCGGATTCTCGGCGGTGTCGCCGTACTCGGCGAGCAGTTCCAGCAGGATCTTGTAGCCGGCCGCGTCGTCGGTGATGTGCCGCTTGGCGAGCAGCTGGCCGGTGTCGTCGACCAGGGCGACGTCGTGGGTTCGTTCCGCCCAGTCGATTCCGCAGTAGATCAAGGTTCCCCTCCCCAGAGTTCGACGTTTGCGCTGGTCACGAGCGCATGCGGGCCACGCAGCGACCTAATCCCAGGCCTCGACCGCACCACGGTCGGGCCGCCACCTCACTAGCCGTTCGTGGCACCAGCGCACCCCACGGGCCTCGGTCTATGCGGGAGCTCGGGCGGCTCGGGCGTATTAAGAGGTCACCGTGCGGCGGACTCGCACCACGAAATCAACGAACGAAAACAACAGCAGGTGGTGGCGGCCACGAAGGCGCCGGCCGCCGCCGCTCTGTTCTTAGGCTTCGAAGCCTGGGCACACTCAGGCATCCGCCCGGCGCCCACGTGACCGCCACCACCCTGAGCACCACGACCGCGCACCGATCTACGTTGAGGCCTCCACAGGCCCGGCTGCACCTGGATGTCACGGTCTGGTACTCGAACGCTCCGAGAAGCCCCTGCTCCTACGGTTCGCTCATCACTACGGATTAGGCTGCCCCCATGGCAAAGAAGCGCTCGGGCGGAGGTCTGACCGGGACCCAGCAGGCCGCCAAGTTCCTCGGTGTCAGTGTGCTCTCCGGAGCCGTGCTGGCAGGCATCGCCCTGCCCGCGGCCGGAGCGCTCGGGCTGGCGGCGAAGGGCACGGTCGAGGGATTCGACGAGATCCCGTCCAACCTGAAGACGCCGCCGCTGAGTCAGCGCACCAACATCCTCGACTCGCAGGGCGGCCACATCGCCACCGTGTACTCGCGTGACCGCAAGGTCGTGCCGATCGAGAAGATCTCGCCGTACATGCAGAAGGCGATCGTCGCGATCGAGGACTCTCGCTTCTACGAGCACGGCGCGATCGACCTCAAGGGCGTGCTGCGCGCCATCAACCGCAACGCGCAGTCGGGCGGGGTGTCGCAGGGCGCCTCCACGCTGACGCAGCAGTACGTGAAGAACGTCTTCGTCGAGGAGGCGGGCGACGACCCCGAGAAGGTCGCGCAGGCCACCCAGCAGACCCTGGGCCGCAAGGTGCGCGAGCTGAAGTTCGCGATCCAGGTCGAGGAGGAGCTCGGCAAGAAGAAGATCCTGGAGAACTACCTCAACATCACGTTCTTCGGGCAGCAGGCCTACGGCATCGAGGCCGCCTCGCAGCGGTACTTCTCGAAGCCGGCCGCCGACCTCACGCTCGCCGAGTCCGCCATGATGGCCGGCCTCGTCCAGTCGCCGAGCCGCTACGACCCGGTCAACGACATCCAGGAGGCGACCAAGCGGCGCAACATCGTCCTCCAGCGCATGGCCGACGTGCGGGACATCAGCCAGGCGGAGGCCGACCAGGCGAAGGCCACCCCGATCAAGCTGAAGGTGAAGACGCCGAAGAACGGCTGCATCACCGCCGTGGACGGCGCCGGCTTCTTCTGCGACTACGTCCGCAAGACGATCCTCAACGACCCGGTCTTCGGCAAGACCTCCGAGGAGCGCCAGAAGCTGTGGAACCTGGGTGGTCTCACCATCCGCACCACGCTCGACCCGCGCGCCCAGGCCGCCGCCAACGAGGCCGCCGTCGCCAAGATCGACAAGGACGACAAGGTCGCCGCCTCGGTGGTCCAGGTCCAGCCCAACAGCGGCAAGATCCTGTCGATGGGCCAGTCCCGCCCGTACGGCCTCGACCAGAAGCTGCACCAGACGACGCTCAACCTCGCCGTCGGCAAGAAGATGGGCGGCACGACGTACGGCTTCCAGGTCGGCTCGACCTTCAAGCCGATCACGGCCGCGGCGGCCCTGGAGAAGGGGCTGAGCCCGGCCCAGTCCTTCTCGACGCCGTGGAAGATCTCGGTGCCGATGAACTCGTACAGCACCTGCGCGGGCGGCCCGTCGGGCGGCGGCAACTGGGACCTGCAGAACGAGATGCAGTCCGAGGCCGGCAGCTGGGACATGACCAGCGCGCTCGGCAAGTCCATCAACACCTACTTCGCGCAGCTCGAGCAGATGACCGGGCTCTGCGAGACGGTCCAGATGGCGAAGAAGATGGGGTACGAGAAGGAGCTCGGCAAGAAGCTGAAGGAGCTCCCCTCCATCACCCTCGGCGGCCAGGAGTCCACCCCGCTCGACATGGCGGCGGTCTACGCGACCTTCGCCAACCGCGGCACCTACTGCACGCCCGTCGCCATCGAGTCGATCACCACGGCCAACGGCCAGAAGCTGAAGGTCCCGCAGACCGAGTGCTCGCGGGCGATGACCGAGAAGACCGCGGACACCGTCAACCAGATGCTCAAGGGCGTCGTCGAGGACGGCACGGGTACCCGGGCCGGTCTGAGCGACCGCGACAACGCGGGCAAGACGGGTACGACCAACGACCGCAAGGACGCCTGGTTCGTCGGCTACACGCCGAACCTGTCCACCGCGGTGTGGGTCGGTGACGACGTCGGCGAGAAGACCTCGATGTACGACATCACCATCGGCGGCCAGTACTACGACAAGGTCTGCGGCGGCTGCCTCCCGGGCCCGATCTGGAAGATCGCGATGACGGGGGCGCTCGACGCCTCTGAGACGCCGGGCTTCGTCCCGATCACCGTTCCTCGCGGCGCCCAGCCGGAGGACAAGGAGAAGGACAAGAACAAGCGCCCCGGCGACGACAACAAGCCGGGCGGCCAGCGCCCCGGCGGCACCACCCTGCCGGGCGGCATCACCATCCCGCCGGACCTGATCGGCGGCACGAACGGCCGCGGGGGCGGCGGGGGCGGACGCGGCGGCGGGCACGGATAGCGGCGCTGTCCGGCACCGACGCCCGGCGCCGGACCTCCGGCGCCGACGCGTGACAGAGAAGAGGGGCGGCCCTCCCGGATTCCGGGAGGGCCGCCCCTCTTCTCTGTGCGCGTACGCCCGTAGGCCGGGTCAGCCGGCGAGGAGCCGCTTCACGGTGGCGGCGACCCGCCCGCCCTCCGCCTGGCCGGCGACCTTGGGGTTGACGATCTTCATGACGGCGCCCATGGCCCGCGGACCCTCGGCACCGGCGGCCTTCGCCTCCTCGACGGCGGCGGCCACGACGGCCTCCAGCTCGTCGTCGGAGAGCTGCTTGGGCAGGTACGCGTCGAGGATCTCGCCCTCCAGACGCTCCCGGGCGGCCTGCTCGGGACGGTCGCCCTGGGCGAAGGCCTCCGCGGCCTCGCGGCGCTTCTTCGCCTCCTTGGCGATCACCGTCTGCACCTCGTCGTCGGAGAGCTCGCGCTTGGTCTTGCCCGCGACCTCCTCCTTGGTGATGGCGGTGATGGTCAGCCGCAGGGTGGAGGAGCGCAGCTCGTCGCGCTCCCTGATCGCGGCGTTGAGGTCGTCCTTGAGCTTGTCCTTCAGCGTGGTCATGGGTCCAAGTGTGTCAGGTGCCGGACCCCGACCGCCCGCGCATTTCCGCCCATCGGGTCTGCGACGATAAGGGGATGCGCGCACGGTACGGGATCCCCCTGAAGATCACGGCAGGCCTCACGGCGACGGCAGCGGCCGGCATCGTCTACGCGGCGGGCTTCGAAGCCCGCTCGTTCCGGCTCCGCCGGGTGACCGTCCCGGTGCTGCCCCGGGGCATGCGCGACCTGCGGGTCCTCCAGGTCTCCGACATCCACATGGTGAGCGGCCAGAACAAGAAGCGCGCCTGGCTCCAGTCGCTGGCCGGGCTGCGCCCGGACTTCGTCGTGAACACCGGCGACAACCTCTCCGACCCGAACGCCGTGCCCGAGGTGCTCGACGCGCTGGGCCCGCTGATGGAGTTCCCGGGGGTGTACGTCTTCGGCTCCAACGACTACTACGGGCCGCGGCTGCGCAACCCCGCGCTCTACCTGAAGGAGAAGGTCCAGGGCCGGCACGGCCTCAACGGCAACCCGCCGGTGGTGGGCGCCGTCCACAACCCCTGGGAGGGGCTGCGGGACGCGTTCGACGCGGCGGGCTGGGTGAACCTGACCAACACCCGCGGCCGGCTGAAGCTGCCCGGCGTCGACCTCGCCTTCACCGGCGTCGACGACCCGCACATCAAGCGGGACCGGTACGAGCGGGTCGCGGGCGGGCCCGACCGGGACGCCGACTTCACGGTGGGCGTGGTGCACGCGCCGTACCTCCGGTCGCTGGACGCGTTCACCGCGGACGGCTACGAGCTGCTGCTCGCCGGCCACACCCACGGCGGGCAGCTGTGCATCCCCTTCTACGGGGCCCTGGTCACCAACTGCGACCTGGACACCGAGCGGGTGAAGGGCCTCTCCACCCACACGGTCGACGGCCGCACCTCGTACCTGCACGTCTCGGCCGGCTGCGGCACCAACCGCTTCACCCCGGTCCGCTTCGCCTGCCCGCCGGAGGCGACCCTGCTGACGCTGACGGCCCGCGGCTGATCCGGCCGGTCCCGTACGCCCGACGCGGTCCGGCCGACGCGGTCCGGCCGACGCGCTCCGCCCGACGCGGTCCGTGTGACGCGGTCCGCCCGGCACGGTCCGCCTGACGCCGTACGGACGCCGTACGGACGCCGTACGGCGCATACGGTGGCGTCCATGCCGAACACCGTCGTCACCGCCCTGTTCCGCGGCCTGCTCGCCCTGGCCGCGGTCACCGGCATCGTGATCGAGTGCGTCGAGGGGAACCCCCTCGTCGTCTTCAGCTTCTTCACGATCTGGTCGAACACCGCCGTCGCCGTCGTCCTCGGCTGGGGCGCCGTCCGCGCCTGGACGCGCCGCCCGCCGCTGCCCGCGCCGTGGACCGGCGGGGTGCTGCTGTGCATCGCGGTGGTCGGGCTCGTCTTCCACCTGGTCCTGGACAACGCGGCGAGCGAGTTCAACGAGTCCGCCGCGATCGCCCGGCTCACCGGCGCCAGGGCCGTCGCCAACCAGCTGCTGCACACCGTCACCCCGATCGGCGTGGCCCTCGACTGGCTCCTCCTCACCCGCCCCGGCGCCCTCCGCTGGCGCCACGCCGCCCAGTGGCTGGCGGCCCCCGGCGCCTACCTGGTCTTCGCCCTGGTCCGGGGCGCCCTCGTCTCCCCCGACACGCCGACCCGCTACACGTACCCCTTCATCGACGTCACCGCCCACGGGTACGCGGGCGTCCTGCTCAACGCCGTCGTCCTGGGCCTGGCCTTCTACGCGCTGGGTCTGCTGCTCGTCGCCGTGGACCGCGTCCGGCCGTCCCTGGTGGGGCGCGGGGAACGGATTTCGTCTCTGGGCGCGGGTGGGCTAAAGTAATCGATGTCGCCGCGACGTGAAGAACAGAGCAGCGACATCGGGGTGTAGCGCAGCTTGGCAGCGCGCTTCGTTCGGGACGAAGAGGTCGTGGGTTCAAATCCCGCCACCCCGACAGCTGAGTAGCAGGCCAGAAGGCCCTTACCGATTCGGTGAGGGCCTTCTGGCTTTCTCGCGTTTCCGTCCACACGAACCGCCGGCTTGATCACGTACAAGTGAAACAACGGTACGAACGTACGCAAATCGAACCCACTGCGGAATCTGTGAAGCGAGTCCCGGTGAGCGCAAGAGCTCCCCCTCGACGAAGATCAAGGAGACTTCAGTGGTCAAGCGCGCGATGAAGTACGGCCTCGTGGCTGCGGCGACTGCCACCCTGCTCGTCAGCTCGGCCGGCTTCGCCACGGCCGACAGCTCGTAGACGATGAACATCGTCTACGGCCAGATCGTCACGCTTCCCGCGTCGCCCGGCAACGGCTACGCCGGCGACGCGGCGGCCTCGGCCAAGTGTCCGGCCGGTCAGGTCCTCACCGGCGGCGGAGCCGAGGTGAAGGCCGGGAACTCGTACGTCCAGCGCTACAACCTCGCGGCGAGCCGGCCGGTCGGCTCGGAGACGTGGTGGGCTTACGCCACCAACAGCGACCCCAACAACCCGGGAACGCTCCAGGCCTTCGCGATCTGCGCGAAGACGACCAACCTGGACGTGCTGCACACCCCCTGACACGGCCGACGCGCGGCGGAGGCCGGCCCCGCCCGGGTCGCCCCGCCCGCCACCCCGCAGCCGTAGGACCAGGTCAGGTGCCTGATCCGAGCAATCGGATCAGGCACCTGAGTGGTTTCCGGGGGAGGGACGGGGCCGTGCCCCCCCGGGGCGGAAAATCGGTGGTTCCTCGTGGCGGGCGTTGTTAGCTTGTGGGGAGTCGTTCCCTTCTCGCCGAGGGCCCACGGGCCCGAATGGGGTGTCTTGATGTCCCGGACCGCGCCGAGCGCGCCTCGTCCCTTCGCATAACGCGAGCTTCGCCGAAGCCGCTCGGCCTGCTCTTGCCTTCGTGAACCACTTCTCGGCAAGGAGCACCGGGTGTCCCACACCTCCGACAGCACCCCCACCCCCACGACCGGCACCTCCGCCTGCGCGTGGTGCGGTCTGACCGTCTCCGCGTACGGCCCCGACGGGGCGCGGCGCGACCACTGCCCGTCCTGTCTGCAGTCGCGGCACGCCGGCGAGGCGTGCGAGGGGCGGATGTCCCCCATCGCCGTCGCCGTGCCGCACGGCGGCGACTGGCGGGTGATCCACCGCTGCGTACGCTGCGACGAGCTCACCTCGAACCCCGTGCGCGCGGACGACAATCCGCTCGTCCTGATGCGCGTGGCGGTCCGCCCACTGGCGCAACCGCCGTTCCCGCTCGAAGCGTTCGGGGCCCTCTGATGCCGCGGCGCACGAAGCGGACGGGCCGGCCGCAGCGGCACAAGGACGTCCTCCGGCACACCGGCGGCGCCTTCCGGCGGACCGGCGGTGCCTTCCGGTGCGTCGGCTGCCGGCTCGACGTGCCCCTCGACGCGCCCGGCACCGCCCATCGCAACCACTGCCCCACCTGCCTGGCCAGCCTCCACGTCGACCGGCGCATACCCGGCGACCGGGCCTCGCCGTGCCGGGGGCGCATGGAGGCGCTGGGCATGTCGGTGCGGGAGGACGGCGAGTGGCTGCTCATCCACCAGTGCGCGGCCTGCGACGAGCTCAGCGCCAACCGGGTCGCCGGCGACGACAACCCGCTGGCGCTCGTGCGCCTCGCGCTGCGCCCGTTGAGCGACCCCCGGTTCGCGGGGCGGGCGCTGCTCGCCCTGTAGGGCCACCGGGCCCGCGCCCGTCCCCGGCCTGAGGTCCCCTCAGGGGGCGGCTCTACGATGGGGCGTCGAGAAGAAGGGTGGGTCTCAAGTGCTGGTCGCGGACCGATATCGGCTCCACATGTGTGTCGGGCGTGGCGGCATGGGCGAGGTGTGGCGGGCGACCGACGAGGTCCTCGGGCGGGACGTGGCCGTGAAGTTGATGCTCGGTCACGAACACGACCCGTCGGCGGCGGACCGGTTCCGGATGGAGGCCCAGACCGCGGCGCGGCTGAGCCATCCGCACGTGGTCGGGGTCTTCGACTTCGGCACCTGGGACGGCAAGCTGTACCTCGTCATGGAGCTGGTCCACGGGGACAGCCTCGCCGGGGACCGGGGGCAGGCTCCGGTGCTGGCGCCCGAGCAGGTCGCGACCGTCGCCGCGCACGCGGCGGCCGGGCTCGCCGCCGCCCACCGGCAGGGCGTGGTGCACCGGGACATCAAGCCGGGGAACCTGCTGCGGGACGCCGACGGGACGGTGAAGCTGGCCGACTTCGGCATCGCCCGCTTCGTGGACGACCCCTCGGCCGCGCTCACCACCACGGGGCAGATCGTCGGCACCGGGCTCTACCTCGCGCCCGAGCGGGCCCTGGGGCAGCCCGCCTCGCCGGCCTCCGACGTGTACTCGCTCGGCTGCGTGCTCTACCAACTGCTCACCGGGCAGCCGCCGTTCCGCGGGGACACCGCGACGGCCCTGCTCTACCAGCACATCGACACCCCGCCGGCGCCGCCGCGGCAGGTCGGCGTCGCGATGCCGGCCGCGTTCGAGACCTTCCTGCTGTCGCTGCTCGCCAAGCAGCCCGAGCAGCGACCGGCGGCGCAGGCCATCGCCGAGTGGTTCTCCTCCGGGGCCTGGCGGGACCAGCCGCTGCCGCTGCCGCAGGCGGTGCCCCCGCCCCCGCCCCCGCCCGTACCCCAGCGGCCGCAGCATCACGCGCCGGTGCCGCCCCCGCCCCGGACCGCCCCCGTGGCCGCGCCCCGGTCCCGGCGGGCGCAGCCTCCGGCCGAGAACCCGCTGGCCAAGATCTCGCGGCGGCGGCCGCGCAGGACCGCCGCGGTCGCCGGGGCGATCGCCTTCGTCGTCTTCCTGCTGATCGGGATGGCCTGGGTCAGCTGAGCCGCTCAGTAGATGCGGGGGGCCATCACGTGGCCTTCGGGGTCCTCCGGGCCCAGCAGCAGGCAGCGCGGCACTCCCGGACCCGGGGTCGCGCGGACGGTCACCGGGGTCGGCGGGTCGGTCGGCAGCTCGACGTGGAGCGTCACCGGGCGGTCGTCCCGGGTCGTGGCGTGGCCCGTCTCCTTGCCGTCCACCAGGACCTCGACGACCGGGGTGTGGCCGGTCTGGACGGTGGCGCTGACCGAATGGCCCCGGTAGTCGATGTGGAAGTGGTGCCGAGCTCTCATGACGTCGCCTCCGCCGCGCGTGGCCGCCCCTCGTCTCCAGCGTAGGGCGGGCGGGCGGAGATCGTCAGCTGACGACCCAGGCCAGGCAGCCCAGGAGCACCAGGGCCGTGCAGATGCCCAGGTTCACCGCCCGGTACTGGAGGAAGACCGCCGCGAACTCGCGGATGGTCGCGCTCGGCCAGAAGTACGCGGCGGTCGGCGAACCCACCACCTGGCCGTTCACCCCCGCCTTGCGGGCCATCAGCGCGGCCCGGAAGGCGTGGAAGTTGTTGGTGACGATCACGCACTCGGAGCCCGGCCGGTCCCGCTCCATCAGCGTCTTGCTGAAGAGCATGTTCTCCTCGGTCGTGCGCGAGCGGTCCTCGCGCAGCACGCGGTCCTCCGGGAAGCCCCGCTCCACCAGGTAGTCCGCCATGGCGTGCGACTCCGGCAGCTCCTCGTCCGGGCCCTGCCCGCCGGAGGTGATGAGCACCGGCGTCCGGTCCACCTCGCGGCGCGCGGCGAGCGTCTCGTACACCTGGCGGCCCCGGTCCAGCCGGCTCGCGAGCAGGGGCGGCACGCGGCGGCCGCCGATCAGGCCCGAGCCGAGGACGACCACGTAGTCGGCGTCGCGGCGGATGCGCATCCTGCCGTACAGGAAGGCGTAGCCGATGAAGCAGAGGAAGAGGAAGGAGACGTACGCCAGGACCATCAGCAGGGTGCCGACGACGATACCCAGGGGCTTCGAGTGGGTGATCACCGCGACGGCCATCAGGACCATCACGCCGAAGATGCCGAGGCCGGCGAGGAGCGAGAGGAGGTTGGAGGGGCGGCGGCCCTCCTTGCGGACCATCTTCACGCCGTTCGCGCACAGCAGTCCGGCCAGCACGAGCGGGCCGAGCGCGAGGACCAGCAGCAGGACGACCATCACCGTCACGGAGACGCCGGGCGGGGCGTCGTCGAGGCCGGCGAGCAGGCCGAGGCCGAAGAACGTGACGGCGAGCCCGAGGTACACCGCGTTGCTGAAGCGGCGCCGGTCGCGCAGCACACCCACCCCGAAGAGCAGCAGGAACACGGCGCACACGGCATAGGCGAACATGCGCTCATCGTAGACATCGCCGCCGACACCCCCGCCTCCCCGCGGCGGGCACGCGCCCACGGTGGCCGCGCCGCCCGCAGTGTCCGCACCGCCCGCGGTGTCCGCACCGCCCACGGTCAAGGCTCTGCGACGAGCTCGTGCAGCCCGCGCCGCGCGCCCTCCTCGTAGGCCCGGCGCAGTTCGCCGTCGGAGAGGTGCTCGCGCAGGGCCGACTCGCTGCGCTCGCGGGACGGGGAGCAGAAGGGCGCGGGGCGGTAGCCGTCCTCGAAGACGGTGGAGCGCATCAGGTCGACCGCGCCCAGCAGGCGGGCCGCGGTGGTGGGACGGCCGCGCAGGATCCGCATCTGGGCGAGGAGTTCAGCCGAGCAGGCCGACCCGGAGACGCAGCCGGTCCGCAGGTGCTCCCGCAGGGCGCGGGTCGCCAGCTCCATGGCACGGCCCGGCTCCCCGTCCCAGTAGTGGAGCTCGGCGCGCGCGTAGTGCGCCCAGGCGTCGGCCCAGACGTCCCGCCCGGCCCAGCTGTGCACATCGGCCCGGTCCAGGGCCTCCTGGGCGGCCTCCGGGTCCGTGCGGACCAGGGCCAGGGCGAGCGCGGTCCAGCACAGCTGCCGGGTCGGCCCGAGGTCCGGGTACTCGCCGAGCCCCTCCAGGGCGTCGCGGAACTCGGCCGCCGCCGCGTCCGTGCGCCCCTGGTACAGGGCGGTGGCACCGCGCAGATGGGCCAGCATGGCCAGGCACGTGTCGTCGCCGTCCCGGACCGCCGCGGCCCAGGACTGCACCAGGAGCGGGTCGGCGTCCTCGGGGTGGCCGGACTCCAGCTCCAGGTAGGCGGCGAGCCACAGGGCGCGGGCGGGTACGGGGCCCGGGTGCAGGGCCAGCGCGTGCCGCAGCCGGGAGCGGCCCTCGGTGACCCGGCCGCAGGCCACCCACAGGAACCACAGCGAGACCGCGATCTCCACGGCCGAGTCCGCCTCGTCGGCCGGCGAGAGCGGCGCGCTGGTCGGGTCCATGGCGGCGGCCAGGTCGGGGAGTTCGAGCAGGGCGAGCGCGCGGGCGTCGAGCTGCCGTCCGCCCTGCCACCAGTCGGCGGCCCGCCGGGCCACCTTCACGCACCACCTCCGGTGGTGGAGGACGACGGCCCAGCGGTCGCCGCGCTCGGTGAGCCGGCGGGCGCCGACCGCGCGCATCGGCGGCGGCATCCAGTAGCGGTCCTCGCCGGGGTCGCCGTCGTCCACGGGGAGCAGGGCGAGCGGGGCGAGCCGGTCCAGGACGTCCAGGACGGCGGCGGCGGGCAGTGCCCCGGAGGCGCACACCTCGCTGACGGCCTCGCGGCCGAAGGAGCCCTCGAAGACGGACATCCGTTCCCACAGGAGGCGTTCGAGCGGGTCGCACCGGAGGTAGCCGCGTTCTGCGGCCAGTTGGGCGGCGGACGGGCCGTCGTCCTGGAGCCCGCCCTCTTGGAGCCCGCCGTTCTGGAGCCCGCCGTTCTGGAGCCTTCCGTCCTGGAGCCTTCCGTCCTGGAGCTCGCCCTCTTGCGCCGTCCTCGCGGCTTCGGGGGCGTACGGGGCGGCGTTCCCGGCGACCCCGGCATCCCCAGCGGCGTCGCGGGTGCCTTGGGGGCCTTGGGGGCCGTGGGTGCCGTGGGTGCCGTGGGTGCCGGAGGCACGGTCCGCCCGGCGGGTCGGGGTCGGGGTGACGGGCAGGACCGCCTCCTCCGCGAGACGCAGCGCCCGCTGGGCCGTGACCAGCACCGTGAGGCCGGGGGAGAAGGCGGGCGCCTCGCGCAGCAGGCCCGCGACGAGGGCCGCGCCGCTGGGCCCGAGCCGCTCCCAGCCGTCCAGGACGAGGACCCGGGGCGCCCCGGGGGCGGCGAGCCTGCGGCGCAACAGCCGGGCGAGCGCGGGGAGGTTCTCGGGGGCGAGCAGTTCGGCCGGCTCCCACATGGCCTCGATGCCCTCGCGCCGGAGCGCCTCCCGCATGAGCCGCGTCTTGAGCGGGCCCGGCGGCCCGGTCAGCGTCAGCAACCGCGCCCCGTCGCGAATCCGGCGCCGCAGCACCGCCAGTTCGTGTTCCCGGCCCGCCAGCGGGCGCCCCGTTTCCGCCATCTGCCCCTGCCCGCCCCGTTGCTGTGTGTCCGGTGTCTTCAGCCCGACTTCATGACGGGGCATCGCGGCTGCGGCTTGAATGCATATGCCCCGGGACAAAATCCTGGGGGGCGGGAGCAAACCGGCCAAGCCATTGTCGAAAATCGACCAAGGAGACGCATGCCATCCGGGGAATCCGTCCTGGGAGAGCCGGATCTGGCGCTGATCCACGCATTGCAACTCGTCCCACGGGCAAGCTGGACACAGCTTTCGGCCGTTCTCGGAGCCGGCCCCGACACCCTCGCGCGCCGCTGGGAGCACCTGACGACGGGCGGTTACGCGTGGGCCGGCTTCCTGGTGCGCCATCACGGCCCCCGGGCACCGCTGTACGCCTGGGTGGAGGTGGACTGCGCGGCCGGCCGCTCCGAGGAGACCGCGATCGAGCTGACCGGCGACCCGTACACCCTGGGCGTGCACGAGGTGACCGGGGACACCGACCTGGTGCTGCTCGTGCTCTGCCCCGACCTGGAGGCCCTGGACGCCTATCTGTCGCTGCGGGTGCAGCGGCTGCCCGGGGTGACCCGCTCGCGGACCCAGGTGGTCACCGGGGTGCACAGCGCGCGGAACCTGTGGCAGCTCGACCAGCTGACCCCGCGCCAGGCCCGGCAGCTGACCGGCGCCCCGGTACCCGTGCAGGGCAGGCCCGCGGTGTCGCGGCGGCGTACGCAGCAGCTCACCGAGCTCGACGAGGCCCTGGTCCTGGAGCTGGCCGGGGACGCCCGGCGCAGCGCGGCGGAGCTGGCGCGGACCTGCGGGGCGAGCGAGTCGACCGTACGGCGCCGGCTGGAGGCCCTGATCGGCGGCGAGACACTGATCCACCACTGCGTCCCGGCGCCGCGCTTCTCGGGGCGGCCGGTGTGGGCGCTGATCAGAGCGGACGTGCCCTCGCTCGCGGTGGCGTCGACGGCGGCGGCGATGGCGCGGCTGCGGCAGACCCGGCTGGTGACCTCGGTGACCGGCGGCCACAACCTGGCCGTCGGGGCCTGGCTGCGCTCGGTCGGCGAGCTGCACGACATCACGACGGCGATGGAACGGGCGGCGCCCTCGCTGCGGATCACCGGGACCGCGCTGAGCCTGCGGACCCACAAGTCGGGCGCGCAGGTGCTGGGGCCGGACGGACGCCGACTGCACCACGTGCGCCCGGACCTGCGGACGCCGCACTGGAAGGACCGGTTCGTCTGAGCGCCGGCGGGACCGGTTCGGTCAGGTGCCGGCAGGACCGGTTCGGTCAGGTGCCGGCGGGACAGGTTCGGTCTGGCGTCGACAGGACGGTTCGGTCAGGTGCCGGCGGGACCGGTTCGGTCTGGCGTCGACAGGACGGTTCGGTCAGGTGCCGGCGGGACAGGTTCGCCCGGGCCCTCGCGGGAGCGGTCCGCCCGAGCCTTTCCCCGGACCCGGGCCGGGGTGAGAATGGCGGCATGGAGTTCGCCGTGTTCGTGACCCTGCCGGGGCTCGTGATCCTGCTGACCGCGATCGCGTTCGGCGATCAGGTCCTGCGCGCCACCGGGCGCGGGCGGCGGTCGGGGCAGATCTCCTCCACCGGCTTCGAGCAACTGCACGCCACCTTCTCGCAGGGCAAGCAGAACGAGCTCAAGGAGCGGCAGAGCTCCCTCGTGATGCGCGACGACGAGGAGGACGGCGCCCCGCCGCACCGCTCCACGGTGGATCTGGCGGGCGGGCGCGCCGTCATCAGGGTCCCGTCGGCGGCGGTGGCTACGCCGCCTTCGAGGCCTTGAGCGAGTACATCAGCGGGATCCGGGGCCGGTCGGTCCCGAAGCGGTAGTAGCCGTCCTCGTGCCGGGTGAGCGACTCGAAGCGCGGGAAGAGCGTCATGTCGTGCTCGTGCAGGAACTCGATGCGCAGCCCCGCCTTCGCGAGGGCCGTGACGACCTCGCCGACCGGGTGCACCCACTCCACGCTGCGGTTGTGGGTGGTGGCGGCGTCCAGGTCCGCGTACGTGCCGGACGAGGTGTCCACCCACGGTTCGCGCACGAAGTAGTCGTTGACCAGCCGGGTGGCGGTCTCGTCGTCGAACGAGTCGGACATCGGGTGGAACTCGGCGACGTACAGGAACCCGCCGGGCGCGACCAGCGAGGCGGCCGTCTCCGCCCAGCGGTCGAGGTCCGGCAGCCAGCACAGCGCGCCGCCGCCGGTGTAGACGATGTCGTACGAGGAGTCCGGCACCGCCTCCGCCGCGTCGTAGGCGTCGGCGGCGACGAACGCCGCCCGCTCCGGCGTGAGGCCGAGGTCGGCCGCGAGGGACCGGGCGGTCTCCACGGCGGGCTCGGAGAAGTCCAGGCCGACGACGCGCGAGGCGCCGTGGCGGGCCCAGGACAGGGTGTCCAGGCCGATGTGGCACTGGAGGTGCAGCAGGGAGCGCCCGGTGACGTCGCCGACCTCCGCGAGTTCGAAGTCGCGCAGGGCGTCCTTGCCGGCGCGGAAGGCGTCGAGGTCGTAGAAGTCGCTGGCGACGTGGATGGGGACGCGTTCGTCCCAGCGGGCGCGGTTGGCCGCGTGCCAGTCGTCGGGGGTCGGTGCGTACATGCCCGGGAGGTTATCCACAGGTTGCGGGCACGGCGAACGATTTGTCGGCGGGGCGGAGCATCATGGCTGCATGACTGAGAGCAAGGCGACTGAGAGCACGACCGGGACGGCCGGTGCCGACGCGGGCACCGGGAGCGGGACGGGGACCGGGGCCGGGGCCGGGGCCGGGGCCGGGGCCGGGGCCGGCGGCGGGGACGCGCCGCGCTGGCAGCAGCGGTTCCGCGCGCCGCGGGTCTCGCTGCCCGAGTGGGCCGAGGAGGCCCCGGACCGCTCGCTGTTCGTGTCGAACGCGACGGGGACGTACGAGCTGTACGCGTGGGACCGGGCGACCGGCGGGCAGCGGCAGGTCACCGACCGGCCGAACGGGACGACGGACGGCACGCTCTCGCCCGACGGGCAGTGGATCTGGTGGTTCGCGGACACCGACGGCGACGAGTTCGGCGTGTGGATGCGCCAGCCCTTCCACCCGGCCGAGGGCGGCGACGGCGGCGTGATCTCCGGCGCCGACGAGCCGGCGGTGCCGGGGCTCGACCCCTCCTATCCGGCCGGGCTCGCCATCGGCCGGGACGGCACGGTCGTGGTGGGCCGGTCCACGGACGAGGACGGCTCGACCGTCCACCTGCTGCGGCCGGGCGCGGCCGGGCCGGTGGAGATCTACCGGCACCGCGAGTCGGCCGGGGTCGGCGACCTGTCGCACGACGGCGGCCTGATCGCGATCGAGCACACCGAGCACGGGGACTCGATGCACTCCTCGGTGCGGGTGCTGCGCGCGGCCGACGCCTCCGTGGTGGCCGAGCTCGACGACACCAAGGACGGCACGGAGGAGCTGGGCCTGAGCGTCCTCGGCTTCGCCCCGGTCGACGGCGACACCCGGCTGCTCGTCGGCCACCAGCGGAGGGGCCGCTGGGAGCCGATGCTGTGGGACGTGGCGACGGGCACCGAGACCGACCTGCGCCTGGACCTGCCGGGCGACGTGTCGGCCGAGTGGTATCCGGACGGCTCGGGACTCCTCGTCGTGCACAGCTTCGAGGCCCGCAGCGAGCTGTGGCGGTACGAGATCGGCACCGGCGCCCTGGTCCGGGTGGAGACCCCGGCCGGCTCCGTGTCGAGCGCGACGGCCCGCCCGGACGGCTCGGTGGAGTACCTGTGGTCCTCGGCCGCCGAGCCGCCGGTGGTGCGGTCCACGGACGGCTCGGTCGTGCTCGACCCGCCCGGCCCGAAGGCGCCGCCGTCGGTGCCCGTGGAGGACGTGTGGGTGGACGGCCCCGGCGGGCGGGTGCACGCGCTCGTGCAGCGTCCCGCGGGCGAGGGCCCGTTCCCGACGGTCTTCGAGGTGCACGGCGGCCCGACCTGGCACGACAGCGACGCCTTCGCGTCCGGCCCGGCCGCCTGGATCGACCACGGCTACGCGGTGGTCCGGGTGAACTACCGCGGCTCCACCGGCTACGGACGGGAGTGGACGGACGCGCTGAAGCACCGGGTCGGCCTGATCGAGCTGGAGGACATCGGCGCGGTCCGCGCCTGGGCGGTGGCGAGCGGCCTCGCCGACCCGGAGCGGCTCGTCCTGTCCGGCGGCTCCTGGGGCGGCTACCTCACCCTGCTCGGCCTCGGCACCCAGCCGGAGGACTGGGCGCTCGGTCTCGCCGCCGTGCCCGTCGCCGACTACGTGACGGCGTACGAGGACGAGATGGAGGCCCTGAAGGCGCTGGACCGCACCCTGCTGGGCGGCTCGCCCGAGGAGGTCCCGGAGCGGTTCGCCGCCTCCTCTCCGATCACCTACGTGGACGCGGTGAAGGCCCCGGTGCACATCACGGCCGGTGTGAACGACCCGCGCTGCCCGATCCGCCAGATCGACAACTACGTGGACCGGCTCGCCGCCCGGGGCGCGGTGCACGACGTGTACCGGTACGACGCGGGGCACGGCTCGCTGGTCGTGGAGGAGCGGATCAAGCAGGTCGCCCTGGACCTGGCCTTCGCGGCCCGGCACCTGGGGACCCGGCCGCAGGAGGGCTGAGCCCGCTTGCGTACCGTGGGGGTGTGTACCGGTTCCTGAGAACGCCCCGCTGGTGGGGGATCAACGTCTTCGTCCTGCTGGCGATCCCGTTCTGCGTGTTCATGGGGACCTGGCAGCTGGGCAAGTTCGAGGACCGCGTCGACTCCCACAGGGAGGCCGAGCAGCGGCCCGACCCGGCGACCCAGCGCACCGAGCCGCTGGACTCGCTGCTGCCCGTGGACAAGGAGACCTCGGGCCGCGTCGCGCAGGCCAGCGGGCGGTACGGGGAGCAGTTCCTGGTCCCCGACCGGGCCCTGGACGGGCGCTCCGGCTCGTACGTCCTCACCCTCCTGAAGACGGACGGCGGCAAGGCGCTGCCGGTGGTCCGGGGCTGGCTGCCCGCGGGCGCCGCGGCACCGGCCCCGCCGTCCGGCGAGGTCACCGTCTCCGGGGCCCTGCAGGCCTCGGAGAACCCGGGCACCAAGGGCGTCAGCACGGCGGGCGGGCTGCCGGCCGGGCAGCTCGGCATGATCAGCGCCGCGGCGCTGGTCAACGTGGTGCCGGACGACGTCTACGACGCCTGGATCACCCTCGTGGACTCCCCCGCCGGGCTCACTCCGGTGCCCGCGTCGGCGGCCGCCGGCACGAGCCTGGACATGAAGGCCTTCCAGAACCTGGGCTACACGGCCGAGTGGTTCGTGTTCGCGGGCTTCGTGCTCTTCATGTGGTTCCGGCTGGTCCGCCGCGAGGCCGAGGCCTCGCGGGACGCCGCCCTCGGGCTGTAGCCGCCCCGGAGGCCCGGGCCCCGAGCCCGGGCCCCGGCCTCACGGCTTCCCGGCCCCGGCTCCTGAGGTGCCCCGAGGGGTCTCAGGAGGCGTCCAGGACTCCGGTCCGGTAGATCGTGCCCGCGCACGCGTTGGGGATGGTCGCCTCGGCCACCGGGCCGCCCGCCTCCGCCGTGTGCGTCACGGCGACGCTGCCGTCGGCCGGGGTGCCGTCCGTCAGGAGCTGGGCGCTCGCCGGGTTGCCCGTCGTACCCGTGCCGGCCGAACCGCCGGTCGCGCCGCCGTTGGACGCGGGACCGCCGCCGCCCGAGGACGGGGTCGGGGTGGGCGTCGGGGTGGGGTTCGTGGTGGGACAGGTCTCGCTGGGCACCCAGGCGAACCGCACCTCGTACGCGTTGGCCGGGGTCAGCACCAGGGTCGGCGACTCCTGGGTGGGGTCGGGCAGCCCGTTCGCCGCGTCGCCGAAGGTGTGCTCGACGACCGTGATCTTCGCCGCGTCCGCCGCGCCCTTGGCCTGGAAGCCCACGTGGCCCGGGCCGCCGACCATGCAGTCCTTGCCGGAGACGTTGGCGATGCGGAAGCTGCCGTACACCTTGCCGTCGGCGTCGGGGGCGCCCGACTGGACGGCGCTGACGCTCAGCTGGCCGGCCTCGCAGGTCGGCGAGGTGACCGGCGGGCTCGTCGGGGTGCCGGCCTCGCCGCCCGAGCCGGGCACCGGGACGCTGGGCTTGCCCGCTCCCCCGGTCCCGCCCTGCTCCGGGGACGCCGTCCCGGCGGGCGGCGCGTGGCTCTTCTGCCCGCCCTCGACACCGGTCTCGGTGCCGGTGCCGCCCTGGGCCTGCTCGCCGTGACCGGCGTTGACGGCCTTGTCGGCGCTGATCCCGCCCGAGGACGCCACGTGCACCAACGCCGGGACGGCCGTACCGACGAGGACGACGGCGGCGGCGATGCCGACGACGGCCTGCCGCCGGCGGGCCCTGCGCGCGGGCACGGCACGGCGCAGGTGCTCCAGCGTGCCCTCGGAGGGTTCGAGCCCGGACACCGCGCCCTGGAGCAGCCGCCGCAGCGCCAGCTCGTCGGCCGTGCCGGGTTCCGGCCCTTCGTTCAGCATTCCGCGTCCGCCCAGGTCGTTCCGGTCACCGTGCTCGTCGCCTTCCGACGGCCCGCTCATGACGTCGCCTCCATCGCGACGCGCAGCGCGGCGATCCCGCGCGAGCCGTACGCCTTCACCGAGCCCAGGGATATCCCGAGCGTCTCGGCGACCTGTGCCTCCGTCATGTCCGCGAAGTACCGCAGCACCAGGACCTCGCGCTGGCGCCGCTGGAGCCCGCGCATCGCCTTGATCAGCGCGTCCCGCTCCAGCTGGTCGTAGGCCCCCTCCTCGGCGCTCGCCATGTCGGGCATCGGCTTGGAGAGCAGCTTCAGCCCGAGGATGCGGCGGCGCAGCGCGGAGCGCGAGAGGTTGACGACGGTCTGGCGCAGGTAGGCCAGGGTCTTCTCGGGCTCGCGGACCCGGCTGCGCGCCGAGTGGACCCGGATGAAGGCCTCCTGCACGACGTCCTCGCAGGAGGCGGTGTCGTCGAGCAGCAGCGCGGCGAGTCCGAGCAGCGAGCGGTAGTGGGCGCGGTAGGTCTCGGTGAGGTGGTCGACGGTGGTGCCGGCGGCCATCGCGTCGTCAGTGCCCTCGCGGGGCGACGGGATGCCGTTCACGGTCGGTCGGGTCCTGATGGGCATGGGGGCGATCACCGGCATGCCGCCGGCCGGGCGCGGCCGCCGGAGCGGGCGCGCCACGGTGCCGCGCAGCGGGATGACCGCAGCGATGTCGAGTACCTCTGCCACGCCTGTTGGACACGCTTCCCCCCGTCAGGGTTGTACGCGTACGGCACCGTTTTTGACAGTGCGTCGTTCGTCGTCATGCGTACCCGTTCTCCCCCGATGCCCCGCTTTCGCGGTGTGCTTCGCGCTGTCCGGACGGCCACATAGTGATGGGTGCACGCGAAGACGCCTCCTGCCCGACCGCCGGTTGCGGAGGGGAGGGAACAGCATCGTCGTCCAGGACATCTGACCTGTTCAAGAGGCATCCGAAGCCGATTTGCTCACAAGGGCTTCACAGATCCTACAAAGTTGAGCGGTGACGCGAGGCCGGAATGCGGACGCTCGCGGGCCGTTCCGGCGGCCCGGGACCCCGTCCCTAGGCGCCGATGATCGATTCGGCGATCTGCAGGGCGTTCAGGGCGGCCCCCTTGCGCAGGTTGTCCGCGCACACGAAGAGCTCCAGGGCCCGCTCGTCGTCCATCGAGCGCCGCACCCGTCCCACCCAGGCCGGGTCGGTGCCCACGACGTCGGCGGGCGTGGGGAAGTCGCCGGTGGCGGGATCGTCGTACAGCACCACGCCGGGCGAGGTCGCCAGGATCTCGTGGGCGCGGCCGACGGTGACGGGCCGTTCGAAGCGGGCGTGCACGGAGACGGCGTGCCCGGCCACGACGGGGACCCGGACGCAGGTGGCCGCGACGGGCAGCCCCGGCAGGTCCAGGACCTTGCGGGTCTCCTCTCGGACGGCCAGCTCCTCGGAGGACCAGCCGTCGGCGGCGAGCAGCCCGGACCAGGGCAGCACGTTGAGGGCGACGGGCCCGGGGAAGGGGCCGGTGTGGTCGCCCACGGCCCGCCGTACGTCGCCCGGCTGGGTGCCGAGCTCGCCGCCGGTGACCAGGGCCAGCTGCTCGCGCAGCGCGGCCGTGCCCGCCCGTCCGGCGCCGCTCGCGGCCTGCTGGGCGGTGACGACCAGCTCGGCGAGCCCGAACTCGGCGTGCAGGGCGCCCACCGCGACGATCAGCGCCAGGGTGGAGCAGCCGGGGCTCGCGACGATGCCCCGCGGCCGGATCCGTACGGCGTGCGGGTTGATCTCGGGGACCACCAGCGGCACGTCGGGGTCGGCCCGGAAGGCGGTCGAGGTGTCCACGACCACCGTGCCCTTGGCGGCGGCGATCGGCGCCCACCGCGCGGCGACGTCCTCGGGCACGAGGAAGAGCGCGAGGTCGACGCCCGTCAGGTTCTCCTCGCTCAGCGCGAGGACCTCGCTCTCCTCCTCCCGCACGGCCAGCTTGCGGCCGGCCGAGCGGGAGGAGGCGAGGAGTCGTATCTCGCCCCAGACGTCCGCGTGGTGCGTGAGCATCCGGAGCAGCACCGCGCCCACGGCCCCGGTCGCTCCCACGACCGCGAGCGTCGGTTTGCCGCCCATACGGTGACGTCCGCCGGTCAGCGGCCGGTGCCGCCGTAGACGACGGCCTCGTCCGAGTCGCTGTCCAGCCCGAAGGCGGTGTGGACGGCGCGCACGGCCTCGTTGACGTCGTCGGCGCGGGTGACGACCGAGATGCGGATCTCCGAGGTGGAGATCAGCTCGATGTTCACGCCCGCGTCGGACAGCGCCTTGAAGAAGTCCGCGGTGACCCCGGGGTTCGTCTTCATGCCGGCGCCGACCAGGGAGATCTTGCCGATCTGGTCGTCGTAGCGCAGCGAGTCGAAGCCGATGACGGGCTTCGTCTTCTCCAGGGCGTCGATGGCCTTGCGGCCCTCGGCCTTGGGGAGCGTGAAGGAGATGTCCGTGAGGCCGGTGGAGGCCGCGGACACGTTCTGCACGATCATGTCGATGTTGATCTCGGCGTCCGCGACGGCCCGGAAGATCGCGGCGGCCTCGCCCGGCTTGTCCGGGACGCCGACGACGGTGATCTTCGCCTCGGAGGTGTCGTGGGCGACACCGGAGATGATGGCCTGCTCCACCTGCTCGGCTCCTTGCTCGACGGGTCGTTCGTTGCTGACCCAGGTGCCCTGCAGTCCGGAGAAGGACGAGCGGACGTGGATCGGGATGTTGTAGCGGCGCGCGTACTCGACGCAGCGGTGCAGCAGCACCTTGGAGCCGGAGGCGGCGAGCTCCAGCATGTCCTCGAAGGAGATCCAGTCGATCTTCTTCGCCTTCTTCACCACGCGCGGGTCGGCGGTGAAGACGCCGTCGACGTCCGTGTAGATCTCGCAGACCTCGGCGTCGAGCGCGGCGGCCAGGGCGACGGCGGTCGTGTCCGAGCCGCCGCGGCCGAGGGTGGTGATGTCCTTCTTGTCGGCGGACACACCCTGGAAGCCGGCGACGATGGCGATGTTGCCCTCGTCGAGCGCGGTGCGGATGCGGCCCGGCGTGACATCGATGATGCGCGCTTTGTTGTGGACCGAGTCGGTGATGACACCGGCCTGACTGCCCGTGAACGACTGGGCCTCGTGGCCCAGGTTTTTGATCGCCATGGCCAGCAGGGCCATGGAGATCCGCTCTCCGGCGGTCAGCAGCATGTCGAACTCGCGTCCGGCCGGCATCGGGGATACCTGCTCGGCGAGATCGATCAACTCGTCCGTCGTGTCGCCCATCGCGGAGACCACGACGACCACCTGGTGGCCGTTCTTCTTGGCTTCCACGATCCGCTTGGCGACGCGCTTGATGCCTTCGGCATCGGCAACGGAGGAGCCTCCGTACTTCTGCACGACAAGGCCCACGTGCGCTCCTCGCTCAGTCCTCGCCGCAGCACACGCTGCGGTCGGCTCAGTCTAACGAGGGACGGGGAAACGCCGACGTGATATCGCATGCTGAGACGGGGCGCTCAGAGAGTGATCACGGGCGGGTACGGTGACGGCGGCGGTGACCGCGGCGGTGACCGCGGCGGTGACGGCGGCGGTGACGGCGGCGGTGACGGCGGCGGTGACGGCGGCGGTGACGGCGGCGGTGACGGCGGCGGTGACGGCGGCGGTGACGGCGGCGGTGACGGCGGCGGTGACGGCGGCGGTGACGGCGGCGGTGACGGCGGCGGTGACGGCGGCGGTGACGGCGGCGGTGACGGCGGCGGTGACGGCGGCGGTGACGGCGGCGGTGACGGCGGCGGTGACGGCGGCGGTGGCCGCGACAGGGGCCGCGCCAAGGGCCGCGCCCGTACGGCGGACGCGCGGCGCCCGCGCCCATAGCGCCTGGCAACACGCCCTTCACAATCGTTCCGGCATACGAGACGGCAACGGTGTGACCTGGACACATGCCCGCGCTACTGCCACTCTCCCGCCATGCGCTCTCGCTCCGCCGCCATAGCCGCGGCCTCCGTCCTCTCCGCCCTCGCAGCCCTCGCCGCGTCCGGCTGCGCGCCCCAGGAGACGGCCGGCAGCGCCTCGGGCCCGTCGTCCTCGGCCGCCAAGCCCGGCTCCTGCGCGGCGGACGCGCTCGCCACCAAGGCCAAGGGGAAGCTGACCGTCGGCACCGACACGCCCGCGTACGCCCCCTGGTTCCAGGACGACGACCCGTCCAACAGCAAGGGCTACGAGTCCGCCGTCGCCTACGCCGTCGCCCAGAAGCTCGGCTTCGCCAAGGGTGACGTCGTCTGGCAGAAGGTCGCCTTCAACAACGCCTTCGCCCCCGGCGCCAAGACCTTCGACTTCGACATCAACCAGGTGTCGATCAACGAGGACCGCCGCAAGGCCGTGGACCTGTCCTCCGGCTACTACGACGTCCGCCAGACGATCATCGCCCTGAAGAACTCCAAGGCCGCCAAGGCGACCAGCCTCGCCGACCTCAAGGGCGCCAAGCTCGGCGCGCAGGTCGGCACCACCAGCCTCGACGTCATCAACGACCTCATCAAGCCGGACCAGCAGCCGTCGGTCTTCCAGAAGAACGACCTCGCCAAGGCCGCCCTCAAGAACGGCCAGGTCGACGCGATCGTCGTCGACCTCCCCACCGCGTTCTACATCACCGGGGCCGAGGTCACCGAGGCCAAGGTCGTCGGCCAGTTCGAGACCCCCGCCGGCGCCGCCAAGGAGCAGTTCGGCCTCGTCCTCGACAAGGACAGCGCGCTGACCTCCTGCGTCTCGCAGGCCGTCGACGCGCTCCGCAAGGACGGGACCCTGGCCGCCATCGAGAAGCAGTGGCTGTCCGACGCCGCCGGCGCGCCGGTGCTCAAGTGACCACCGTGGAGAAGCAGGGGAACGCCGGGGAGGCCGGGGAGGACGCCCCCGGTCACATGTACCGGCCGTCGCAGCGGCGGATCGAGCGCGAGCGCTACAAGCGCTCCCGCACCCGCCGCGCGACGGCGGTCGCCACCCTGAGCACCGCCCTCACCCTGACGGTGCTCTTCCTCGTCGTCACCGGCTCCCCGGGCTGGCCGCGCACCAAAGAGACCTTCTTCAACGCCGAGTACGCGCGCCAGGCGCTGCCCAAGGTCCTCGACGGCCTCTGGCTCAACCTGCAGCTCCTCGTCGTCTGCGGCGCCGTCACGCTCGTCCTCGGCCTGCTGCTCGCCGTCGCCCGCACCCTGCGCGGCCCGGCCTTCTTCCCGCTGCGCGCGCTGGCCACCGCGTACGTCGACTTCTTCCGCGGCCTGCCGCTGATCATCTGCCTGCTCGCGGTGATCTTCGGCGTTCCCGCGCTGCGCCTCCAGGGCGTCCCCACCGACCCCGTCGTGCTCGGCGGCACCGCGCTCGTGCTGACCTACTCGGCGTACATGGCCGAGGTCTTCCGGGCCGGCATCGAGAGCGTCCACCCCAGCCAGCGCGCCGCCGCCCGCTCGCTCGGCCTCTCCAACGCGCAGACCATGCGCTTCGTCGTCCTGCCGCAGGCCGTCCGCCGGGTCGTCCCGCCGCTCCTCAACGACCTGGTGTCGCTCCAGAAGGACACCGGCCTGGTCTCCATCGCGGGCGCGGTCGACGCCGTGTACGCGGCGCAGATCCTCTCCAGCAAGACCTTCAACTACACCCCGTACGTCGTCGCGGGCCTCGTGTTCGTCCTGCTCACCATCCCCATGACCCGCTTCACCGACTGGGTCACGGCCCGCATGAACCGGCGCCAGTCGCAGGGAGGCACCGTATGACCGCGGTCCTGAGGCTCGAATCCGTCCGCAAGACCTACGCCGGGCACCCCGTGCTGCGCGAGGTCGACCTGGAGGTCCCGCAGCACTCGGTCACCGTGCTCATCGGCGCCTCCGGCTCCGGCAAGTCCACGCTGCTGCGCTGCGCCAACCTCCTGGAGGAGATCGACGACGGCGCGATCTTCCTGGACGGCGAGGAGATCACCGACCCGCGCGTCGACGCCGACACCGTACGGCGCCGGATCGGCGTGGTCTTCCAGGCCTACAACCTGTTCCCGCACATGAGCGTGCTCGACAACATCACGCTCGCCCCGCGCCGCGTCCACAAGGCGGAGCGCCGGGAGGCCGAGGAGCGGGCCCGCGAGCTGCTCGTCCGGCTCGGTCTCGGCGACAAGGCCGGCGAGTACCCGGACCGGCTCAGCGGCGGCCAGCAGCAGCGCGTCGCCATCGCCCGCGCCCTCGCGAGCCGCCCGCGCCTGCTGCTCCTCGACGAGGTGACCGCGGCGCTCGACCCCGAGCTGGTGGGCGAGGTCCTGAACGTGGTCCGGGACCTCAAGGAGGAGGGCATGACCATGGTCATCGCCACCCACGAGATGGGCTTCGCCCGCGAGGTCGCCGACCAGGTCTGCTTCCTGGCCGACGGCGTCGTCCTGGAGCGCGGCACCCCGGCCGAGATCTTCGGCGCACCGTCCCACGAACGGACCCAGCGCTTCCTGAGCCGGATCGTGGAGGCGGGGCGGCTCTAGGGGGGCGAGATGCGGGGGCGGCGTGGGTAGCGCCGCTCTCCGTGCAGGGCGGCGTGGATAGCGCCGCTCTCCGTACAGGGTGGGCGTGGATAGCACCGCTCTCCGTACAGGGTGGGCGTGGATAGCACCGCTCCCCATGCGAGAGCGACCCAGACAGCGCCGCTATCCATGCGGGAACGACCCAGACACCGCCACTATCCACGCGAGAACGACCCAGACAGCGCCGCTATCCAAACGCCCCGCCCGGCCCCTCAGCCCTTCGGGCGGCCCAGTCCCAGGGGGCCGGCGATCTCCTCGGCCATCACGCGGCCCGCCTCCTCGGCGAGGTCGTCCTCGGTCAGGTCCTCGTCCGTGTCGAGGCCGTCCAGCGCGGCGAGCGGCTGGTCCAGGCGGACGTGGGCGACGAGGGACTGGAGGGCGCGCAGGGTGGCGGAGGCGGTGGGGCCCCAGTTGGAGAAGTACGAGAACTGCCACCACCACAGCGCCTCGCTGGTGCGGCCCGCCCGGTAGTGGGCCAGGCCGTGCCGCAGGTCGGTGACGATGTCGGCCAGGTTGTCGGAGATGCGGGCCGGGACCGGGGCCTTGCGCGGCTCGTACGGGTCGAAGACCTCCGAGAACACGTCCACCGGCTCCAGGAGCACCGCGAACCCCATGCGCAGCTCGTCCACGTCCACGTCCGGGCCCGGGTCGGGCTCGTACCGCTCGTCCGGGACGATGTCCTCGTGCGCGCCGAGCCGCCCGCCGGCGAGCAGCAGCTGGGAGACCTCCAGGAGCAGGAAGGGCACCGCGCTGTCCGGCTCGTCGCCCTTGGCGACCTCGGTCGTCGCGACGATGAAGCTCTCGATCGAGTCCGCGATCTGGACGGCGAAGTCGTCCGGATCCTGCGTGATGGAGTGCAGTGTGGCGTCAGACATCGAGGAGCCTCCCTGAGAGTGCGCCGTCGTGCGCACGGACCCGGTCGTCATACATCTAGCAGCCGCCGCCCCTCGAAGGCACGCCCCAGGGTCACCTCGTCCGCGTATTCGAGATCGCCGCCGACCGGCAGCCCGCTCGCCAGACGCGTCACCTTGAGGCCCATGGGCTTGATCATCCGCGCCAGGTACGTCGCGGTGGCCTCGCCCTCCAGGTTGGGATCGGTCGCCAGGATCAGCTCGGTGACCGCGCCGTCCGCGAGGCGCGCCAGCAGCTCGCGGATCCGCAGGTCGTCCGGGCCGACGCCCTCGATGGGGCTGATCGCGCCGCCGAGCACGTGGTAGCGGCCGCGGAACTCGCGGGTCCGCTCGATCGCCACGACGTCCTTCGGCTCCTCGACCACACAGATGACCGTGAGGTCGCGGCGCGGGTCGCGGCAGATGTTGCACTGCTCCTGCTGCGCCACGTTGCCGCAGACCGCGCAGAACCGGACCTTCTCCTTGACCTCCAGGAGCGCCTGCGCGAGCCGCCGCACGTCCGTGGGCTCGGCCTGGAGGATGTGGAAGGCGATCCGCTGCGCGCTCTTGGGACCGACGCCGGGCAGCCTGCCCAGCTCGTCGATGAGGTCCTGAACCACGCCTTCGTACAACGGAACGCCCTTCTCGGGAGTGCTTGATTCTTACGGTAGTGGCTGGAAACCGGCCTTTGAAGGTGTACGGGAAAGCCGGCCGGGCCGGGGACGGGGCCGCGGGCCCGCCGTCCGGGTCAGAAACCCAGCCCCGGCATGCCGCCCAGACCCTGCGCCAGCGGGCCCATCGTGGCCTGCTGCAGCTGCTGCGCGTTGTCGTTGGCGGCCTGCACGGCGGCCACGATCAGGTCGGCCAGCGTCTCGGTGTCCTCCGGGTCGACCGCCTTCGGGTCGATCACCAGGGCGCGCAGCTCGCCGGCGCCGGTCACGGTCGCCTTGACCAGGCCACCGCCCGCCTGGCCCTCGACCTCGGTGCGCGCGAGCTCCTCCTGGGCGCGGGCGAGGTCCTGCTGCATCTTCTGCGCCTGCTGGAGGAGCTGCTGCATGTTGGGCTGGCCACCACCGGGGATCACGGTCACTCACTCCTGCTGGTCTGCGTACGCGGATACGGATGCGGATGTCGGTAAGCCGAGCCTACGTGGTCCCCGACCGGGGTGCCGACACAACACTTTCGGGTGAGAAACTGCGGGCTCCTCTACCTGATCAAGACCCTCTTGAGGGCGGAAATCCCGGGATTCCGGGCCCGCGGCCCACCATTCGGCGGTAGGAAGGGCAGGCACCACGTGCACCGCACGTCACAGAAGGACACGAGCGCTGAGCTGAACAGAGGAGTTCCCCGGTGAGCCAGCAGCCGGACATGCAGCCGCAGCCGGGGAATCCCGAAGGCCCGGGCAAGGGCGGAGGTCCGGCGCCGGACCGCGACCTGACCGGGGCCCCCTTCCCCCTCGGCGACTGGGGCGAGCCCGCCGAGCGCCTCGACGAGCTCTACCGCTGGGTCGAGTCGAACGCGCTGCGCACCGCCGAGTGGTACCTCTCCGACCGCGTCTGGAAGCGCCGCAGCGCCCGGGCGCTGCGCGTGGGCACCGCCCTCGGGGTGATCGCGGGCGCCGCGCTGCCGCTGCTCGACCTGACCGGGGCCGCCGAGGGCACCGCCGGCTGGGGCTACCTCTCGCTGCTGCTCGGCGCGGCCTGTCTGGCCTGCGACCGGTACTTCGGGCTCACCTCGGGCTGGATGAGGGACGTGGCCACCGCCCAGGCGGTGCAGCGCCGCCTCCAGGCGCTCCAGTTCGACTGGGCCTCGGAGAGCGTGCGCGAGGTGCTCGGTCCGACGGAGGGCACGGCCAGCGAGGCCGCCGAGCGCTGCCTGGGCGTGCTGCGCCGCTTCTCGGAGGACGTGACGGAGCTGGTCCGGGCGGAGACGGCGGACTGGATGGTGGAGTTCCGCTCGGGCCCGGCCCCGCTGGCCCTGCAGGCCGTGGGCACCTCGGTGGCCCGCCCCGAGAGCGGGCACCCCTCGGGCCGCTTCCCGCTGCCCCCGGGCACCCGGCCGAACATGCCGCGGCAGCGGCCGCCGGAGCCGCGCTGAGGCCCGTACGGGGGAATTCCGTACGGGTGGCGGCGGCCCCTGGCCGGATGCCTGCCCGGTGGGGGGTGGGGCGACGCGTGGGGCCGGGTCGGGACCCGTCAGCTCAGGACGATCATCGAGCCCTGGCCCAGGCTGCGGGTCGCCGCCGCGTGGAGGCCGAGCCAGACGTGCCGCTCGCGGGCGAAGGGGCTGTCGTCCTGGTACGGGACGGGGGCGGCGGGCTCCTCCAGGGCGGTGGGCCGCTCCGGGGCCCGGGGCGCGGCGGGCGGGTTGGCCGGGTCGATGCCGATCGCGGGCGCGACGAACTGCAGCTCGCGCAGGAGACCGTGCGAGGAGCCCAGCGGGCCGCCGCCCTCCAGGAGCTCGTCGTTGGAGAGGGGCGCGGGGAAGTCGACCGGCACGTAGGCGCCCGCGTGGTCGTAGTGCCAGACCAGGTGGGACTGCTGCGCGGTGGCCTCGAACATCTCCAGGAGCTGCTCGTAGTCGCCGCCGAGCTCCCCGACCGGCTCGACCGGCAGCCCGCACATCTGGAGCAGGTAGGCGCGGCGCAGGAAGTGCAGGGCCTCGTAGTCGAAGCCGGCGACCGGGGCGACGTCCCCGGTGAGTCCCGGCATGTACGCGTAGACGGGCACGGTCGGCAGGCCGGCCGTGGTGAGGGCGTGGTCGTAGGCGGCGATCTCTTCGGCGAAGGGATTGTCGGCGCTGTGGCACAGCACGTCGACGAGGGGGACCAGCCACAGGTCACAGGCCAAGGGAGGCTCGCTCTCCGTCAGTTGCGGGGTCGGTACGGTCGGTTTGCAGGGACGGCCAGGGTAGTCGGGCCCTCCGCCCGCGCACACCCCGCCCGGGAACTGCCCCCGGAGGAACCGCCTCAACCCGGCACGGACCCCCTCGGCCGGGCCCGACCCGGCCCGGATCCGCCCTGTGCCGGCCGGACCCGCCCGGCTCGGCGCTGCTCGGTCCGGATCAGCCCCGGATCCGCCCGGATCCGCCCGGCTCGGCGCTGCTCGGCGCTGCTCGGCCCGGATCCGCACCTCAGCCGGTGCGCCGCTCCGGGCCCTCCTGGTCCGCCAGCAGGTCCGCCCACTCCAGCGACCGCGCGTTGTACTCCCGTACGACCGCGACGGCGGCCTCCGCGTCGCCGCGGGTGATCGCGTCGACGAGCTCCACGTGCCCGCTCCACAGCCAGCGGGTGAACTCGCGGTCCGCCCGCAGGCGGGGCACCGAGAAGACCCAGGCCTGGACGCGCAGCCGGTGCAGGAAGTCGGCGATGTGGTCGTTGGCGGAGACCAGCCGCCCCAGCTCTCGCCAGTAGCGGATGTCGTAGCCGATCAGGACCTCGAGCTCGCCGGCGCGGGCCGCGCGGGCGGCCGCCTCGCCCCGGCGCCGTATCGAGACCAGCGTGACCCCGTACGACAGGTCGGGTTCGGCGGGCGGGGTGCGGGGGGCGGCGCGGCGGAAGATGCCGTCCACGACGAGCATCCGGGCCTCGACCATGCCCCGGTAGTCGGCCACCGAGAACTGGTGGACGCGGAAGCCGCGGTGCTGGTCGGAGTCGAGGAGGCCCTGGGCGCAGAGGTCGACGAGGGCCTCGCGCACGGGGGTCGCGGACACCCCGTACTGCTCGGCGATCTGTTTGACGGTGAATTCCTCACCGGGCTGCAGACGCCCCGCGAGGACTTCGTCACGCAGCGCGTCCGCGATCTGCTGCCGCAGGGTGTTGCGGGTGACAGCTCCGCTCGCGGGCATGGTGGTCGGCCCCCTCCGTCCGGCTCCCGGACACCCTAGTCCAGTGGAAGGAGGGGGCCGGTCACGTTAGACCGTGTGGGCGTCGGCCACGGTCAGCGCCGCGTCGAGGGCCGCCAGGCCCTCCTTGGCCTCCGCCTCGGAGACGTTGCAGGCGGGGACGGCGTGGGTGCGGTTCATGTTGACGAAGGGCCACAGGCCGTTCTTCTTCGCCTCGGCGGCGAAGGCCGCCATGGGCGCGGCGTCCGCACCGGACGCGTTGTACGGGACGAGCGGCTCGCGGGTCTCGCGGTTCTTGACCAGCTCCAGCGCCCAGAAGACGCCGAGGCCGCGCACGTCGCCGACGGACGGGTGGCGCTCGGCGAGCTCGCGCAGGCCGGGGCCGAGCACGTTCTCGCCGATGTGGGCGGCGTGCTGGACGACCTTCTCGTCCTCCATGACCTGGATGGTCGCGACGGCGGCGGCGCAGGCCAGCGGGTGACCGGAGTAGGTCAGACCGCCGGGGTAGGGCCGCTTGTCGAAGGTCGCGGCGATCTTCGCGCTGATGGCGACGCCGCCGAGCGGGACGTAGCCGGAGTTCACGCCCTTGGCGAAGGTCAGCAGGTCGGGCACGACGTCGAAGTGCTCGGCGGCGAACCACTTGCCGGTGCGGCCGAAGCCGGACATGACCTCGTCGAGGATGAAGACGATGCCGTACTTGTCGCAGATCTCGCGGACGCCGGCCAGGTAGCCGGGCGGCGGGGTCATGATGCCGGCGGTGCCGGGCACGGACTCCAGGATGATCGCGGCGACGGTGTGCGGGCCCTCGAACGCGATGGTGTCCTCAAGGTGCTGGAGGGCGCGGGCGCTCTCCTCGGCCTCGTTCGCCGAGTAGAACGGCGAGCGGTAGAGGAACGGCGCCCAGAAGTGCTTCACACCGGCGGAGGCCGTGTCGGAGGGCCAGCGGCGCGGGTCGCCGGTCAGGTTGATCGCGGTGTTGGTGCCGCCGTGGTACGAGCGGTAGGCGGAGAGCAGCTTCGTCCGGCCCGTGTGCAGACGGGCCATGCGGACGGCGTTCTCGACGGCCTCGGCGCCGCCGTTGGTGAAGAAGATCTTGTCCAGGTCGCCGGGGGTGCGTTCGGCGATCAGGCGGGCGGCCTCGGAGCGGGGCTCCACGGCGAAGGCGGGCGCGAAGGTCGCCAGCTTCCCGGCCTGCTCCTGGATCGCCGCGACGACCTTCGGGTGCTGGTAGCCGATGTTGGTGTAGACGAGGCCGCTGGTGAAGTCGAGGTAGCGGTTTCCTTCGTAGTCCCAGAAGTACGAACCCTCGGCGCCGGCGACGGCGAGCGGGTCGATCAGGCCCTGGGCGGACCAGGAGTGGAACACGTGCGCGCGGTCGGCGGCCTTGACGGCCGCACCGGCCTGGGGGTCGGGCTCGACATGAGGGGTCATGGGGCGAGGGTAAGGAACCGCAGGTGGGGCGGGCCATGGCCATCTTGTCCACCGAGACCGGGACGGACGAGACAGGTTGCCGGACGTTGCCGCGCGGGTCCACGGACGGGTCTGCGGACGACCCCTCTCATTGACAGCAAGCTGTCATAGTGACAGTCTGCTGTCATGGATGCGATGACGAACAGCCCCGAGGCCCCGAAGACCGTCCACCTCGCCGTCTACGACACGCTCGCCGACTGGGAGACGGGCCACGCCACCGCCTGGCTCGCCCGCGCCGGCTACACCGTCCGCACGGTCGGACCGGCCGCCGACAAGCCCGTCACCACGATCGCCGGGATCCGGATCCTCCCGGACCTCTCCCTCGACGCGCTCGACCCCGCCGACAGCGCCCTGCTGATCCTCCCGGGCGCCGAGAAGTACGACGAGGGCGAGGAGCTCGCCCCCTTCACCGCCAAGGCCCGGGCCTTCCTCGACGCCGGCGTCCCGGTCGCCGCGATCTGCGGCGCCACGGCCGGGCTGGCCCGCGAGGGCCTGCTCGACACCCGCCCGCACACCAGCGCCGCCTCCTTCTACCTGGCCGCCACCGGCTACGCGGGCGCCGCCCACTACACCGAGGCCGACGCCGTCACCTCCGGCGACCTCATCACCGCGGGCCCGACCGAGCCGGTGGCCTTCGCCCGCGAGATCTTCGCCCGGCTCGGCGCGTACGAGGGCAGGCGGGACGCCTGGTACCGCCTCTTCCACGACTCGGATCCGGCCGCCTTCGCGGAGCTGAACGCGTGAGCCGCCGCGAGCAGGACGCCCTCTCGCGCACCGCGCTCGGCGTCTTCCGGCTCAACGGCCAGTTCCTCGCCGTCTCCGAGAAGCTGGCCGAACCGGCCGGGCTGACCGCCGCCTGGTGGCAGGTCCTCGGCGCCGTCCTGCCGGAGCCCCTCCCCGTCTCCGGGATCGCCCGCGTCATGGGCATCACCCGCCAGAGCGTCCAGCGGATCGCTGACCTGCTGGTCAAGGAGGGCCTCGCCGCCTACGAGCCGAACCCGGCCCACCGCCGCGCCAAGCTCCTCGCCCCCACCGAGGCCGGCCGCGCCGCCGTCCGCCGCATCGACCCCGGACACGCCGAACTGGCCGCCCGGCTCGTCCGCGAACTGGGCGGCCAGGACGCCTTCGACGAGACCGTACGGGTGCTGGAGCGGCTGATCGGGGCGATGGACGCGCTGGAGGCGGCCGCCCCGGACGGGCCCCCGGCCCCGGACGGCCCCGCCTGATCAGCGCCTGATCCGCGCCCGGTTCAGCACCCGTTTCAGCGCCTCTTTCAGCGCCCCTTTCAGCGCCGGACCATCCGGTCCAGGACCTCGCCGAGGCGGGCCTTCACCGCCTCGGCGTGGCCCAACGGCTCCGGCTCCGCGCCCGGCTCCCCGGGCGCGCGGACGCCCCGGTCCGCGAGGACGTACAGCAGACGGAGGGTGCGCAGGCAGTTGGAGAACTGGGCGGGCACCGGCGTGACGAGCCGGTCGGCGCCGAACTCCGCCTCGACCGCGTCCAGCCAGCCCGTCGCGTCCCGCACGCTCAGGTCGGTCCGGGTGAGCACCCGGGCCACCGCCCGCGCCAGCCGGTCGTCCTCCAGCTGGTCGAGCACGTGCCCGGTCGGCGCCGTCAGCCGCGCCGCGGCCAGCTCCAGCATCCGCACCGGGTCCACCTCGGCGTGCCGCCCGAACCGGTCGAGCAGATCCGCACCGTGCGCGACCGCGTGCAGCCAGCCCAACTCCTCGTCGTGGCCCCGGAGATCCCTCTCCTGCGGGTACCAGCGCGCGAACGCGTCCACCCACTCCGCGCTGAACCCCCCGGCGCTCACCACCATGTCGAGGACGAGCGGGGCGAAGGTACGGGCCTGGACCTCCGGGTCCCCGAACCGGACCGCCATCTCGTCGCCCAGCCCCTGCCGCCGGCGCTCGTCGATCACCCCGCGCCGGAGCCAGGTGGAGAGGACCGCGTACGGCGCCCCGTCACGGACCTCCGGGTCCGGGTCGGCGAGGGCCCGGGACAGCTCTCCCACCAGTTCGCCCAGGTCACGGTCGGCGGGCACGGCGTAATCGGCGTCAACGACGCTGCTCCAGTCGGTCACGCGCGCACGATAATCGGACGGCGTCCGGCCGCGCCGGGAATTACCACTCGGCGTACGGGTCGGCGAAGAGCTCCGTCACCGCGCTCCTGAGCAGTAACGGGTGCACCAGCCGCCCGGGCTCCGTCGGCGGGAAGCGCCACGAGAGCGGCCAGGTCTTCCCCGTCAACGCGGGCACCGGCACGTAACTCACATGGGCCGGAGCCGCATTGAACCGCGTCACGCCCCGCGGCCACGACCGGTGCGTCGTCGAGCCCGGCGGCAGCAGGAAATAGACCCCGCGCCGGCCGTTCGCCTCGACCACGGCGGGCCCCGGATCCCCTCCGGTCAGGGATTCCATCCAGTCGGCGAGACGCCGGCCCTCGTCGCCGTCGACGCGGATGGCGTCGAATTGCACGCCCGCCTTACGAAGCTGGAATCCGGAAAGCGGAATCCAATCACAGGGCACGGAGTTTCGCTCGCTCTTCGAAGCATTCACAGGGACATGGTGGCGGCTCGACGCTAGCGTTTTCCACGACTGCGAGGGCGCGTCGGCAATCCTTTGACCTGCGTCAACACGGCTCGCACGCAGTCGAATTCGGCGGGGAGCGGTTGAGACCGGTTGAGTCCGGTCGAGTTCGATCGAGGAGCTCGAATGGCGCGTGAGGAAAACAGGGAAATCGTCGGCCCGATGGCCCGGATGGCGGCGACACTGGCCAAAAAGATGCGGTTGCGAAAGGGGCTCACTCAGGAGCGGGAAGGGGCGCTCATGGGGTACACCGGCGCGGCGATCAGCGCGATGGAGCGCTTCGTTCACCCGGTGAGCGACGAGATGCTCGTGCACTTGGAGCGCGTACTCGGAGACGGCCTCGGCATCTTCGAGGAGCTGCGGGTGCCGGTGCGGCTGGAGAAGCTGCCGGAGCAGTTCCGCAACTACGCGCTGATCGAGCAGAAGGCACTGGCGCTGTGGCTCTACGCGAACCACATCGTGCACGGGCTGTTCCAGACGGAGGCGTACGCGCGGGCGCTGATCGCGGGCGGGTACCCGAAACCGACACCGGAGCGGGTCGAGGAGCTGGTCCTCGGTCGGATGGCCCGCAAGGCGCTGTACGACCGGACGCCGACCAGCGAGATCGAGCTGGTTCTCGACGAGTCGGTGCTGCTGCGCCCGATCGGCAGCGAGGAGATCATGCACGACCAGCTGCTGTACCTGGCGGAGTGCGCACGGAGGAGCAACGTGAACCTCCAGGTGCTGCCGCTGGATGCCGCCCTGGGAGGCGCGTACGCGGGAGCGCGAGGCGAGCTGAACGTGGTCGAGGGCCCGGACCACAACCACTCGGTGTACCTCGAAATCCAGGACGAGAGCGTGCTCGTGACAGACCGAGCCAAGGTGAGTACGTACATGCAGCGGTATGCAAAGATCCGGGCACAGGCCCTGGACCCGCGCACGTCACTGGGCCTCATCGAGCAGTTGGCGGGAGTACAGAGATGAGCGGCACCCTTCACTGGTTCAAGTCCAGCTACAGCAGCGACAGTGGCGGCAACTGCATCGAGATCGCCTTCGCCTGGCACAAGTCCTCGTACAGCGACAGCGGTGGCGGCGCGTGCGTAGAAGTCGCCGCCTGCCCCCACTCCGTCCACCTCCGTGACTCCAAGGTCCAGGACGGTCCCACCTTCACGGTCGAGCCCTCCGCCTGGAGCTCGTTCCTCGACTGGCAGGGCTGACCTGCCGGGACGGACGAGGGTGCCGTCCGGGACACGTCCCGGACGGCACCCCGCCTTCCGCGGCCCGGTGGCCGCGACAAGAGTGGCGCCCCGTCAGGCCCCGGAGACCCGGGGTCCTCTCACGACGGAGGAGCCATCATGCGTATCCGTAAGCTCGCCGCGGCCGGTGTTCTCGCCGGCGCCATGCTGTCCGCGACCGCTGTGGTGCCCGCCCAGGCGGCCCCCACGGGGGAGACCGCCGGGTGGGTGATGTCGATCGGCGGACCGATCAGGACCTGCGAGAAGGCCAGTTGCGGCGTCGTCTACCAGACCTCGTACGGTCAGGACGTCTACTGGGACTACAGCAGGGTGAACTCCGCGGGCAACCGCTGGTACCACGTGACCTCGCCGGCGTCCGGCTGGATCTACTGCGGCAACGTCAGCGCCCCCTGCTGATCAGCAGGACAGGTTCGCCCCGGCCGGGACGCCCAGGATCTGGGTGAACTGCTGGTACTTGGTGACCCGGCTCTGCACCTGGGCCGGGTTGCCGCCGTTGCACTCCAGGGCGCCGTTGATCGCCCAGATGGTCTGGCCGAAGCCCGCGCCGTTGACCATGGCGTTGTGGGCGGTCATGGTGCCGGGGCCCTTCTGGGTGTTCCAGTACCAGAGGCCGGTGGCCATCGCGATGGCCGGCTCGCGCTCGACGCGCCAGGGGTTGTTGAGCAGGTCGATGCCGAGGGCGTCGCCCGCGGCCTTGTAGTTGAAGTTCCAGGAGAGCTGGATCGGGCCGCGGCCGTAGTAGGCGGCCTGGCCGGCGGGGCAGCCGTAGGGCTGGGTGGCGTCGCAGTAGTGGGGGTAGTTGGCGGTGTTCTGCTCGACGATGTAGTAGAGGCCGCCGGTCTCGTGGCTGACGTTGGCGAGGAAGGCCGCGGCCTCCTGCTTCTTCACGGTGTCGCCGCCGGTGGTGGCGAAGGCCGGGTACGACTTGAGGGCGGCGACGAGGCCGGCGTACGTGTAGAAGGGGTTCCGGTTCGGGAACATCTGGTTGAACTGGGCCTCGGAGACGACGAATCCGGACGGGTCGGGGTTGCCCGGGTCGGTGCCGCCGTCACCGCAGACGCCCTGGTCGGCCCAGACGCCCCACTGCCCGGTGGTACCGGGAGTCTCGTTCTGGGTCCACCATTTGGCCTGCCAGTTGTGGCCGTTGTGCGAGGCGGTCATGCCGCCGGTGTAGACGGCGCCGGAGCTCCAGGGCGCCGCGCACGCGGGAGCGGCGGCGGCCGATGTGGCGGGGAGGAGGACGGCGAGGCCGACGACCGTACAGATCGCGGCGAGGACGGTGAGAAGACGTCGCAGCATGCGCTCTTCCTTCCGGTGGGGGAAGGGCCAGCGAAGCGCGATTGGTCTGGACCTGTCAAGGTCTAGACCAGACGTGATTTTTCTCCGTCCGGGCCGCTTGAACGGGTTCGAAAGTGGCCTTCGGTGTGACGATCACACTGTTACGCTCGCTCTCCGGCCTGCCCCGGGGAACGGGCAGGGGGAAAGAAACGGGGAGGAACCCAGGTGGTTCGCACTACCCTCGCGCGGAGGGCTTCCATCACCGCGCTCGGACTCTCGGTCGCCGCAGGTGGCTTGATACCGATGGCCGCGCCCGCGGCCGCGGACACTCCGGGGGTGCCGCAGGAGCTGGTCGTCCCGGCCGCCGTCAAGAACAACCCCCTCTGGGAGCGGGTCTACCAGGCGGGGCAGGCGGAGTTCGGCGACGCCGACAGCGTCGGCGCCGAGGGCGTCTTCGTCCGCGAGGACGGGCGCACCCAGCCCGTGTGGACGCGCTTCAGCGACGGCAAGACCTTCGACATCCCCGGCATCGCCTCGGCGACCGGCTCGGGCCGCGGCACCGGTACGGACGCCCTCGCCTTCGTGTCCGACGACCGGGTCGAACTGCGCCACGCCGACGGCAGGGTGGACACCCTCACCCTGCCCGCGGGACTGAAGGGCACGAACGTCTACGGGCTGCGGGCGGTCGCGGACGACGCGGCGGGCCGCACCCACATCCTCTCCGCCACGGCCGACGGCGGCACCGCCGACGTGATCGTCGAGGAGCCGGCCGGTGTCGAGTACGGCCCGGCGGTCGCGGGCGACGCGTCCACGATCGTGCTCCAGGGCCCCGACCAGAGCGGCAAGCGGGTCTACACCCTCGTGGACGCCGCGACCGGCAAGGCCCAGGGCCGCCTCCCGGCCGTCCCCGCGAGCTTCTCCCGGGTCCGGATCTCCGGCACGCACCTCCTGCTCGACGGCGACCACCGGGACGGGCGCGTCCTCGTCGCCTCGCGCGCGAACCCCTCGGCCCCGCTCGCCGAGCTGCCGCTCACGGTGTACGGCAACGACGTGGCCCTCGTCGGCGACTGGGTCGTGCACCTCCCCAGCGGCCCGTTCGGCAAGGTCCAGGCCGTCCCGCTCAAGGGCGGCGCGCCCGTCGACCTGCTCACCGGCCAGACCTGGGGCGGCATCGGGCAGGGCGGCGACAGCGCGGTCGTCGTCGGCGGACCGGACAACTCCGACTGGGCGGTCCGGCGCATCACCGCAGGCCCCGACGGCAGGCCCGTCATCTCGGTCCTGAAGAAGGTCCCCGGCAAGACCGTCCCGGTCGAGCGCCTCGCGCTCGCCCAGGGACAGCTCGCCGTCATCGACCGCAGCGACGACTCGTCGGCGAACGGCCGCGCCTGGAGCCGGAACCTGAGCACGAGCGGCGCCCTCACCTACGGCAAGCGCTCCGCCGAGAGCCTCTGGGTGGACCCCTGCCCGGCGGACGACACCGCGTGCGAGGAGTACTGGCCCACCGGCGACGGCGGCTTCCTGACCCACATCGGCGGGAGCGACGGCTACCTCACGGTCCAGGGCTGGGAGGAGGGCGCGTTCCGCTCCACGTACCCCGGCGGCACGGCCCGCGTCCGCGACCTCAGCGGCCCGTACGTGGTCGTGGACGCCAAGAAGGGCACCTCCACGACCCAGCGCGTGCTGCGGATCGAGGCCGACCACGAGAAGACCCAGGTCCTGGAGGAGCGCGCGCCCGTCGCGTCCGCCCTGTGGGGGTCCTGGCTGTGGAGCGCCGGCGCCGACAAGGGCGCGGTGACCGCGAAGGACCTGAAGACCGGCAGGACCGTCGAGACGCTGAACACCGGCGCGCCCTGCGTGCCCGAGGAGCTCCAGGCCGTCGGCCGCTGGCTCTACTGGTCCTGCGGCGCGAGCGGCCCCGCCGGCGTCCACGACCGTACGGAGAAGACGGACCGGACCGTGCCGTCCGGCGAGGCGCTGCTCGGCGACGGCTATGTCGTCACGCACGACAAGGCGGCCGGGAAGCTGGTCCTGACGGGCACGGAGGCCTCCGGGTCCTCGCGCGTCGTCGGCAGCCTCCCCGACACCGGGCACCCGCAGCGGCGGATCACCTGGACCGTCGACAAGTTCGGCGGCCACCTCGCGTACGCCGACGCCGAGGGCCGCGTCCACGTCGTGCCGAGCGGCCTCGCGCGCCAGCCGCAGACGCTGCTCTCCCGGGAGGACGCCGCGAACCCGGTCGTCGACGGCCAGAAGCCCGAGAAGCCGGTCGTCCTCAGCTCGCTGGTCCCCTCCCGGCCCTTCGGCGACTGGACCCTGACGGCCCGCCACCACGGCACCGGCAAGGTCGACACGCTGGCCTCCGGCACGGACGGGCGGGCGCTGCGCCCGTCGTGGAACGGCAAGGACAAGGCCGGCACGCTGATGCCGAACGGCCGCTACACCTGGACGCTGACGGCCCGCCCCGACGGCGCCGCGGGCGCCCCGACGACGGTGACCGGCGATGTCGTCCTGCGGGGCGGCGCCTCGCCGGCCGAGTCCAGCTTCACCAGCCTGCCGCCGCGCCGGGTGCTCGACACCCGTAACGGCACCGGCGTCGCCAAGGCCAAGGTCGGCCCGGGCCGGACGATCACCGTCGACCTCACGGGCACGCCCGGCGTCGACGAGGACACGACCACGTCCGTGGCCCTGCACGTCACCGCGACCAACCCGACGGCCGGCACCTTCGTCTCCGCGTACGACGGCTCCCTCGGCCGCTCGACCGCGTCGAACCTCAACGTGGCGGCGGGCAGGACGGTCTCCAACCTGGTCGTCGTCCCGGTCGACCACGGCAAGGTGACCTTCTACAACCACGCGGGCACCGTCGACCTCGTCGCCGACCTCGCGGGGGCGAACACGGCCCACGACGAGGACGCGCTGTACCGGCCGATGACCCCGTGGCGGGCGCTCGACACCCGCGCCGGGCTCGGCGTGCCCAAGGCGAAGGTCACGGGCGGCTCCCGGGCCAGGCTGTCCTTCAAGGGCACCGAGCTGGACGCCCCGGGCGTCACGGCGGTCGTCCTCAACGTGACGGCGACCAACGTCTCCGCCGGCACCTTCGTCACCGCCCTGCCCAAGGGCGCGGCGGTCGTCGGCTCGCACCTCAACCCCGGTGCGGGCGAGACCCGTTCCAACCTGGTGGTCGTGCCCGTGAAGGACGGCGGCGTCGACCTCTACAACCACGCCGGCGCGGTCGACCTGATCGCCGACGTGGCGGGCTACTACACGAGCGAGCGGGTCGGCTCGCTCTACTCCTCCGTCTACCCGCAGCGCCTGATGGACACCCGCGCCGGCACCGGCGTCGCCAAGGCGAAGCTCGGCGCGGGCGGCACGGTGACCCTGACCGTGGCGGGCAGGGCCGGGGTCCCGGCGACGGGCGCCACGGCGGTCGTCCTCAACGTGACCGCCACGAACACGACGTCGAACACGTACGTCACGGCCTACCCGTACGGCACGACCCGCACCGCCGCGTCGAACCTCAACGTCCCGAAGGGCGCGACGGTCTCGAACCTGGTGATCGTGCCGGTGAAGGACGGGAAGGTGACGTTCTACAACCACGGCGGCACGGCGGACCTGATCGCCGACGTGCAGGGATTCTTCGCGGAGTAGCCCGCCCGTGGTACCCGTCGGGGCGGATCGGGTCCGACCGGACCGGACCAGACCGGACCAGACCAGACCTGGGAGATCGAGCCAGGTCGAGCCAGGTCGGGTCAGGTCAGGTCAGGTCAGGTCAGGTCAGATCAGATCAGATCATCAGGACGATCCGCCCCGGCCGGTGCCCCGACTCCGCCCGCTTGTGGGCCTCGGCCGCCTCCTCCAGGGGCATCACGTCCGCCACCCGGGTGATGAGCTCGCGGGCCGAGACCTGTTCCAGGATCCCGGCCAGGGCGGCCGCGTCGGGGCGGCCCACGACCGTGTGGACCTCGATGTCGCGTTCGGCCGTCGGGGTGCGGTCCGGGGCCAGGGAGACGAAGCGGCCGCCGTCCTTCAGGGCGGCCAGCACCGGGGTGCCGATGAGGGCGCCGTCGAAGACGCCGTCGAAGCGTTCCGGGGCGTGGGCCAGGACGTCCGCGAGGACCTTGGCCGGTTCCCCGCGCGGCACGACGTGCTCGGCGCCGAGCACCTTCAGCTCGCTCTCGTCGCCCTCGTAGGAGACGCCCGTCACCCGCAGCCCGGCCGCCGCCGCCAGCTGGACGGCGAAGCGGCCCACGACGCCGCTGGCGCCCGTGACCAGCAGGGTCGAGCCCTCCGGGAGGTCCAGCTTCGCGAGGCCCTGGCGGGCGGTGATCGCGGCCAGCGGGACCGAGGCGGCGGCCGTGAAGTCCACGTCCTCGGGGATGGGGGCCAGCCACGCCGGGTCCACGCGGACGACCTCCGCGTAGGTGCCCTCGCCGGTCAGCTCGTCGAACCAGGGCATGAAGCCCGCCACCCGGGTGCCCGCCTCCAGGGTGCCCGTCGGACCGGGCGCCGGGTCGAGGAGCCGGCCCGCGAAGTCCGTGCCGAGGACGAAGGGGGGCCGCAGCCCGCCGATCGCGTCGACGTACCGGCCCGCCCTGATCCTCAGGTCCGCCACGGTCACACCGGCCGCCTTCAGCCGGACCCGCACCTTTCCCGGCACGTCCCCGGCCTCGGGTTCCGGGCGACGGGCCATGCTCAGGACCTCGGGTCCGCCGTAGGCGGTCACTTCGACGACACGCATGGGGTCTCTCCTCCTGCGGCAGCCCCCTCGTGGCCATTACACCCACGCCCGGCAGCCCCGGCAACAGGTGTGGGCCCGGACGGCGGCCCCGGCAGGTGACGGAAGGACGAACGCCGGGTGGCGGGCGGACCAGGTCCCGGACCCGGTCGCACGTACGTCCGTACCGTGGCGGCCGTGGACTGGGTCAGCCCCGAGAACGTCATCGCCGTCGTCACCGCGCTGCTCGGCGTCGTGGTGACCTTCGGCGTGCTCGTCATCGAGCGCCGCGTGCCGCGGCGCAAGCGGATCGGCTACCGCGTGCAACTGGACACTCCCGTGGGTGAGCGGGACAACCCCGACGTGGGTCTCTTCCACGGCCAGCCGGACATGGCGGACGCCACCCTCGTGCTGCTGCGGATCGAGAACGACGGCGCCGTCTCCATCGGCCGGGAGGACTACCAGCTGGAGGAACACGGGCTGACCGTGGAGTTCGGCCCCCGGCGGGTACGGGCCGTCGCCGCGACCGAGGCGCCCTTCACCGGCGCCGCCCTGAGCCACGGCGGCAGCCAGGTCCGGCTCCCCAAGGTGCCGCTCAACCGGGGCCAGTACTTCAAGCTGCTCGCCCTGCTCACCGGCGGGCCCGTCGACACCCCCGTCACCATCTCCGGCGGCATCCGCGACGGCGACATCCACACCAACCACAGCACGACCCTGGACGACACCCCGCCCACCTTCAGCCGGGCCGCCCGGGCCGTCACCGTCGTCCTCACCGCCTGCGTCATGGTCCTCGCCACGATCATCGTGATCCGCGACGACGCCCCGCCGCCCATGGGCTGCGCCCACGGCACCCTCACCGTCACCGGCTCCACCGCCTTCGCGCCCGTCCTGCGCGACCTGGCCCGGCAGTACGAGGAGGACTGCGAGGACGCCACCGTCCTCGTCGACGTGCACGGCTCCACCGCCGGCATCCGGGAGCTCGCCGAGCGGGGCGCCGAGGCCGGGAAGACGGCCCCGTCCCTCATCGCGCTCTCCGACGGGCGCAAGCCCGACGGCTACCCGCAGCTGCGGGAGAACATGGTCGCCGTCTCCCTCTTCACCCTCGTCCTCAACGACGACGTGCCCGTACGCGACCTGTCGCTCGACGCGGTACGGCGGATCTACCGCGGCGACGTCGTCAACTGGAGCCAGCTCGGCGGCCCCGACCTCGCCGTCCGGCTGGTCAGCCGCGACGCCAACTCCGGCACCCGCGAGGTCTTCCAGCGGCGCGTCCTGGGCCGCAACGAGCCCGCCAACTCCTCCCGCGACTGCACCCACAAGGACGACACCGAGGCCACGGTGGTGCGCTGCGAACTCGACAGCACCGACCAGGTCCTCGCCACCGTCGCCGCGCTCCCGGGCGCCATCGGCTACACCGAACTGCGCTCCGGCAGCGGACTGAAGGGGCTGCACCGGATCGCCATCGACGGGCGCCACCCGAACGTGGACGAGATCGGCTCCTCGCCCTACCCGTACCGGGAGATCGAGTACGCCTACACCTGGGGCGTGCCACCCGCCGACTCGCTGACCTCCAGCTTCCTCACCTTCCTCAGCAGGGGCGGCGGGCAGAGCGTCATCAGCACCCACGGGCACCTGCCGTGCGCCACCCCCAAGGGGCTGAAGATCTGCGGCGAGGGGTGAGCCGGGGGACCCCGATCGGCCCCCGGTCGGGGTCCCGTTCGCCCCCCGGCCGGGTCCCCGGACGGCCCCCGTCCGCCCTCCCGTCTGGCATTCTCTGTCGACGTGGATCCCTTGAACGCGGAAGACCCGGTCACCATAGGCCCGTTCCGGCTGATCGGCCGGCTCGGCGTGGGCGGCATGGGCCGGGTGTTCCTGGCCCGCTCGGCGGGCGGACGCACGGTCGCCGTGAAGGTCGTGCACGCGGAGCTGGCCGCCCAGGACGAGTTCCGGCGCCGCTTCGCCCGCGAGGTCGCCGCCCTGGAACGGGTCGGCGGCACCGGGACCGCGCCCGTGCTCGGCTCCGACACCGGGGCCGAACTGCCCTGGGTCGCCGTCGGATACGTGCCGGGGCCCTCGCTGCGGACCGTCGTCGGCGACGACTACGGCCCGCTGCCGTCCGACAGCGTCCGCACCCTCGCCTCCGGGCTGGCCCGCGCCCTCGTCCACGTGCACGCCGCGGGGCTCGTCCACCGCGACCTGAAGCCCTCGAACGTCCTGCTGACCGTCGACGGACCGAAGATCATCGACTTCGGCATCGCCCGCGCCGTGGACACCGTCACGGACGGCGGCCTGACCAGCACCGGCGCCGTCGTCGGCTCGCCCGGCTTCATGTCCCCCGAACAGGTG